>JBEPVA010000001.1:0-71502 GCA_041691295.1 Gemmatimonadota bacterium
GCTGAGGGCCAGGAGGGTGGCCAGCCCGATGCATGATACGGCCGCAAATCGGAAAGACATATCAGCAGTACGCTCAGCTAGAATTGAATGTTGCGGCTCCTCTCAGTCCCGGCGGAGCCGAGCTGCAAAGTGTGGTGGATGCCTGGGCACCGCACAAGACAAGGCCGGTCGGATGCCACCGACCGGCCGTTCGACTGCCGGAACCCCACCGTTTGGCTGACCAGCCCAGTGGCCCTATCTGACAGTCGATTTCCGGTCCAGATAGACGGTACGGGCTCCCGGCCCAACCACCTGACCGATTGGCCCCGCCACTCGGCCGAGTGGACAGCCCCACTCATTAGTTAGCTCGAGGCCGTCCTCTGGGAGTGTGACGATTGCTGGTGCCATTGAAGTATCCCTCGCTGGTGACGACCGGTAGATGCCGGTCAGCCCCCGAAGGGGAGCATCCTCACCCTGATTCCAGGGCGCGCAACCCTTTTCCGACACCCGGTGTCAACGCACCGGAGACCCCAACGACCCGAACGGCGCCGGAGCCCGGTTGACTGATCAGGAACTCATAGTCCGCGTGTTGAGCGGTGATGCGGCGGCGGAACGGGCGCTCTACGAGGCGCACGTGGACCGGGTCTACCGGATGGCCTGGCGCCTGACCGGCGACGCTCATCTGGCCGAGGACTGCACCCAGGACACCTTCGTCCGCGCCTTTGAGCGGCTGGCCGGGTTCCGCCGTGAATCGTCGCTGGCCACCTGGCTCTGCGCCATTGCCCACTCGATGGCGCTCAACGCGCTCCGCAAGACGAAACGTTTTCGTGAAAAAGAGACCGAGCTCGAACTGGTGCCCGACCTGGCCAGCCCGAACCGGAAGAGTGAGCCGGACCTGAAGGAACGAATGAGTCACGCCCTCAGCCGCCTGGCGCCTGGATACCGGACCGTATTCATGATGCACGATCTCGAGGGCTACACCCACGAAGAGATCGGTGTTGCCCTGGGAATTGAAACCGGAACTTCGAAGGCACAGTTGAGCCGGGCCCGGGCCCGGTTGCGCGAGATGCTGGCCGCCCATGCTGGAGACTGGAAATGATCGAACTACCCGACGATTCACCGCTGGAACCGGATCTGCTCGAGGCCGCCCGCCAATGGCGGGAACCACCGCCGCCGCCGCGCGACGAGATGTGGCGCGAGATCTGCCGGCGACGTGCCGTCCGCCGCTCGATCCGACCCGAGTGGCGCCGGTATGGATTCCCGCTCGGCATCGCGGCGCTGATCGCGCTGGGTATCGGGCTGGGTCGCTGGAGTGCCCCTGGACCGGTGGTGCCCCGCCCGGTCCAGACCGTGGCCACCATTGCTCCGGTCACGCCCGACAACAGCAGCATCACGGTGGTGGCCAACGAGCACCTGAGCCGGACCGAGGCGTTCCTCACGGAGTTCCGGGCCGCCTCTCGCGGCACGGCAGTCCCCGATCACTTCGCGGCCACGTCCCGCGACCTGCTGATGGAAACCCGGTTGCTGATGGATGCCCCGGCATTGCAGGACGCCAGAGTGCGGTCCCTGCTCCAGGACCTCGAGGTCATTCTGGTCCAGATCGCCCAGCTGCACAACGACACTCGTCCGGACGATGTCGAGATCATCACCAACGGCTTGAAACAGCGTGACATGCTGCCCCGCCTCCGCACGGCGATTCCCGCCGGACGAGATGCGCCGCACACCAGAGGAGAGAGCTGAACATGACCCGCCAGATCTTTGCGGCCGTGGCCCTGGTGGGCGCACTGGCCTCAGTGCCCCAGATCCAGCAGCAGTCGGCCGACACGGCAAAAGTCCGCGCCGCCTGGGCCCCCGGCGATCCCGCCGACAGCACCTACCGCTCGGCGCGTGAGGCGCTCAACAAGGGCGACTACCGCAAGGCGGCCGGTCTGTTCCACCAGATCCGGACCCAGTATCCCAAGTCCACCTACGCCGCCGATGCCTGCTACTGGGAGGCCTTTGCCCTGTATCGGACCGGCGCTACCACCGATCTTCGCTCGGCGCGGTCGGTGCTGGTGGTCCAGCGCGACCAGTACGCCAGCGCCGCCACCCGCGGTGATGCCGAATCGTTGCTGGCGCGGATCCAGGGTGAATTGGCCCGACGCGGGGATGCCGTGGCCGCCGAAGCGGTGACTTCGAGCGCCACTGCAGTCGCGTACGGCCCTGCCGCTCCGAGAGCGCCGGTCCCGCCGACACCCGGAGCAACCGCAGTGGCTCCACGTGCGCCGCGGGCGCCCAGGACGGTCTCGGTGGGAATCGGCTCGGCCCGTGCGGGATCGGGCAGCGACAGCGATTGCCCGGATGAGGATGACGATGCCCGGGTGGCCGCGCTCAACGCGATGATCGGCATGGATGCCGAGCGGGCCCAGCCGGTGCTCGAAAAGGTGATGGCCCGCCGTGACGCCGGCTCTTCGTGCCTGCGCCGCAAGGCCATCTTCCTGCTGTCGCAGCAGCGGACCACGCGGACCGAGGACATCCTGCTGACGGCGGCCCGCACCGACCCGGACCCCGAAGTCCGTGAGCAGGCCGTGTTCTGGCTGTCCCAGGTGTCGAGCCCCAAGGCGCTGGCCGCGCTCGATTCGATCCTGCGCACCGACGGCAACACCGATCTCCGGGAAAAGGCGATGTTCGCCCTGTCCCAGCAAGACAGTCCTGATGCCCGCAAGTCGCTCCGCGCCTTTGCCGGCGGCAATGACGTGCCACCTGAACTGCAGGAAAAGGCCATCTTCTGGCTGGGCCAGTCCGAGAACGCCGAGGACCAGGCCTTTCTCAAGACGCTGTATCCCAGGCTGACCGATCGGGACCTGAAGGAAAAAGTGTTCTTTGCGGTGGCCCAGTCGCATGACGCCGAGAATCAGCGGTGGCTGCTGTCGATCGCGGGCAATGACAAGGAAGACATCGAGCTCCGCAAGCAGGCACTGTTCTGGGCCGGCCAGTCGGGTGTCGGCGTGGTTGAGATGGCGGCGCTGTACGACAAGTCGACCGACAGCGAGATGAAGGAGCAGATCATCTTCGTGCTGTCGCAGAGCCGGGAAACCGCCGCGGTCGACAAGATGCTGACGATCGCCAAGACCGAGAAGGACAAGGAGCTTCGCAAGCGCGCCATCTTCTGGCTGTCGCAAAGCCAGGATCCCCGGGCGGCCAAGCTGCTCGAGGAGATCGTCAACCAATGAGCCGCTCCGGTGTGCTCGCGGTCGCGGCGCTGCTCGGCGCCGCGCTCCCGGTTCGAGCCCAGAGCCTGGCCGAGCGGATCCATCAGACGAAGAATGGGGAAGTGTGGGTCGGGTTCGCCACCCGGCCCGACGTCTGCGGAGATGGCGCCGGCATGATCCAGTCCGGCGAGCACGGCATGCGGACCGAAGGCAACAGCTGGGGCAGGCCGTGTGTGCATGGGCCGGCGCGGGTCAGTTTCCGGATGACCGAAGGGCGTATCACCAAGGTAAAGACTGTCGTCGGCCCCGAGTGGCCTTCGGCCAAGCCGGGTGTGACCGACCTCGGCATCGTGGCGCCGAAGGACGCGGCCAGGGCGTTGATTACTCTGGCAGGAGATGATGCCAGGGCAGCCGAGGCCATCTTTGCCGCGACGATTGCGGATAGCGTCGAAATCTGGCCGGACCTGCTGGCACTGGCCCGGCGCAAGAACGCGCCGGAAGAGTCCCGCAAGCAGTCGATCTTCTGGCTGGGCCAGGAAGCGGGTGACAAGGCCGCGGATGGCCTCACCGAGCTGGCCGATGCCGACGATGACGCCAGTGAGGTCAGGGAGTCTGCCGTGTTCGCGCTGTCCCAGCTATCAGATGGCGGCGGGGTGCCGGCGCTGGTCAAGCTGGCCAAGACGAGCAAGCACCCGGATGTCCGCCGGAAGGCATTGTTCTGGCTGGGCCAGACCAATGATCCGCGGGCCATCGATGTGTTCGAGGAGATTCTGGCGGGGCGTTGAATCAGGTTCCGAGTCTCAGCTCATGATCGCCGTCCGGATTCCGGGCGGCGATCTGCTTTACCAGGGCGGGTCTGACCTTCCCCCGGTTCCGGGTTAGATTCGGCCCCATGTCCGCCCGACAGTCTGCCATTCTGGTTACGGTGCTGTGTTCACTCGGCGCCTGCGCCAAACCCAAGCCTCCCGTGCCGGTGGTCGATCTCCGACCCACCGGTGATACCGTCGTCACCACCATCACCGAACTGCCGGATGCAGCGTGGCTCGGCGCCGATCGCTGGGCTCTGGTCGATGCCAACCAGCGGGTGGTCTCGCTGGCAGAGTTTGGCAGCCACAAGCTCAGCCGGCTCGGCGGCCCCAGGACCGACGCCTATCACAATCCATTCGCGCTGTTCCGCTCCGGCGATTCGCTGTGGGTCGATGACTGGGGCATGCGCCGCGCAACGGCGTGGAGCCTGGCCGGAGTGCTGGCCGGTTCGGTGCCCGCTGCCGACCCACTCCGCGGCGCCCTGCCGCGGGCCCGCGATGCGGCCGGACAGTTCTACTATGAGATCAATCCGCTACCGAAGGCCGATGGCAGCGGCAATCGGGACAGCGGCGCGATTGTCCGGACTACGCCGGGGCTGACCCGGTTCGATACGGTGGCCCAGATCTCGCCGCCCGATCTGGCCCCGATCACGGATCAGGACAAGACCCGGTTCGAGCGGCGCGCGCTGAGCGGGATCGACCGCTGGGGCATCCTGCCCGACGGCACGATCTGGCTGGCGCGGCCGGGACCGAACCGGGTCTACTGGATTGCACCCGGCGGCAAGAGCGTCCGCGGCGAAGCACTGCCGGACCCGGTCCTGCCGGTGACCGCCGAGGATCGCGAGATGTTCTTCCGGCAGTTTCCGCCCGAGCTCCGCGCCAACGCACAGCACGTCAGTTTCGCGATCGTCAAGCCGGCATTCGAGCGGGCAGTAGCCGCTCCCAACGGAACCATCTGGCTGGAAAAGAGCCGGGCCTATGGCGACACGCTGAAGCAGTGGCAGCTGGTCGACCGGACCGGCTCACTGCAGCAGGTGGTCCGGGTCCGCGGTGATGGCATCCTGATCGGCGTGACTCCCGACCTGGTGCTGCTGGCCGAACCCTATCCCGATGGGCACCGGCTGCTGACCTACCGTATTCCGCGCTAGCGATCGTATTCCCAGGAGAGATGTCCGGATGAAGGTTGTGACCTCGTTGTGCCGTGTCCTGCCGTTGCTGTTCATCGCCGCTGCCACCAATTGTGCGCCCCGCGCCACGGATGGACGCACCGTGCTGTCCCGGCCTGATGCCACGCTGTCCCACGATTTCGGGCAGGTCATCGGACTGACCGAACTGCTGGATGGACGGGTGGCGCTGTCGGACTTCAAGACCCGGCAGTTCCTGTTCGCCGATTTTGCCAGCGGCAAGCTCGACACCGTCGGCATTCATGCAGACACCATCGTGGCCACCGACTCCGCTCCCGGCAAGCACAAGCTGCCAGGCATTGTCACCCACCTGGCCGGTGACACCATCGCGCTGATCGACTTTGCCACCCAGCGGGCCACCCTCTGGAACGAAAAGGGGGTCTACCTCTCGACGCTCACCGGGGTGAAGATCGCCGGGTTCAGCATGCCGATCGTGTACGACACCATCGGACATGCCTACAAGCAGGACTACCGCGTGATCCTCGGCGGGCTCGAGCCCGGCATGATGGTGCGCAGCGACAGCGCCCCGGTGCTCCGGTTCGCGCGGTCCGGGGCCTCCGCGGCTGACACGGTCGCCATGCTCAAGCTGCCGGAATTTGGTGAAGGCCAGTTCGGTGAAGACAAGAAGAATGTCCCGGTGGTCTTCTCGCCGAGTGATGTCTTCGGGGTGGCACCCGATGGCTGGGTCTGGGTGGCGCGGGCCAACAGCAACTCCGTGGACTGGCGTTCCCCCGATGGCACCTGGACCATCGGCGCGCACCGGCCCTTCACGGCCGTCCCGATCACGGCGGCCGACAAGGAACGGTTCATGGCCACGGCCCGCTCGGGCGGAATGAACCTGCAGACCGGAGTATCGTTTCCCTTTGCCGCGACCAAACCGCCATTCACCAGCGTGACCACCGGCCAGGACGGCACCGTCTGGCTGCAGCGGGCCCGCGCCATCGAGGATTCAGTGCCGGTCTACGACGTGGTGGGGCGGCCAGGCCAGGCGGTCAGGACCTTCCAGCTGCCCAAGGGCACCAGCCTGGCGGGCGTCGGCCGTCACGGCGGGATCTACGTCCTGATCCGGGAGGGGGATTTCCAGAAGGTGGGGAGGTACCAACTCAAGTAGACGGACGGTGGGATCGACGGACCGTTTGACCGACGGGCCGACGGAAGGATCCTCGATCGAGCGCGCCGTTCGGCGGAAATTCTACTGAATGAATGCCCAAGGGGTCTTTGCTCGAGCACAAATCTCCGCCGAGATCCTAGCGACGGACCAACGTTCCGACGGTCCGACTCATATTGTCAGTCCAGCATCGGACTCGACGCATCGCTGTTCCGGGTCGGCCGCTCGCCGTCGGGGTCCTCGGCATTGCCTTTGAGATCGGTCTTCCGCCGATTTCTGCGGCGCCCCTCCTCGTACCACCGACGGGTGATTTCACCGGCCAGCTCGCGGTTCCCCAGTCCAAAGGCCAGGCTCACGCCGAGTGCGATGGCGCCGAGGATCAGGGTAAAGGCCGCGGTGACGATTTCCTCGGCGACGCCCACCTGCTGCAGCGCCATGAACACCGCGATCATCACCACCATACCCTTGGCGATCTTGGCCAGCGTCGGCACCCCGCTGACTCCGCCGGCTGACGCCAGGATCAATCCCCGCACGAACTCCCCGACCACGATGCCCAGGATCACGATCACGATGCCGGCGATCAGCGTCGGGATGAAACCGAGCATTCGGCCGAAGACCTGATTGATGTTCTCCAGTCCGAGGGCCGTGCTGGCCAGCAGAATCACGACCAGCATCATCAGCCAGAACACCAGCTTGCCCACCGCGTTAACCGGATCGAGATGCGCCCGTTCGGCGGCCTCGGTCAGTCCGCCGGCATCGGCCATTTTCTTGAACTGGGTCCGCAGCAGCGCCCGATCGACCCAGCGCTCGAGCTGACGGGCCAGCCAGTAGCCGCTCAGCAGGATGACCAGGGAGGCGATCATGGCAGGGAGCACGTCGCTCAGTTCGCTGGCGCCGAGCGACAGCCGATCCAGGATTTCATTCACGGGTCACCTCGATGATGATCTTGCCAGTCTGCGCCGCGGCACTGAGCCGGGCCACTGCAGCGGATGCCTCGGCCAGCGGGTGTATTGAATCGATGACGGGCCGCAGCAGCCCCTGCCCCGCTAGCTCAACGATGCGCCGGAACTCGCCGTCACTGCCCATGGTCGAGCCCATGATGTTCCACTGATACCAGAACAGCTTGCGGACGTCGGTCACGCACATCGGGCCGGTGGTGGCACCACAGGTGACCAGCCGGCCCAGCCGGGCCAGGCAGCGGAGCGACTGCTCCCAGGTCTTTTCGCCGACGTTGTCGAGGACCACCTCGACGCCCCGCCGGTCCGTCACCTTCCGCACCTCGGCGGGGATGTTCTGCTCGACATGGTTGAGGCAGAGATCGGCGCCGAGCTTCTGGGCCTGGGCCAGCTTATCGGCGGAGGAACTGGTGGCAAAGACGCGGGCGCCCATCAGCTTGGCGATCTGGATGGCCGCCAGTGACACTCCACCGCCGACTCCCCAGATCAGGACCGTTTCGCCGGGCTTCAATTGGGCCCGGGTCACCAGCATCCGCCACGCTGTCAGCGTCGCGAGCGAAAAACCCGCCGCTTCGGCCCAGGACCATCCCTCCGGCACGACCGCGAGATTGCGCTCCGGCACAGCGACATATTCCGCGATGGTGCCGCTGCAATGCTCCCCGAGCATCCGGAAGGTGGTGCAGAGCGACTGTTCGCCGTGTCGGCACCACTCACAGCTGCCGCACCAGAGACCGGGGTTGATCATGACCCGGGCGCCAGGGCCAAAGCGGGTGACCTCAGGACCGGCCGCCTCGACGATGCCGGCGCCGTCAGCACCCATGATGTGCGGCAGCTCGAGACGGACGCTGGGCAATCCGCCGGCCACGAACAGATCGAGACGATTGAGAGCCGCCGCCTGGATCCGGATCAGGACCTGATCCGCCGCCGTCAGTCGGGGCGGCTCGACTTCCTGGACCCGCAGGTGCTCCGGTCCCCCCAGCGAGGTGAGGGTGAGCGCCCTCACAGCGAGGGACTGGCCAGGTTTTCAGCGGGTTGGCCGGGCAGCGCCGCGAACGGCGCACCGGCGGCGGGGCGGAGATACAGCGTACCGTTCGGCCTGGTGCGATCACCGACCTGGGTAGTGACGTAGACCAGCTTGCCCCCATCAGGCGCGATCGAGAAGAAGGTGATCGGCTTTTCGCTGGCGACCACGACCGCGACGCTGTCGCTGCCCGCCGGACGCGTCACGATCTGATACCGGTTGGCGCCGGATTTACGCTCGACCAGATAAGCCACCGATCCGTCGTGCAGGAAACGCGGCGCGCCTTCCCGCCGGTCGCGGGCCAGCGGCGCGGTGGGCTCACTGGTCTCGGCCATGGCGCGGGTGACCACACCGCTGGTCCCTTCACGGAATACCACATACGCCAGCTCGGCGCCGTCAGCCGAAATCGCGGGCTCCTGGGTGGCAGCGGTGCCGCCGGTGAGTGCGTGGACGTCGGTGCCCTGTGTGGTCATGCTGTAGATCTGGCTGTGCCCCGCACGCGACGAGGTGAACACGATCCGCTTGCCATCCGGGGTCCAGACCGGAGTATTGTCGAGACCAGGTTCGCTGGTCAGCCGCTGCGAATTCAAGCCGTCCGCGTCGGCCACCCAGATATCGAAGTTGCCGGCGCCGCCCTTGTCCGAGCTGTACACGATGCGGGTCCGATCGGGCGAGTAGGACGCCTGCACGTTGGTCGCACCATCGGCCACGATCGGCACCCACTCACTGGACCGGTCCTGGGCCACGGCGTAGATGCCATAGCCACCGTGGCGGGACGAAGAGACCAGCAGGTCACCGGTGATATAGATCGTGCTGCTGGCGGACTTTCCTCCGGGCCCCGTGACGGTGACGATCGCGCTGCCCAGGCCCTGGGCGTGCAGGGTGCCGGTCGAGTCGGCCGTGACCACACTGGTGTCGGAGCTGCGCCAGGCCGGCCGGGGCACCGCACCGAGGCGGGTACCCTGGTCATCCATCAGCGTCGCGACGAGATGGGTGGTGCTGTCAAATCCAAGCGCCACCCGGGACCGGTCGAGGGCCACGGCGCCAGCCACGACCTCGACATTCCAGATGGTGTGTTTGTATCCCGGCGTCGAGGCCTCGAGGGTGGTGCGGCCGATGCCACGGGCGCTGAGCTTTCCGGTGAGGGAGTCAAAGGCCGCTACGCTCGAGTCGCCGATGCGCCACGAAAACTGGACTCCGGTGATCGGCGTCGAATCGGCCGCTTCGGCCCGGATCCCGAACTGCCGGGCGGTGCCCAGCGGAATTCGAATGGCGTCATTGGCCGGCGGACTCAGCACAAACCGGGCAATCTGAGGGCGGACGGTGACAGTTAGCCGGACATCCTGGAGAAAACCCGAGGCCGAGATCGTGGCCTGACCGGAGCCGACGGCGCGGATCAGGCCGGCCGCCTCGATTGTCACGATGGTGGAATCAGAGGTGTGCCAGACGAGGGTCGAGGCCGGCAGGCGGCGATTACCCTGGGCGGGAACCAGCACGGCCAGCGAATCGCCGTCGCCGACATTGAGAATCACGCTGGTCTGTTCAAAGGCGAGCGGGGTCAGCGCCACCGCGACTGGGACCCCGACCACCGGCCCGCTGCTGGCAAAGACTTCTATGGTGCCCTGACCCGCGCCAACGCCGAGGATCGTTCCCAGAGTATCCGACAGCACCGCTACCTCCGGCTTGGTCGATTTCCAGGTTAGATGCATCGTGGTGACTGGCAGTCCATCCGTCCGGACGCCAGTGACGGTCAGATGACCGATTTCAGTGGGCAGGAGCGTGAGGCTGGCCGGCTGAACCGACAAGTCCTTGAGCATCGGCTCAGGAGTTCCCGCCACCAGCACGTCGATGGTCTTGGATTTCTTGCCGGCCTGGATCACGACCTTGGTGCGGCCCGGCGCCAGCCCGGTGATCGTGCCGCTCGATTCCACCCGGGCAATTCGCTGGTCCCGGACCAGGTACTTGATGTCGAGGACCGCATCGCCCTTTTCGTCGTAGGCCTGCACACTCAGTCCGGCCCGCTGTCCCACCTTGAGCAGCACCGAGTCCTGCTGCACGAACAGCTCGCTGGCGGCCTGAGCCGAAAGGGGCGCCAGCGGCAGGCCGCTGAGCAGCAGCAATGTCAGGAGGGTGCGGACCCGGACCATCATTGTCCTGTGGCTATGGAAGGCAGGAAGTTTAATCGCGACCGGAGATTTCCCAAGCATCATTCAGTGGGCCTGTCGCGGCAGGCGCTCATCCCAGCTCTTTTCCCGGACTACCCGACCGCCGCTGCGGATCTGCCGCGTGAAGATGACGTGTAGCTCGGCGCTGTCGGAGACGATTTCGATCCGGGTCCGGAGGTCGAGCATTCGAGTGCCGGTGGCCAGCCGATGCCATTCCTCGCCGAGGAATCGGGAATGGCCGGGATCGGCATCGGTGGTCTGCCAGGTTTCGTGCTCGGTGTTGGTCAGCCGACGAGCGCCGACATTGTAGGCCCACGAGGTGAACAGCTGCACCGTGGTGGTCCCGGCCAGCTGATCGTGACTGATTCGGCTGACACCGGGTTCAGGCAGGGGACCATCGCGGGAATCGGGCGCGTGTGCCCGTGGTTCCGATGCCGGCAGCGCGGCCAACTGGCCCGGCGCCCCGGGCACAATGGGCAGTTCGATGCCTGTCGCCCTGGTGCCGACGACCAGCGAAGTGCTCATGGCACGCGGTGAGGGCCACATCATCGGGAACTGGGCATTGGTCACCGCGATCCTGATCCGGTGCCCGGGGTGGAAGGTCCAGGTGGTAAAATGGAGTTCAAAGGCCAGGTCGTACCATTGGCCCGGCACCAGAGGCGTGCTGACGGTGCTGCTGTCGCGCAGGGTGCCATTGATTCCGCCGCCGGTGACAAGGGCGACAGGTCCGTCGGGCCCCACATCCTCCAGCCGCACGATCCAGTTGGCCTGCGGCGCGGTGGCCGATACCCGGAGCCGCACCAGCGGTGTGCCCACCATCGTGAGGGTGTCCGTCAGCAGCGGCGAGTCAAAGACCAGGCTGCCGGCATCGTCGGGCCGCATATCACCGGTGGTCTCCCCCCACCAGTCGCCGCCGCGGGTGCCGCTGCCGGCCTGATAGGCCAGGCTGACTATTGACGAGTCGCGCGGCGTTGTGCCAAGTCGTCCTTCGGCCTCCGGGAAGAAGCTTCGCTTATCGAGGCCCGGAATCGGCCACTGCAAAAAGCGCCACTGCCCGGGCGTCATCTGCCGGCTGGCGTCCGGCGGATGGCCATCCCGCACGAACGTCATGAACCTCGGCTCCTGAAGCAGCCCGGTGTCCTCGTTCCGGAGCCAGTGATTCCACCAGCGCACCGCGCGGGCACGCCACTCGTAATTCGGTCCGGGAACGCCGTCATCGGGCCAGGCGTGATTCCACGGCCCGATTTCCACCTTGAGCGGCCCCGGCATCCGGTCGAGCGCCCGGATCGGGGTATCCCGGTAGCCGTCGAGCAGCCCGCCGATGAGATACGCGGGAATCGTCAGCGCGGCGTAGTTGCCACGGGGAGCGTGCTTGCGCCAGAACCGGCCGTCGATCGGCTGCTTGAGATAGGTGAGGATCCAGGGATAGGCGGTGAAGCGGTTGGCGAAGTAGGCCGAGTCGAGCGGATAGCCGGGAGTCTGCGGCAAGCCGTTCTCGTGATCGATCTGCAACAGGTAGGGATCGATGTGCAGTACGCCGTCGACGTAGTGCACATCGTCGTGGAACAGGTCGTCGGAAGCGTGCAGCGCGATGATGGCCTTGAGCGCCGGGGGATGGCGCATCGAGACCTGCAGCGCGTTGAATCCTCCCCAGCTGATCCCCCACATCCCCACACGGCCGTTACTGGCGGGGGCCACGGCCAGCTGCCGGATGATCTCGTCAGCGTCCTCGAGCTCGAGGTCGGAATACTCGCGCGGCGGCAGATGCCCCGTCGATCCGCCGCTGCCGCGGATATCGACCTTGGCCATGATGAAGCCGCGGCGGGTGAAATAATCGTAGAGCGGAAAGTCGCGCTGATAGAATGAGTCGTCCTTGCGATAGGGCAGGTACTCGAGCAGCACCGGAAACGTTTCGCCGGGAGTGCGTGGGACTGGCCGCCACCAGGTGATGGCCAGCCTGGTGCCGTCCGGCATCGGCAGAAACGAGTGAGTGGTGGTGTAGCGGTAATCGCGGGCCACAACCGAGTCGTGCCTCAGCGCGGGGCGCGGTGGCACCGCCAGAGAACCGAGCAGCAACAGTCCGCTCACTACCATAGGTGTCGATCTCGCTGGGTTGGCTGGACGGGAACGGGGCGCAACCTGGCAAGCCATACTGACGAGGGGCGAAGAGCATGACTTAGTACTGTAAGTTATTATATATCAGTCATTTAACAAGATTGACTGAATTCAGGGCAGTGGAGTGACCCGGGTTCTGGCAGCGACCTGTGCCGTCGGGGACTATCCGCCACTCTCTCTTGCAGAACCACCGAAGCGGTGCATCTTATTCAGCAGTTCAATCGCCGACCCGAATTCCCCCGGAGGAGATCACGATGGCCGAGCTGAGCATGATGGAGATGGGCTGGTCTGGTTCCGGTTGGATGGATCCCGCCCCGATGCCGCTTGATCCGGAGCCTGTCACCCCGGCGCCGACAATGCCGCCCCGACCGGCGCCGACCATGAGCTCGCCACCGGCGGCGGCCGCCCCGAAGAAGCCAGCGGCCAAGAAGGCAGCCGCGAAGAAGCCGGCGAAGAAGAAGCCAGCGGCCAAGAAGGCGGCGGCCGCGAAGAAACCGGCGAAGAAGAAGCCGGCCAGGAAAGCCGCCAAGAAGAAGATCGTGAAGAAGGTGGCCAGGAAGCCGGCCAGGAAAGCCGCCAAGAAGGTCAAGAAGCCGGCCAAGAAGGCCGCCCGCAAGGCGGCGAAAAAGGCCGCCAGGAAGAGCGGCAAGAAAAAGGGCGGCAAGAAGAAGAAGCGGTAGCTCCGCAGTCTCAGGCGCCCCGGTCGCGGACCGGGGCGCCTTCGTTTATCCTTCCCCGTTACAGCGCGCGACATCCCGAGCAATTTTCCCTCTTGCCATCCTGGCAGGGACGCTCATTCATGACCATTCCCCGTCCGATCCGCGGTAACCTCTTCCTGCTGCTGGCCGGCGTGCTGCTGGTGGCTTGCACGGCGGCACCCAAGGACCGGATTGCCCTGATCGGGGCGACGATCATCGATGGCTCGGGCAGTGAACCCCGGCCAGACATGGTCATCGTGATTCATGGCGGTCGGATCGAATCGATCGAACCCAAGGCCGGGTTCAAGCTGCCCAAGACCGCGCGGGCGGTCGATGTCAGCGGCAAGTGGATCATCCCCGGGTTGATCGATGCCCACGCGCACGTGGCCTCATGGACCCTGCCCAGGTACCTGGCCTACGGGGTCACGTCGGTGCGGGACCTGCACGGCACCGAGGACACGATCCTTGGCCTCAAGGAAGAGGCCGGGCGCGGGGCCATCCTGTCGCCGCGGATCTACAGCGCCGGAGCCATGATCGACGGCGCGCCCAAGACCTACGCCGATGCGTCGGAAGTAAAGACCGAAGACGAGGCCCGGCGCGCGGTGGATGCGCGGGTAGTGGCGGGAGTGGACTACCTCAAGGTCTACACCCACATCACCCCGGCCTTGCTGAAAGCCGTGGTCGGGGAAGCCAGCAACTTTCACGTTCCGGTGGCGGCGCATCTCGGGCTGACCGACGCCCTTACCGCGGCCAAGCTCGGGGTTCGCAGCATCGAACACCTGAGCGGCATCCCTGAGGCCATCGCCAAGAAGCCGGAGCCGATCTATGCGGCGCACCAGTCCGGGTTCTTTGCCGGATGGACGGCGTTCGAGCATGCCTGGAACGATCTCGACAGCACCTCGATTTCGCAGGTGGCCATCGAGCTGGCCAGGAGCGGCGTCATCCTGGTACCAACGCTCACGGTGCACGAGACGTTCAGTCACATGGACGATTCGACCGGCCTGGCCTCTCCCGATCTCAAGAGTGTCCCTGATTCCGAGATCAAGCGCTGGGATGTGCCGGGGATGATTGCCCGGGCCGGCTGGAAGCCGGCCGACTTCGAGGCGTTCCGGAAGGCCCGGTCGCAGCAGGACCTGCTGGTCCGAGAATTCCGCAGCGCTGGCGGGATCATCGCGGTCGGCACCGATGCGTCCAATCAGCTGCTGGTCCCCGGCGCCAGCGAACACGCCGAGCTGTCACTGCTGGTGGCAGCGGGGCTGACTCCGAACGATGCCCTGATAGCCGCAACTCGGAATGGCGCCACGCTGCTCAGCGCGGATTCGATCGGCCTGCTGATTCCCGGCAAGGTGGCTGACCTGGTGGTGCTCAACAGCGACCCGCTGGCCGATATTGCCAACACCCGGCACATCGACCTGGTCATGGTGCGGGGCCTGCTGCTGAAGGCCGATTCGCTCCGCTCGAACTGGTAAGGGAGTGGCCGGTGTCCAGCTGCTGCTGGCCTGGAGCGCCGTGGGCGCCTGGTTTCTGCTCTGGCGCCTGGCTGGAGCCCGCACCGCTGCTGCCAGCAGCACATCGGCCACCACCACTCGCCGGGTCCTCTTCCCGCTCGCCATCGAAGCATTGCTCCTGGTGCTCTTTTCCGCCCTCTGGTTCGGCAGTCTGGGACACGGCGCCTGGTGGCTGCTGTTCCTCGTCATTGGCCGGCTGATCGAAGTGCCTGCCCGCCTCAAGGCCCGGGCCGCCGATCCCGACCGAACTCCGTTCTCCTGTCCCAACCTGACCGGGTCGCTGGTCCGGCTGCTCGGCGCGGGCGCACTGCTGGCGTGGCTGCTATGAGTCCTGCCGAACCGACGCCGGCTGAAGCCGTCGAGAAGCTGGCCGAGTATTTCCGGCCACTGCCCACCCGCCAGGGGGTTTTGGCCCGCCGGCTGCTCCGCCGGCCCGCACCGGGCGATGCGGAGCTGACCGTCAAGTTGCAGCGCCAGCTGGCGGCGGAGGTCGGCCCCGATGGGATGGTGGCCGGCGGCCTGGCCTTTACCGCGTTCCGCCTGATCGAACTGATCGAACTCGGTTGCGATGAGGAAACGCCGGCGGTGCCGCGGTTGATTACCTGGCTGCTGGCCCAGCAGGACCAGCCCGGCGCCTATGGGGAATCCTGCGTCCCGACCCGGCACGAGCAGGGCGCTTGCGAGCACTACCTTGCTGGATTCCTGAGCCCCGGTCCGCTGATGATCCGGGTGGCACCGGTGACTTTCCCCAATGGCAAGGTCTTCCGGGTCGAGCCGGCCGCACGGTTTGCGCTGAGCTGCCTCGGGCTCCGTGCCCTGCAGCTCACACCGGCCCGGACCTACGCCGCCGTTCGACGGCACCTGAGCTCACTGGCCAAACTCAAGAATGCCTGGGTGACGTGGGACGGGTTCTTTCCGCCCGACCTGCTGCTCACCGCCCTCACCGCACTCGGCACCGCCGGCGACCTCGAGCGCAGCGCCACCGCCGCGGCGACCAGTTTCGTGGTGGCCCACCAGAATAGTGAAGGCGAATGGCCCGGGGCCGACCTGTTCGTGGCGCTCGAGGCATTGCTGGCCGTGGGCAGTCCGGAGGCGCTGGGCGCCATCCATCGGTCGCTACGGTGTTTGATCGAGCGCCAGCGGGCCGATGGCAGCTTCGGGCCGGCGGCGCAGCAGGAGCGGGCGCTGATCGCGTTGCGGGGGTTGGTGGCTTAGGGGATAGCGGACGTAATTTTGAGGATGACAGCATTAAAATGATGATGCAGATGTATGTGCGCCGGCGATCTTTGGTGAATGAACGATCGATCCCAGCGGATCTTCAGACACGGCGGTGTTTGGTTCGACCGCCAATCCAACCGACATCAGGGCCACGACTATACGAAGCCGGGCGCCTATTTCGTCACGATAACGGCAGAGAGTCGAAATCGGGTCTTCGGTGGGATGCTTGATGGCCGACTAGAGCTCAATGATATCGGATGGCTGGTCCGTGAGGCCTGGAGCACGCTCCCCGTGCACTGCCCATGGGTAGGGATTGGAGACGCGGTGGTCATGCCAGACCACTTCCATGGCATCGTCCATATCCTTGCATCTTCGCCTGTTAGGGAGGGCGATCACAAGGATCGCCCCTACCTTGCTGGCCGACCCAAGGGGACAGTTCCGAATTCGGTCGGGCGTGCGGTTCAGGCGTTCAAGTCCCTGACGACTCGGAGATACATCGAGAAGGTCCGGGCTGATCGATGGACGAGGTATGAGGGGAGACTGTGGCAGCGGGGATACCACGACCGGATCATCCGTGATAACGCCGAACTGGAGCGAGCACAGCAGTACATCAGGGACAACCCTCGTCGATGGATGTCCTGCAGGCCGAGGGTCCAAGGAGAACGGTAGGGGCGATGCTTGTCATCGCCCGACCGCCTTCCCCCTCGGGCCGGTGAGTGGCCGAACGGCAAGGCAGCCGAACCTCCGCCTGGGGGGCCAAGGGCCGAACGACAGGCCGCGCGAAGAGGTAGGCAGGGGCCATTCCCCACGGGGCAATGATCGAGGATCTGTTTTCGCTTACGGCTTAAGGCTTACGGCTTATGGCTTCACCAATCCCCTCCCCCATCAAACTCACCGCCTACAGCCACGGCGCGGGCTGCGCCTGCAAACTCGGCCAACTCGACCTGACCGAGATCCTCCGCAGCCTGCCGGGGATCGAGGACCCGCGGGTGCTGGTGGACGCGGCCACCCGCGACGACGCCGCGGTCTACAAGCTGTCCGCCGAGCGGGCATTGATCGCCACGGTGGATTTCTTCATGCCGGTGGTCGACGACGCCAGGACCTGGGGGATGATCACCGCGACCAACGCGCTAAGCGATGTCTACGCCATGGGGGGCACACCGCTCTTCGGCCTCAACCTGGTGGGCTGGCCGCGCGAGCTGTTGCCGTTCGACCTGCTGGGGCAGGTCATCGAAGGCGGCGCCGAGGTCGCACGGCGGGCGGGCTGCCTGGTGCTGGGCGGCCACTCGGTGGATAGCCCCGAGCCGCAATTCGGCATGGTCGTCATCGGTGAGGCCCATCCGGACCGGATCTTCACTCTGGCCAACGGCAAGCCCGGCGACCGGCTGGTGCTCACCAAGCCGCTCGGCACCGGCATCCTCACTACCGCCCTCAAACGCGGCCGGATCGACGAGGCGGAGCTGGCGGAGGCGGTGGCATCCATGTGCACCCTCAACGACGGAGCGATGCGGGCCGCCCGAACTGCTGGCGTGCGCTGCGCGACCGACGTCACCGGTTTCGGACTGACCGGTCACCTGGGCAACATGGTCCGGGCCAGCGGGCTGGCAGCCGAAATCAGGATCTCGGCGCTGCCGCTGCTGCAGGGTGTCTGCCAGCTGGCGAGGGATGGGATGGTTCCCGGTGGCACCAGGCGAAACCTCGAAGCCGCAGCGGAGGTCAAGTGGGGAGCGGATGTGAGTGACGTGGACCGGGTCATCGTGGGCGACGCTCAGACTTCCGGCGGGCTGCTCATAGCCGTGGCGGAGGAAAAGCTGGCGACGTTGCTGGAGGAGCTCAGGAAGGAGAGGACGCTGGCGGCGGCAGTTATCGGGAGGCTCACCGCTGGAACGCCAGGCGAAATCCAGATTTCGAACTAACAGCAAAGAGCGATCGGAGAGAGGATCCCGAGCTGCTAGGCTTTTCCCTCTCCCCTCGCCCTGCTCCTACAGTTACGCACTCCTGCTTTTCAACATCCGGCGAATCACTACCTGCGCGGCGGCAACCGCGGCCGCCATCGCCGCAGCCTTCATAGCTTCCTTGCCTACCGCGGCCACCTTGCGGCGGGCGATCCGGCGTTTGGCCTTCTTGACTGCCTTCTTTACGGTACCCATGTGATGCTCTCCTGATTGGGTGGTACCGGTAAGGTAGTCGAGCGCTGTGGGTCAGGAGTTGGAGTTTGGAATTGGGGATTCCCATTTCCCATTTCCCATTTCTCCGCTCTCCCCTCTCTGTTCTCTGTTCTCCTTTCGCCTTTCGCCTTTCGCCTTTCAGTCCAGTGACACTTCCCGGCCCACTCCCAACCGCTCTGCCTCCGCCACCACGAACCGGGCAGCCGCCACGTCTTCGATGCCGAGTCCGAGGGACTTGAAGAGCGTGATCTCATCGGGGCGGGTCCGGCCCGGATGTTTCCGGGTCAGCACCGCTCCCAATTCGGCGGAGATCTTGCCCGGCGCAATGCTGCGCTCGGCCATGGGAATGAGGAGATCACCCGCTTCGTTCAAGGCCGATTCCTTCGAATCGACGAACAGCGTGGCGGCGCGCACCAGGGCACTGTCGAGTTCCCGAGAGGTGGGTATGGAGGAACCGACGGCGTTGATGTGAGCCCCCGCGGCGATCCAGGCTCCCTCGACCACCGGGTCACGTGCGGCGGTCGTCGTACAGATGATGGAGGCATCGCGCACGGCGTCACGCGCCGTGTCCATCACCTCGATGGTGATGCCCCGGCTGGCCGCTTCCGCCGCGAATCGTTCGGCCCGTTCGCGAGTCCGGTTCCAGACCCGGATCCGGCGCAATGATCTCACCGAGTTGATGGCCTGCAGGTGGGTCCGGGCCTCGAGTCCCGCGCCGATCAGGGCCAGATCGTCGGCATCCTCCCGGGCCAGCCAGTCGGTAGCCACACCCGAGACCGCCGCGGTCCGGATGGCGGTGACCGACCCGGCCTCAAGAACCGCGCTGAGCCTGCCGGAAGTTGGATCGACCAGGAGCACGGCGCCCTGATGACTGTCGAGTCCCCGTTGCGCGTTGCCGGGAAAGATGCTGACGATCTTCACGCCGAGCGACGTTGGGGTCCCGACGCAGGCGGGCATCGTGGCCATGAGACCGGAGCCATCGGGCAATCGCAGGATATTCCGCAGCGGCTGCTCGGCATTGCCCCGATCTCGCTCTTCGAGTGCTTCGGCCATCAGGCGGATGCAGTCGGTCATGGTGAGCAGTCGTTCGACGTCCGACCGATTCAACACCCGCATGTCAGCCCTCCCTCGAATGGTGGAGATGGTGGTACTCTTCGGCCAGATTCCAGAACTTCACAAGGCAACGTCCCGATGGCATTCCGCTGGACCCCCGAACGGCTGGATCAGCTGGAACGCGCCGCACTAGACGGCCGCCGCGTGGCGCTGATGCGGCGAGGCACGGAATACATCGTACAGGCTTGCCGAGTCGAAAGCGATGGCCGGGGCGACGTGCTGATCGGCCGGCTCCCGATGACCAACGAAGAGATGCGGTTTGCGCTCAACGACCTGGATTTCTTTCAGGTCGTGGGCGAGCGATAACCTCCAGGCGCTTGACCTTTCCCATTCCGGGCCCCACCCTCCAGCCATGTTCACCCGCCTCCTGGTCGGCCTCGACGGATCTCCGCAGTCCCGGACGGCACTGGCCCAGGCCATCAGCGTCGGCCAGCGATTCCGCTCCGCCCTGGTCCTGATCCACATCCTGCGCCCCGAGACGGTTGACCCGGTGGTCCTCCGCTCACTCGGCGGGCCGTGGCATGAGGGCCGGTCAGATCCGAAGGAGCCGGTCCCGGAAGCGCTGGCCGGACCTGGTGCCCGGATTCTCGATGAGGCGGCGGCGCTGGTGGTGGCCGCCAACCTGCCGGTGGAGCGGGTGATCCGCAGTGGTGCAGTGGTGGACGAACTCAATACGATGGCCGCCAGCGCCGATGCCGTCTTCATCGGACGGGTGGGCCGGGCCGGCGGCGAAGATCCGCTCGGACCGGATTCTCGCGACTTGATCCGGCGGGCGCTGACCCCGGTCGTGGTCTGCGGGCTCAACGTCAGTGCCATGAACCGCTGCGCCGTGGCCTATGACGGTGAAGGCCCGAGCATCAAGGCGTTGCAGCTGGCCGCCCGGTTTGCCCAGGTGGCGGGCGCCCGCCTCGATGTCATTCACGCCGCGATCGACACTCCCCAGGGCCGCGAGATACTGGCCCGCGCCGAAATGGCGCTGTCGGAATTCCCGCTGGACTTCGAGACTCACCTGGAGGGTCCGGACATCGACCGGACCATCCCGGCCGCGCTGGCGCGACTGGGGTCCGATGCGCTGTTTGCCGGGGCCCAGCGCCAGGCCGGCAAGGTGCTGGTGCCTTCGCACATCGAAGCTATCTTGCGCGCCACCGATATTCCGGTCGTCGTCCACCACGTGCCACAGGAAACCAGTGCCCGCCTCTCCGGTGCCCATCGCCGTCCTTCATCTTGATGAAAGCTGCCTCGGCAATGGCCAAGCCCGCCCCTCGCCCGGCGGCGCCGGCGGCCTGATCGAGATTCGCACGGTCGGCGCCATTCAGCGCCGCGATTTCTTCCTGCACGCTCCCGACACCACCAACAATCGCATGGCCCTGGCCGGCGCCATCGCCGCGCTGCAGCTGCTCGGCGCCAACAAGCAGCGCTGCAACATGCTGGTGGTGTCCGATTCGGAGTACCTGATCAAGGGGATGCGCGAGTGGGTGCAGGGCTGGATGAGACGGGGATGGAAACGGAAAGGCGGGGAGATCGAGAATCTGCAGCTGTGGCAGACCCTGGTGGGGTCGGCGGGCAAGCACGACGTGCAGTGGACCTGGGTGCGCGGCCATGTCGGTCATGCCAAGAACGAATACGCCAACGACCTTGCGGTCGGTGCGGCCACCCAGCAGGAAACGTCAGCGGGCATCGTCGAGTCGGAGTTTCCAGCCTGGCTGGCCGCCAAGCGCGCCAAGGGGCAATACGGCAGTTACGATGAGGACGGGGCGTTCACCGCGTTTGAGCAGCGGCTGGCCGCCGGAGAGGCAATCCCGGGAGCCGAGGGGAAGTAGCTAGAAGCCCTCAGCCTTAAGCCGAGGCGGACTGAGCAGGATCAGAGCGCGATAGCCGCCCGCTCTGCCGCACTGCTGTCGGGCCGGTCAACCGGGCGCGACTTGGATATCACGCTGATGGCCCCATTGTTTTCCAGCACCGCCACATGCACCTCGTCGATGCAGGTGCAGCCGCCCTGGCGCAGGGCCGCCTGGATTTCATGATGACTCAGGTTGGCGTTGGTCACCACTTCCTGGATCAGCTTGCCGTTGTGAATCAGCACCTGCGGCCGCCCCTCGATCAGCGATTCCAGCTTCTTGCTGCGGAACGTCGCGTAGCCCACCGCGAAGTTGAGCGCCACCAGCGTCGCCGCCACCAGCAGCCCGCCGATCAGTGAATTATCCCCGCCATTCATCGAGTTCTGGACCGCGTTGGACAGGACCAGCAGCAGCACCAGGTCGAACGGCGCCAACTGGCCGACCTGCCGCTTGCCGGTGATCCGGAGCAGGACGAGCAGGAAGACGTAAACCACCAGTGCCCGGACGATCAGTTCCCACCAGGGGACGGCTAGCGAAAACATGCCTGGAACTCCCGGTTAAGGGCGGGAAAAGCGAAAAGAGAAAAGCGAAAGGGAGAGACTCTGAGATCTATCGCGTCATTCCGACCAGCTCTCGCGTAATTGCGGTTACCCGAACGAGGTTGTCCGGTCGCATACTGTCCACATGAAGGACCACCGATCACTCAAGGCCTGGCAGGAAGCCCACCTCGTCGTAGTGGGCATTCTCAGGATCGCACGAGAATCATGGAGACCATGGGCGAGCGCAGTGTTCAGCCAGGTCCAGCGCGCCTCGTTGTCGGTGCAACTCAACATTGCCGAAGGCTGGACCTTTGGTGAATCGCCGACATCCACGCGCCACCTGAGTGTTGCCTATGGTTCAGTGGTCGAGACCCTTGACCTGCTGGATCTGATGATCGAGGCGCAGATTGCTCCGGAGGCCGAGCTTGCAACGCTGAAGAGCAATGCAGCACAATCTCAGCGCCCGCTACTCGGACTTCTCAAGCGGCGTCGACCGCTATGAGGTGCTTTTCCTTTTCGCATTTCTCTTTTCACTTTTCGCGCTGTCAAGGCTTCAGGCTTTTCCCCGCCCTCATCCGGGCCTCGATATCGCTGATTTCCCGCGGCGCCTGTGACACCCGCTCCACTCCCGTTGGCGTCACGAAGTAATCGTCCTCGATCCGCACCCCGGTGTTCTTGTAGCGGGCCACTGCCACCCCGATCTTGGCGATCATCTGCCGGTTCTTCGGCGTATCCGGCAGCCCTTCGAGGGCCGAGGCGCGGACGTAGAGACCGGGTTCGATGGTAAAGGCATCGCCGAGCTGGAAGGTGCGGGCCTCGAGGTCGCTGAACTGGGCCGGGTCGTGCACGTCGAGACCGAGCCCGTGACTGTAGCCGTGATATGAATACAGGTACCACTGGGGGCAGGCCTCACCTTCCTTGCGGTACGGCGGCCGGGTCGGACACAGTCCTTCCGGCGCGTCGAAGGTGGCATCGGCGCTCTCGATCAGCCCCAGCTTCACCAGCCCGCGCACGATCACCATCCGGGCCGAATCGTAGGCTGCACTGCTCGTCGTACCCGGTTTGATCATCCGTTCCTCGGCCTTCTGGGCATCGAGTACGACCTGGTAGACCGCCCGCTGGTCGGCACTGAAGACCCCGTTGACCGGAATAGTGCGGGTGATGTCAGCCGCATATCCGTCGTAGCTGCTGGCCACGTCCATCAGGACCACTTCACCGTTCTGCATGATCCGTCGCCCGGCGTCGTAGTGCAGCGAGGTCGAGTTGGGACCCGACCCCACGATCGAGGAATAGGCCGGTCGGTCTCCGCCCAGGCGGCGAAAGGCGTATTCCGCCGAGGCCTGCACCTCGTACTCCGCCTTGCCAGCCCCGATCATCCGCAGCGCGGCCACGTGGCCCGAATCGCTGATCTCGATGGCCTTCCGGAGCAGGGCCAGTTCGGCCGGACTGCGCTTGGCCCGCAACCGGTCGACCAGCGGCGTGCCGCGACGGACATCCAGGTTCGGGTGCGCCGCCTTGAGCCCGTTGACGATCAGCGAGCCGTAGGAGGCGGTGTCCCGGCGGGCAAACTCGTTGGCCACCGCATCGCTGATCACGTACAGGGGCAGCCCGCTGCCCGCCAGCGAATCGAGCAGCGGGGCCAGCCCGGCGCTGTACCGAACGTCCAGACCGGTCTCCTGTGCCAGCGCCACCGGATCGGTAGTCCTGCCACTGTACAGCGCCCCGCGCAGGTCGGTTGGCGGCACAAACAGCACCGCTTGCGAACTGCCGCCACGCTTGACCATGACCAGTGCGGCATCGGGATCGAGGTAGCCGGTCAGGTATCGGAATCCGGCGAGCTGCACAAAGGCGGGATAGTGAGCCAGCGGCTCCCGGGCCCCGGCGGAGAAGACGATGCCGCTGTCGACCTGCGCCAGCACCGCAGTGCGACGGGCGGCATAATCGGCCTGCGGAATCTGGGCCTGAAGAGCGGTAGCGGCCACCGCCGCCGCGCCGGCCAGGAGAGCGAGTCTCATCGGCCGGGCTTCCCGGCCTTGAACACCCAACTCAGCATCACCCGGCCGGTGATCGCGTCGGCCGGCGCCGTGTACGCCTCGGCGCTGATGAGCAGCCGGGGACTCGGCACGAAGCTGAAGCCGCCGTGGGCGGTGAACCGGGTCATGTTTGCCTCGATCTTCGTATTGTCGGTGGTTGAATCGGCCGTGACGTGACTGACCTGGAACCGCGGCCGGAGGAACGAAATACCGAGGCCCAGGTACGGAATGAAGCGGCCACTGGCCATCGTCCGGGCGACGCTAAAGTCGCCGCCGAACATCGTCGGCTTGAACTTGTCGTTCGAGACCTGGCTGTTGAAGCACTCGGAATTGGTGGGGCTGGCCACATCACCGGCCGAGCAGGTAAAGGCCCCTTTGACCGAGCCAAGCACGCCGAACAGCCGCAGGCGGGCCAGCCCGTTCTTGCCGGTCTGGGTGCTGCGACCGATCGCGAAGCTGACCAGATTCGACTTGACTCCGTTGACCCTGACCGGCGGAATCCAGCTCAGCTCGATGAACAGCCCCCGCTGACCGGACAGCAGCAGCCGGGGCCGGAACAGCACATTTTCCTGGTTGGTGTTGAGCGGTCCCTGGCCAGGCTGGCAGACGGTGGGGGTTCGACCGGCGGCGTTGAGATCCGGCACGTAGGTGGCCTCGAGCCCGAGTCGGATGCTGGCCAGCCGGTACGGCGCCGGCGCCTCCGCGGCATCAAAGGCGATCGGCACCATGTAATGGCCGAACAACTTGACCTCGTTCGAATTCTTGGCCGGTTTGCAGGCGTCTTGTGCCGAGGCGGCAATGGGCCAGGCGGCCGCGCCGACCAGCAGCGCGAGCAGGATCCTTCGCATTCGCTCTCCTTGCTTGACAGTGTACGGTGGTACCTCTAACCTGTCACTTCCTTACCATTATTGCGAGAGCCACGTGACCGATCTTGAGCGGCTGTTCCGATTGATGGTGCAGCAGCTCGCCGCCACCGATCCCGCCCGGCTGCACCGACCCCTGACCGTGGCCGAACTGACCGGTGACGTGGTTCCATACCGCAGCAGCCGCCGGGTGCTGGCCATCGAGACCGCCGAGGACCACGACGCGCTGCTGCTCCGGTTGCTCTCCGGCGAGGGCAACTTTGTGCACCTGATGCACGACGATGTCCGCCGACGGTTCGAGCTCGAAGCCAGGAGCGCCAACGCCGAGCTCGACGTGCTCCGCGAGTTCAGCAAGGCCCAGTTCCTGATCACGGCTGAAGCGCTGGCCCGGACCCTGGGAGACGGCATCATCGTCGCGCCGATCCCCCAGCCACCGGCACCACCGCCAAGACCGCCAGCCCCGCTGCCACCGGCCGCGGCTTTCGTTTCAAGTACCGCAATCACTCCCCCAGCCCGGCCCAGCATCCCCAAGCCGGTCATCGGCGCGGTCGTCGACATTCCACTCGACGCCGTCCGGCTTTCGATGCCTGAGCTCGATGACCTTGTGGCCCGCCATACCAAGCCCCCCACGCCGCCATCACGTCCCAGCCGGCCGGTGGAACGAAACACCCGGCCGGTGGAGCGAATCGTTCCGGCCGCGACCAGCTGCAGCTATTGCGGTGGCGGCTTGCCTGCAGGACGCGCCGTGCATTTCTGCCCGCACTGCGGCCAGAGCCAGACCGTCACCCTCTGCCCCGGCTGCGGGTCGGAGGTGGAAATCGGCTGGCGGCACTGCGTGAATTGCGGATCGGCGGTTTGAGCAGGGCCTCAGGCGGACAGGCGGACGGGCGGACAGAAACAGCCAGATCCTACCGTAAGATCGCGGTCATTCCCGGCGACGGGATCGGGCCCGAGGTCATTGGCGCTGCGGTACCCATCATTGCTGCCGCGGCCGATCTGGCCAGCGCTCGCCTCGATTTCGAATTCCTCCCCTGGTCAGCCGAACACTATCTCCGAACCGGCGAAACACTGCCCGAATCGGGCTTGGTCCATCTCCGCGATGATGTCGACGCCATTCTCCTCGGCGCCCTGGGTGATCCGCGGGTGCCGGGCCACGAGCATGCCCGCGACATTCTGCTGAGGCTGCGGCAGCGGCTGGATCTATACGTGAATTTTCGGCCAGTGAAGCTCCTAGCGCCGCAGTTGGCGGCGCTGAGGGGGGGCCCTAAAGGACTTCCTCGCGGCGAGGGCGCCAACAACCGCGCCCTGATGCCGCTCGGTCGCCGGGGGGCAGCGGGGCAGGAAACCACCGCCATCGACCTGGCAATCTTCCGCGAAAATACCGAGGGCCAGTACGTCGGGCGTGACCGTGTCGAAAAGGCCGCGACACCTGAGGAACTGCACATTTCAGAGGAGGTCAACTCCATTCGGGGAGTGACCCGCATCATCGAAGCGGCGTTTGACTGGGCCCGGCTTCACCGCCGCACTCGAGTGACGCTCTGCGACAAGAGCAACGCGATTGCCGCCCAGCGGATCTGGCCCCGAATATTCGAATCGATTGGCTCGCAATATCCCGCCATCGAGCGCGAGCATCGCTACGTCGATACCCTGGCCATGGAGCTGGTCCAGGACCCTTCACGATTTCAGGTCATCGTCACCACCAATCTCTTCGGCGACATTCTGTCCGAGCTGGGCGCCGGCCTGGTAGGAGGGTTGGGCATCGCGGCCAGCGCCAACCTGCATCCGGGGCGGCCGGGACTGTTCGAACCGGTCCACGGATCGGCGCCGGCGCTGGCCGGCACCGGCAAGGCCAATCCCATAGCGACGATTCTGGCCGGGGCGCTGATGCTGGAAAATCTCGGAATCACCGAGGCCGCGGGACGAATTGAAACCGCGGTCGAGCGGGTGCTGAATGACGAAGTGCTGACGCCGGATCTGGGCGGCACCGCGACGACGACGATGGTGGCAGATTCCATCCTCACGCTTCTCTGATTCTCTCACTGGAACAATGATGAAATTCGCGCTCTTTGTGCTGCTCGGGCTTTCGATGGGCACCCTGGCGGCGCAGGTGCCGGCCGACAGCACCAGCCCCCCGGCCGACTCGGTCATCCGCCGCAAGGGCGCGACGAACCTTGAGGTGCCGATCCTGGATCACACCTTCAATGGCGAAGGCGAGTTCGTCCGGTTCAGGATGAGCGGCGGCATTGTGTACCGTGCGGTGGTGGATCGCGAGGATGTGCGCCTCATTGTCGAACCGGTGGAACCGGAGGGGCCGTCGGTGACGGTGACCGAACTGCAGCGCTTCCACGACGTCAGCGGTGAGCGGCGTTACCTGATCCGGCCGGTCGCTGATGCGGAATATCAGCTTCGGGTTCCGTTCGTCGGGTCACCGACCGACACGACGACTCGTGGCCTGCCGAACTCCGCTCAGAGCGGTGCCAGCCACTTACGGCTCTATCGCGATGACCGGGAAACCGACCGATGGAACGCCACCGGACCGGTGGCCTGGGCTTTCGGCCTGGTGGTCTCCGGCGGCCGAGGCGGGGAATATCCGATTGCCGGTATCCCGGCACCCAGTGGTGCATCCAGCGACATCGAGGGCTGCCTGGAGGTGAAGTACGGCCCTGGCTTCGGCGGCTATATCAGTGGATGCGTGCTCGGCATCAGCCACGAATCCCGGCCAGCCTCCAAAAGCGCCACCTGGGTATTTATCGAACCACGCCTGAGGCTGATCGGCTCCGGCAAGCGCTGGCAGCAGCGGCTTGATGCCGGGGTGCTGCTGCGCGCCGGACTGGGCCAGATCGATGGCCTCAATCAGCAGCCCGGTGTGATAGCTCCCGGCGTCTATCTATCCTACCTCCTGATCCATCACCAACATTGGCCCCGCCTGGTATTGGAAGGGGCGGTGCGGTACAGCTACGTGGTGCCCAGCGATCAGCCAAGCCAGACCTCGGCCCAGGGCATGGTCGGACTCGGAATCTTCTGATCGCCAATCCTTGCGCCCCCGCCGTTGGCGGTGAATGATGCGTAAGCCAGCCTGCGGTGCCTCACCGCGCCACCTCGTCCACCGGTTCCATCATGCAGCAGATCGCCCTGACCCGCCCCGTCAGCCAATCGATCAACCAGTGCGAGTTGAGCTTCATGGCGAGGGACCCGATCGACGTCGGGCGGGCCCAGCAGCAGCACGACGCCTATAACGCGCAGCTAGTCCGGCTGGGGCTGACGGTGGTGCATCTGCCGGCACTTGACCAGCTCCCCGATGCGGTGTTCGTGGAAGACACGGCGGTGGTGGTCGACGAAATTGCGGTGGCGGCACACCCCGGCGCCAGGTCCCGTGAGCCGGAGGTCGAAAGCACGGTCGAAGCTCTCAAGCGCTGGCGGAAGATTGCCCGGCTGCCGGCAGGCGCCACCCTCGACGGCGGCGATGTGCTCCGGATCGGACGCAAGTTTCTCGTCGGTGTCGCCAAGCGGACCAATCTGGCTGGCGTGGCGGGACTCGGTGCCGCCCTCGCTCCATTCGGCTACACCGTGGCCGCCGTGCCAACCCGCGACTGCCTGCACCTCAAGACGGCCTGCTCGGCCCTCGATGACCACCGGCTGCTGGTGCACCGGCCATGGGTCGACGTGTCGGCGCTGTCGGGCTACGAACTGATCGACGTTCCGGCCGGTGAGGCCTGGGCCGCCAATGTCCTGGTGCTCGGACGCGACGTGATCATGCCGCTGGGATTTCCCGAAACCCGGGAACTGCTCGAGCTGCTCGGCTTCCGGATCCACGCCGTCGACCTGTCTGAACTGCTCAAGGCCGAGTCGGGGGTGACGTGCAGCAGTATCGTCTTCTCGGGGGCCGCCACCGCACCGGTTGCTTGAACCCCCTACTCTCCCGGGCGATATTCCCGGTCCACCCCCGGAGAGTCTCCCGCCGATGAAGACGCAGGGCCAGTCGCAGGATGTCTATTTCCTCTCGGGAGTCCGAACCGGATTCGGCTCCTTCGGCGGTACCCTCAAGGATCATTCGGCCACCGACCTGGGCGTCATCGCGGCCGGCGGCGCCATCGAGCGCAGCGGGGCGCCGGCCCAGGCATTCGATCATGTCGTTTTCGGCAACACCCTCCAGACTAGTGCCGACGCCATCTACCTCGCCCGCCACATCGGCCTCAAATCCGGGCTTCCGGTCGAGACCCCGGCGGTCACCGTGAACCGCCTGTGCGGTTCGGGATTTGAATCGATCATCCAGGGCGCTCAGCAGATCCTGCTCGGCGAATCGACTGTCGTGCTGGCAGGCGGCACCGAATCGATGAGCCAGGCGCCTCACGTCCTGCGGGGCGCCCGCTGGGGCCTGCGGCTCGGACCCGCACCGCCGATGGAAGACCTGTTGTGGGAAGCGCTGCGCGATCCGCAGTGCGGGCTGTCGATGGCGGAGACCGCCGAGAACCTGGCGGACCAGTACAAGCTGAGTCGGAGCGAGGTGGATGAGGTGGCGCTGTCCAGTCAGCAGCGGGCCCGGGACAGCTGGGCCGCCGGTCATTTCGCGGTTGAGGTCGTGCCAGTCTCCATTCGCAACCGGAAGACCAAAGCCGACGAGCCCTGGGCCGCCGATGAACACATGCGGCCAGATTCCACTCTGGAAGGTCTTGCGAAGCTGGCGCCCTATTTCAAGAAGGACGGCGTGGTCACCGCCGGCAACGCATCCGGTATCTGCGATGGCGCCGCCGCGGTCGTACTGGCCGGCGAACAGGCGGTGGCCAAACTCGGACTCAAGCCGATCGGCCGGCTGGTGGCATGGGCTGTCGTGGGTGTCGATCCGAAATACATGGGTATCGGTCCGGCGCCGGCCGCCCGAAAAGCCCTGGCCAAGGCGGGCATGAAGCTGGAACAGATGGACCTGGTCGAGATCAACGAGGCCTTTGCGGCCCAGTACCTGGCGGTCGAGCGCGAACTCGGGCTCGATCGCAGCCGCACCAACGTCGATGGCGGCGCTATTGCCATCGGCCATCCGCTGGGCGCCAGCGGCACCAGGCTCACTCTGCACCTGCTGCACGCGCTCCGGCGGCGCGGCGGTCGATTCGGGCTGGCCAGCGCCTGTATCGGCGGCGGCCAGGGTGCGGCCGTCATCGTCCAACTGACATGACCCATCCCCAGGGCGGCTCGGTGCTACCGGCACAGTGGGACCGCGAGGCGCTCGACCGGATCCTCAAGCGCGCCGCGGAGCTCCAGGCCCATGAGCGGGATACCGGCGAATCGATGACACCGGACGAGGTCCTCAAGCTGGGCCGCGATGTGGGGATTCCCGGCCAGTATCTCCAGCAGGCCATGCTGGAGGAACGAGTCAGGACCACCGCCGCCACCCCGAACGGAATCCTCGACCGCTGGGTCGGCGCGGCCGAATGCTCGGCTGGGCGAGTGGTGCGCGGTGAGCCCGCCGTGATCGAGCAGGCCATGGTCGACTGGCTTGAGGCCAATGAACTGCTGGCCATCGAGCGGCGCCAGCCGGGCCGGATCAGCTGGGAGCCGCTGCGCGGCATGGCCAGCGCCCTGCGCCGTTCCGCCGCCGCACTGGGCCGGACCCAGCGGCCATTCATGCTGTCCCGGGCCAGCCGAGTCACCGGCGGGGTCATTTCCCTCGAGCCCGGATACTGCCACGTGACCCTGGCGGCGGATCTCGGTCCGGTACGAAGCGGATACGTCGGGGGCATCGCGGGAATCAGCGCGGCCGGAGTGGCTACCGCGGGCATCCTCACCGTCATGACCCCGTTTCTCGCCATCGCGCTGGCTCCGATTCCGCTGGTACTCGGACTCGGCTGGATCATCGGACGGCAATACGGCCCGGTGCACGACCGAACCCAGCTCGGCCTCGAGCGGGCGCTCGACCATCTTGAGCAGCACGGTGGCCTCCAGCGACCGGAGGTCGGCCCCGGCAGGCCGGGAATTGTGGGGATGATTGCGGAGGAACTGAGGAAGGCACTCAAGCCATGAAGAGTTGGGAGTTTGGAGGCGGGAGTTGGGAGTTTTCGAGGCAATATAGGACGCCAGACATCCTACTGATTGCTGCGCTTCATTTGCGAGCCCCTAACTCCACACTCCTGACTCCTAACCGATGACTGAGGACCGCCCACACGTCGGCATCCTCGGCGCCGGCCTGATGGGCTCAGGCATCGCGCAGGCATGCGCCGTGGCTGGGTATCAGACCACCGTGCGGGATATTTCCGACGAGCTGCTGGCGCGGGGGCGGGCGGGGATCGTGAAGTCGCTGGGCAAGCTGATCGAGAAGGGGAAGTTGACCGCGGCCGAGCGGGATGCCGCGCTGGCTCGGCTCAGCTTCACGACCGAACTCTCGGCGCTGGCGGACTCGGGGCTGGTCATCGAAGCGGTGACCGAAGATCTGGCCGTCAAGAATGAGCTATGGCGGGCACTCGACCGGTTGTGCGGTCCGGAGGCGATCTTCGCCTCCAACACGTCGAGCCTGTCGATCGCCTCGATGGCGGCGACCACCCGGCGGCCGGATCGATTCGTCGGGCTGCATTTCTTCAATCCAGTCCCGTTGATGCCGCTGGTCGAGGTGGTCCGAACCGCCACCACCAGTGACGAGAGCTTTGACCGGGCCATGGCGTTCGGCAGCAGCCTCGACAAGGAGGTCGTGGCGGCCAGGGACACCCCGGGCTTCATCGTCAACCGGCTGCTGGTGCCCTATCTGCTGGATGCCATGCGCGCCGTTGAACAGGGCACCGCGTCGACCGCCGATATTGATACCGCCATGAAGCTCGGCGCCGGTCACCCGATGGGGCCGCTCCTCCTGGCCGACCTCGTCGGCCTCGACACCCTGGCCAGGGTCGCCGGGATAATGTTCGCCGAGTATCGGGAAGACCGTTATGCTCCACCAGCGATACTCGAACGGATGGTCGGGACCGGGATGCTGGGCCGGAAGAGCGGAATGGGATTTTATGACTACGCTACAGATCCGCCCATGCCCGTCGATCGCAACAAACTGCGTGAGAGGTAAGAAGTGAGAGGTGAGAGGGCACTGAGATGAGCCTCCTTTTACCTGTTACCTCTCACCTGTCACCCCTCACCTCAACCCGACTCGCACCCCATGCTGCTCCTCCACGGCGATCACCCCTCCGGCTTCTCGATCTTCGGCTACGACCTGCCCCGACTCCATGCGGCGATCAACGACCTGCCCCCGGCCCTGCTGCTGGCCGCGCTGATCCTGGAGCTGCTCTACCTGCTGCGTCACCGCGAGTCGTTCCGCTCGGCCTCATACTGGACCCTGATCTTCGGCACCATCGGCACGGCGCTGGCCGTGGGATCGGGACTGCTGGCGGAAGATGCCGCGGCGCATTCCGGTGAGGCTCACGAGCTGATGGAAGTCCACAAGACGTGGGCCCTGGTCTCGCTGGGGCTGTTCGTGGTGCTGGCCGGATGGCGGATCTGGCGGGAACGGGTCATGGCCCGCGCCGAACGGTGGGGAGCGCTGGTGGCTACGCTGTTCGCCTTTTCGATTCTGGCCCGGACCGCCGCCCACGGCGGCGAGCTGGTGTTCGGCCACGCCACCGGAATCAGCAGCGACGTCCTCAAGGACGAGCTCGACGACCGGGCCAAGGGACCACACGATGCAAATGGCATGATCATGGGCGGCGAGCACGACGACCATGCCGATTCGGCCGTAGCCCACGAGCATGATTCACATTAGCACGAGGTGGCGGGTGCTGGGGCTGGTGGCACTCGGCGCCTGTGCGCCGGGTTCAACCAGGCCGCCGTTCAATCCGTCGCCGGCGTCGCCGTCGATCGAGCTGGGGTTGGTGCGGGCCGATGCGATTGGAAAGGTGGCCGACGCGCTCAAGGCCGACAGCATTCCGCTGGAACGGGTCGAGACCCGTGATGCCTGGCTCGAAACGCCCTGGTTCAACCAGGCCACCAACAAGCCGGAGGGAAAGCGGGCAGCCGGCTACAACGCCGTCCGGATTCGGGCCTGGGCCGAGCCGGGCCGGGCACTGCATAGCGAAGTGATCATCGAGGCCGTCTACAAGCCGGCCGCCGATCCTTCAGTGCCCGGGCGTTCGCTCGAGCGGCTCCTGCCAGCGAGTCATCCCATGGCCGTCCGTCTGGCCGCGATCGTGAAGGAACTGGTCAAGACCTACGGGGATCCGACGGCGGCGGACAGCACGGCGCCGGGGCTTCCGAGTCGCAAGCCGAAAACTTAGGAGAGAGGAAAGCAGAGAGGAAAACCTGTTCCGCCCTTTTCATTTGTGCAGCTCCTTGAGCTGCGTCAGTTCAAGCTTTCTGAAGTCATTCTGTCAACTCTGGAGGATTGCCGCTTGGGGGCGAATGCGGCGGTCTCTGCACCTCCATGTCAGGCTTATGAACAACCTGCATTAGTGCGCGGCCCAAGAAGCGGTCGTCAATCCCAAGTTCAAAGCGGTATTGCCCAGCGACCAGAAACCGTGGATTCCCAAGCGGGACCTTAATAAAATCTGTTGTGTCCATTCCAGAAATGTCGGAAATCACATAATTGCGGTGCGATTCAAAGACGGCAATCAACATGCCTTGGGGGTCAATTATTCGGAGCTGAACCGTGTGGCTTCCGGTGGAATCCGCAGGGATCGTCAAACGCGCCAAGAAAGACAAGTCTCCCGCTTCGACTGGAAGAAGTATGGTCTCGATTAAGTCAATCTCGGAGAAAATAGTCATCGCGCCCCCCGGCTCGTGCCTGAACTTGCGACAGATCACAGCATAAGAGCAGTTTATCCTCAGCGCATTGATGGGCTGTCCTCCCGCACCGACGAAGTGTACAGGTTGCCCCGCAAACATTTCTATTCGGCTAAGGCTCGGATAGGTTGTAATGGCTTTAACATTTCGACCCGGCAGGTCATAGGTGGTCGACCATTGCCCACCGTGGAAGTCCCAGCACCTAATCCGGATCGCGCTGCCGACGCCGACCAACTCGAGATGTTTTTTATCGGCCAAGCCCAGAAACCTCCCGACCCTTGTTTCACCGCGGGGAATCGCACCAACTGTCCGTTCTGCAATTGTCTCGGACAGAGGGACAACTCCGGTCATATCTCCGCCTAACACAATGCCATCACCGGTCGCGGAGGCCGTGAGCTCGATTGGCTCATGACCGGGCGCGAATAGATGACACTCCCATCTGCTCACCGATCCTGTCTCACCCAGATTGGTTACGGCAACGGTGGCGGCGAGCGCCATGGCTACCCGTCCATCCTGATATACGGCGTGGCCCGGCATAACTCTGTCCGGGAAACTCAGAATGAGATTCGGGCGTCGGGTTAGCTTCGCCAGCTCGCGCTCCAAGTTCTCGTTTTTCACTTCCGCGGACGTCAGAAGGTTGTACCAGCCGCGGAAGCTCCGTCCGACCAGCGCAGCAACGATGATTAAACCGGTAATCCAAATGCTATAAGATTGGGCTCTCTGCTCGTCCACTTGGCCATAGTACCTCTTCCAGTTTAGGAGCCAAATGGCGAGTGCGCAGAGGCCAGCGAACAAGTCGGCAGAGCCGCTTTGAGCGCTAAGTGACGCAGCGATCCATCGTCGTGCAATCGACGGTCTATTACTCGTTGGTGGCGTGTCAACGCGACGACTGTTTGTTAGTGGCAAGAGCGAGTCCTCCTCTTGTCTCTGCTTTGGGTAGCGAAATGGGCTCCCGAGTGGTGTGTAGGCTGGATGCGCCGTTGCCGAATTAACCTACACAGTGGTGACCTACCAAGGCTCAGCCTGCCTGATAGCGCATCCTACCACTCTGTGCCTTCAGTTGGTCGCAACCGTGCCCATAGCCACCACCTCGAAGCTGCTCCCCTTCACACCCTTCAATTCGTTGAGCTCGTCGTCGCTCCAGCGGGGATCGGGAGCGCCGGAGAAATACCAGTTACTGCCGTTGTCGGCCACGATCATCCCGTAGGTCTTCATGGCCTGGAGGATGACCCGGGCGGTCGGCGAAAATCCGCTGATATCGTAACTGGCCTTGAGCCGGACCCGCATGCCCATCGGCGGCAGGTTGACGCTGGTGGAACTGCTGGCCGCGTGGCGGGCCGGCGCGATGAAGCCGTGGCGTGAGTGGACCACCGTGAACCGGATGGCGTGGTTGATCGCGCCGGCGGTCACGGCCTCGTCATACCGCACCAGCCCCGGAAAGATCGGCAGCCCGGCGGCATCGGCCGAGGTCCAGCCGGCCGGGCGGAGGCTGTTGCTGGCGAGGTCGAAGACGGCGCCACTTCCGGCGGTCCAGCCGCCATGCCCGTCCGGGTAGGCGGCGTACAATTCGTACAGCTTCCAGGCGTCCCGGTCGATGATCAGGATATGGCGGTCGCCACCGCTCGAGGCGCCCCCTTCGATCGGCGCACCGGCCGGGATCGGGTACGGCCCGGGATCGCTTTCGTCAGCATAGTCGAAGGACACCGGCACCCAATGGGTCGAGTCGCTGACGACGATATACGGAATGCCGAATGGCGAGCCACCCAGATCGGCCCCGAAGTCGGGATGCAGCCCGGTATTGAGCCCGATGCCGGCGATCAGGTTGTCGGAGTTGGGGTCGACGGGCCGGCTGTCGATGGCGGTGTTCCAGGGATTGTCATCGGGAAAGGGCCGCCGGCCGTTGAGGCTGGCATTGATCCCGATTCCCGTGGTGTCGGTGTCCGGGTGGTGATTGATGCCGGTGCTGCCGCCGTCCTGCCCGCAGCCGATCAAGCCGAACAGACCCAGAAGCGTCAACAGGCGGTATGGAGTCATGGGGTGCATTTTGCCTTCCATTGGTCGGTGATACGATCCCGGCCAGAGGCCCGAAATGGCCCGAAACCTTGCCATTCGGCCTCCGACCGGACAACTTGTAAGCGCGGGTGTAGCAAGTGATTATCCCGCCTCGCCTTCGCAGTTATGTGGTCGGTTTCCGCATCCTCGAAATCGAGAGTACCTGACCTCCGTTTCAAGACGCGGACCGGTACGGTTCTGCCCGGACGGAGCGACTTCAGCCCAAGGACCCAGGATGCGCCAACTCCGGATCGGGATTCTCGATCTCGTCACCAAGAGTCCCAACCCGTCGCTGTATGGGCGGATGATGAATGCCAATCTCGCCAGCATCATGCCGCAGGTCCTGGGCGTCTGGTGCCAGCAAGCCGGTCATAAAGTCACCTTCGTCTGCTATACCGGTCTCGAGAACCTGCTCGAGGAGCTGCCGGCCAACCTCGACATCCTTTTTATCGGCGCCTTTACGCAGTCGGCCCAGCTGTCGTATGCCCTGAGTAACGTGTTCCGGAAGCGCGGCGCCATCACCGTGATCGGTGGTCCCCACGCCCGCTGCTACCCCGAGGATGCGGCCAAGTACTTCGACTACGTCCTCGGCTTCACCGACAAGAGCCTGGTCAACGAAGTCCTGACCGAATGCGCCCAGCACCGGCCGTTCGGACGCCAGATGGCGGCGGCCAACCAGCCAACCGACCTGCCCTCGGTCCAGGAGCGCTGGGACTTCATCGAACCGACGCTGGCCAAGGCGCCGACGATCAAGATCGTCCCGATGATCGGCAGCCTGGGCTGCCCCTACACCTGCAGTTTCTGCATCGATTCCACGGTCGACTACCAGCCGCTCAGCTTCCAGCAGCTGCGGGACGACCTGACCTTCATCCAGACCAAGTTCAAGAACCCGATCCTCGGCTGGCACGATCCGAACTTCGGGGTGCGGTTCGAGGACTACATGGATGCTATCGAGGCCACGGTCAAGCCGGGCCGGATCCGGCATATCGCCGAGAGCAGCCTGTCGCTGCTGTCGGAGCCGCACCTCAAGCGGCTCAAGGCCAATGGCTTTCAGGCCATCCTGCCCGGCATCGAGTCGTGGTACGACCTGGGCAACAAGTCCCGGACCCGTAACACCGGCATGGACAAGGTCAAACTGGTGTCGGATCATGTGAACATGATCCTGCGCTACATCCCCTATATCCAGACCAACTTCGTGATGGGCCTGGATGGAGATATGGGGCCGGAGCCGTTCGAGCTGACCAAGAAGTTCATCGACCTCTCGCCGGGCGCCTTCCCGGCCTACTCGCTGCTCTCGTCCTTCGGGCGGGCGGCGCCGATGAACCTCGATTACCAGCGGGCCGGACGGGTCATGGCGTTCCCGTTCCACTTCCTGAACAACAACCACGCCATGAACGTCCGGCCCAAGAACTACTCCTGGACCGACTTCTACGACGGGTTGATCGACGTGACCCGCTATTCGTTCTCCTGGAAGGCCATTGCCAAGCGGATCCCCGCCACCGACGGCGCCATCCCGAAGTGGATGAATGTGGTCCGGGCCATGAGCTCGGAAGGCTTCGGCCGGATCAAGTACCACACCATGCTGCGTAAGCGGCTCGACACCGACAAGGAGCTGCGCAGCTTCTTCGACGGCGAGACCACCAAAATCCCGCAGTTCTACGTCGACCGGATCAAGGACGACCTCGGGCCGTTGTTCTCCGAGCTGCCGGCCGGCGCCATCGAGCACGATCCCAACGCCTGGCTCAAGCTGCAGACGCCGGATACCGTCGTACTCAAGGCCGCACCGGGGCGGCGGGCCAATCGGCCGGCGCCGGAAGCCCAGGTACCGGCGCCGATGTCGCCGAACGACGCCTGAAGGCGTCGTGCCGTTAGCCGTTAGCCATTAGCTGATCGGATAGAAAACGACCCTCCGGTGGCTGGTGCCGGAGGGTCGATTTCTTCCAGGATTCGGTATTGGCGTTAGGAGCTGGCTTACTTGACGCGACTGCGGAACAACACAGTAAGTCAGTCGACTTTCCATGTGGCCCGAGCTCTGTCGACATTCCTGGATAGCAGAAACCCGGCGCCGAATGGCGCCGGGTTTTTTTACGGGCCACTGGCCCATCCAGCGGAAGGTTACGCTTCGTGCTAGGTATCGGCACGGGCCATCGCGAAGCAAGCCTACATGTCAGAGGTGATGCTGGCCGCACAAATGGTCCACCGGTCCGCCTTGCGGACGAAGTTCACGCTCAATTCAGCCCACGCATTCCCGGCCCGCGAATACTGGAAGACCACTGCTGCACTGTCCGGATGCCGCTGGGTTATCTGCTCCGCAATGAGCTTGGCCAGATTGGGGTGAGCAAGCACAGTATCATTGGCAACCAGGGCGAGCCCTACAGTCATTGCGCGCTCATTGCAGCTTAATTCGAGTACAGTCGATGTATCGCGCTTTGCAGATGCATTCAAGAATTGCCCTAACACGAAGGTTAAGGTGACAATCGGCTCTCCGCCTGGAAGCGGGCCTGAGTGTCGAGTCCTACCACTCGCGCAATCCATCAGAGACAGCCCTATGATCGAGAAGAGGCCGGCAATTCGAAGTCTGGCTCGGCGCCGGCTCATGGGGTTCCCCTATCATCGCAACGCTTGTCCTGGCCCGCAGCAGCGTGATATTGGTTTTCTACGCGGATCGCACGGTTCTGGTAAAGCAGTCTCGCGCGAGGGTCTGATCCGGTATAGGCTCCGGTCGAGCTTTCCGTCTGGTGACCGAGGAGTTCATGCGCGGCCATTACGCCGAGGTCAAACGTGTGTTGGCCGTTTGGATCCTCGGGACATGCCGCGTAATCGACCATTTGCATCATATCGATTGTCGAGGCAAACCCAGCGGATGAGGACCGCCCATTTCCAATGGTCACGGTAAGCGTGTGGTCCTTGTCGTCGTTGATCAATTCTCTAAGAGTCTCCTGGAGTCTTTCGTACCCCTTCCCCCCTTGGGGGATGGAACCAGTGGCACAGTGATTCTTGTCCACCAAGATGATCGTGTTCGTGGCCTTTTCGGCAGCTTTCTGAGCTAGCCGCTGCTCGCCAACGTCTTTTCCAGTAAAGCATAGCTTCAGCCCAAATGGATCAGTCAATGAAGACGGATTGTTCCCGTTGAACTGATAGAGGTTGAGGCCTTCGCTAACACCAAGCGGAGCCTCCTGCAGCCAGCGCCCGGTACGGCTGTCGTAGGCCCGGTTGCGGAACAGGGCGATCTCGGGGGTTTCCGGAACATTCATCCGGCTGCTCTGGAAGCTGGCGGAATTGGCGTTCCCGCCGGTCCACTGCCAGCCGGTGGTGATCCCGAGGTTGTCGGGATTGCTATCCAGCGAGCCATTGGAGTCGCTCGTCGCCAGCAATCCACCTCGACCGTCGGTGACGTAGAAGTACGAGCGCCAGGCGGCAAAGCCCCCGCGAGGAGCTGATCCTTCCGCGCGGTGATCTGACCGGGATGGACATCAAAGCGCTTGGCCAACTCGGCCAGCGTGCTTTCCGCCCGGACGGCGGCCAGGGCCACCTTGGCCTTCAATGCGGGGGCATGGGTACGACGGGGACGTTTCGACTTCAGGAGCTCCTCGGCTATGGGCATACTCTCGCCGGGGGGGGCTCGCGTGTCCACTGATCCCGCCTGTTCAGAATACCGGAGCCACTTCTCTATGTCCTGCACACGACCGAAATGCGGTCACGCTTATGGAGCAAACGGCGGACTTTCTCGATGCGACCAGGCCACGAGTTCGCCATGCGAAAAAGTGAGAGCGTACGCCATGGCGACCCACGATCTCTCAAAACCACCGAGGTTTCTTGTTAGCACTGTAATGACAGCAGTTGCCCCTTTGTCAGAGTTGTCAAGAGGATGGTCGAATGGCCAGTCCCCGGGACGGGCGAGATCCCACGCGGCCATGACACCCGGCCGCGTAGTGGAGTCCACACCCGGGAGAACAATCTCAACTGCGCCGAAAGGATCGGCCAAGAGCGCAAGGCATTTCACTTTGTCCTGGTTCGAACGACACCCGGAGCCGCTCGTGACTATCTTCGCGATTGCTCCAAGGTCTTGCTGCTGAAACCCGCCGGCCCGAAATACTGAATCGCCTGCATGGACGAGCAAGAACACTTGATCGCTCGCTCCAATTCGCCAGACAGTAAATTCATTCGAAAGGTGCGGGCCTCGTTCAATCCTCAATCCTGCAGGATCCACAACCGCGTCCTGGGTCACGCTAGAAAGCGAAAGCTCATTCGTCGCGTTTTGGCTGACCAGTAGTCTGATACGCTCGATCGTGCCTAGGGACTGTGCCTTCAACACCGACTGTCCCGGTATAGCAAGTAGAGAGGCGATGGAGAATGCCTGCAGAACACACGATTGCTTTAACATCAAGGCTGCCTTTGCCCGTATTCGGGTCCGAGTTCCGCACGAATGATATTCTCATTCGCCAATGTACAAGGATCCCCATCTGTACAACCAGTCCCTGCTGATGTCACCGTTAGGGCGTGAGCTGTTTCATGTCCGAGAACGATTACGCCATCAACCTTAACGTGAATTCGACCCTCCGAACCCGCGAAGTCAGACGGTTTAATCTGGATTTCGACCTGATTGTGCACAACTTGTCCAGACGTGGCCCCCGAGAATTTGCCTCGCGGCAATGGATCCTTCGGACCAAGCTCGACGATATGATAGACGATCTTTGATTTTTCGAGCTTGGCCAAATTGGCGTTACAAGTACCCGACTTTTGTCGGCATAGATCCACATACATCTGTGCTCCTGCTTCGACATCCAATTTTAGACCGAAGGGGTCGGTGTACATGGCCGGATTGTTCCCATTGAACTGATACAGGTTGAGCCCCCCGCTCACGCCGAGGGGGTCTTCCTGCAGCCAGCGCCCGGTACGGCTGTCATACGCCCGATTTCTGAACATTGACACCTCGGGCGTCTGCGGAATGTTCATGCGACCAGCCGCAAATGACGTGGAGTTCGACGTACCCCCAGAATACTGCCAGCCAGATACCGTGCCGTTGTTATCCGGATTGCTCTGAAGATTCCCGGTGGAGTCACTGCTGGCCAGCAGCCGTCCCTGGCCATCGGTGACGAAGTAGTACGTCCTCCATTCGGGGAAGCTACCGACAACTGGGTACTGGCCGACAGCCATCAGCGGATCGTCGAGGCCTGGACCCTGGATCACCTGGTAGACTCGGGTGGCAAAGATTCCCGCAACGTTGTCGCCATCATACGCAAGCTTCGGAGCCGCCCCGCACGGATTGGACAATTGGCCGTCCGGGTAATACTGACAGCTGTTCAGACCAGTAGTGTTGAAAGCTAGATTGGTTTCTGCCCAGGCCATCCCGGACATCCGGCCACTGGCGTCATAGAACTGAATCCTTGAGCGGGTATCGAGCCCGGCCCCACCACCACCAGCATGGGCGCTGTCGATTTCCCGGGCCCCGTTGGCGTCATAGCTCATCAGGATGAGAGGATAGCGCGGGACCCCTGAGGTGGAATCAGCCATCGAGAGTACACGGTTATGGCCTGTGGCAACCTGGAAGTTCTTCAGGTCAACGTAGGCCCCACCAGAATCCTTTGACCAGACCATGTTCCCTGACGCGTCGTATTGCTTCCATTGGCTGACATAGTCGAGCCGGCTCTGCTGCTTGGTCAGCATGTTGCGCCAGTTGTACAAATAGTCGTCATTTTCATTGAGACTTGATGACGTGTGGCACTCGGAGCCCATCCAGGTCTGAGCGCGATCGCAGGTCATGACTCGATTGGTCAAACGGCCTATTGCGTCGCGATTGTCGCTGAGGCTGAATTTGAGAATGTCGCCGTGCATGTTGCTGGCCGGGGGTGGATCGCCAGGCAGAGAAACGACACGTCTCACGACCCCTCGAATGTCATGATCATAGGCCACCACCATGTGCCTGACGGGATAATATATCGAGTCCCGCCTCCCGAGCTCGTCGGGTATGAATGTAAAGGTCTGGCTGGTCGCCCAGGCGGCCGTATTCCCTCTTACTAGATCGAGAAATGTGGTAATCGTGTATAGGTCGCCTTGCGAATAGTAGCCGTAGGCCAGACTGTCCCGTACCGGGTTGTGGTTATTGAAGTCGTTCGATTGAATCGCGTGGTACATGGAGGTGCGAGCACCTCCCAGGTCATACGTATAGCGTATCGTATCAATTGGAGCGAACGCGGATGTACTCGCGATGATCTTGCTCTTCAACGCACCGTCGGCAAAGTAGGTCTGAATTAGTTTGGCATTCCTATTCTGCGTCGTCAGCACTCGCCCGATCAAGTCATAGGTGTAGTTAGTTGTATCCCCGGGCGTGGTTAGAGAGTTCCTCGTGACCGATCCAAACCACCTGCTCATCAGACGACCAGAGGCGTCGTAGCTAAAATGGATCACCTGACCAGTCCGGAGGGTGGTGGTTTGAAGCAACCCATCCGTTGAATAGAATGAGATGTTGGATGCCCCGTAATCGTCCTGTTCGCTGCTCAACAGCGCGCGGGCATCCCTCCGGTAAGTGCGTGCGACTGCGCGCGGGTCAGATACCTGTGTAATCCCGACCCGGCCCTGAGTGTAGTTGGTTATCAGACTGTCCGGGATCGTATCTTGTGACCATTCGTTCAGAGTGCAGATGACCTGAGCCGCATTGCAGGTTGACAGACTGGCCAGCGCCGACGGGATGAGGTAGTTGGGCACCGGCTTGGTAACAGCCCGGGCCTGGGTTACTCGATTTAGTGCATCGTACTTGTACGACGTCCGCATTTCGGCTGGGTCATATATATCAAGAGCGCGACCTACATTGTCGTTGACGTATCCGGTTGCCATCCCTGCGGCATCCCAGGTCACCTGCAGATTCCCCACTGAGTCGTATCTGAATCTCACGGTCTGGTCGATCACCGAAGTCGTCCCGAAGTACTGGGACCAGGTGGTCACTGACTTATCAACCACGCTGTCCAAGACACCCCGGTTGAGGCCGGCACCGTGGACGGCGTATTTGGTGATGTGAGTTCGCGGGTCGAGCGTGTGCTCCAGAAATCCCAGCGAGTCATAGAAAAAGCTCGTGACCCGCCCCATCGGATCGGTGACGGACTTGGGAGAATCGGGCACCAGGCTGGTGGAAACAGTGTCATAGGCATAGGTGGAGGTCCGATTGCCACGCCCGTCGAGCGCCTTGGTGCTGTCCTTGACCTGGGTCAAGTTGCCGCGGGCATTCCACGACATCCGGATGACCCGACCCGTGGCCCCCGCCGTCGTCGGGTGCGGATAGACCACCTTGGTGACGAGGGCAGGGGTCTTGGTACTGTCATGGTAGAACCAGGTCTTGGTGCCCAACCCCAAGTGCATTGACCGAGTGGGCTGCCCGAACCGGTCCACCCAGAAGGTGACGGCATCGGACAGCCCGCTCAGGGGGCCATCATATTGAGTCGTCAGCCCCAGGCTATCGGTCGTCAGGGCCAGTGCCCCCAGCCCGTTCTCGTCCCAATTCGTGATATACGAGGTCTGGAACTGAGCCCCGGCTGAATCAGCCTGCACCTCCACCTTGGTCAGTCTGGCGGAGTTGGCATAGGTGAACCTGGTGACTGCGGTATCAGCCAGGGTGGTATGCGCCTGTCTGGGATAGGACCGCCAGGTCATCCGGCCACCGGCGTCGTACCCGAACCGAGTGGTGTCGGTGGCACCCGGCTGAATCAGGCTGGTCAGCCGGCCACTTGCGATCGTCGCCTTGAGCTGTCGCCCGGTCGGATCGGTAATCCCCTGGAACACCGCCGTCCCGCTCCATTGCAGCGTGTATTTCAGGGAGTCGGTGCCGTTCGGCGGCACCACGATCGAAATCAGACGGGTTTGGCCATTGACGGTGCCCCAGTTGAAGGTGGTCACCGCCTTGGCACGATTCGTCGTTGACCGGTGACGCCCGGTCGGGTCGAATCGGACCGATGCGCCATGCTTGAGGTTGCGGAGATACCACTTGCCCCCGGTGCCGGTGTAGTAGATCAGGCTATCGGGCGCATCCCCCGGCGCCGCCTGGAATACGGTGTCCCCCGGCAGTTTCTTGCTGTAGACGCGCAGCGAGCCATCGCCCGCTGCCCAGATGCGCTTCGTCGAGTCCCCTGGGACGGTCAGGATCTGCTCCACACCCAGGAGCGACCATCCCTGCCCGTACTCGCTGGCCGAGCGATTCAGCACCAGAACTTTGCCGGTGGCGGTATCGATCCTCGGACCCGACGCATAGGTATTCGTGACGATGAGCGTGTCGGGATAGTAGCCAGTCGCAATCCCCGTCATCGATCGACCGAAGACGACCTGTTGGGAATCTGACCACGGCGCGCAAGGCGAGCCGGTGCAATTCGAATTGTAGGCCGGCGGGGCCATGAAGAACGAGTCCTTGAGCCCCGCCAGTTTCAGCACTCCGATGACATTGGTCGGCAATGCGATGGTGCTGGCCTCCACCACCCGCGCGGGCACCAGCACCAGCCCGACCGCAGCCGCGGAGTTATAGTAGAGGGTGGGACTCCGGTCCTTGCCGAGAGTCCGGTAGGCTGGCAGGCTGGCGGTCACGAAGAGATCTCCACACGAAATCCCCGCACTCTCCCCGGCGCCGAGCGTCAGGCAGAGACCCCGATCAACGTTGGCCACATTGGTATCGACCAGCCGGATCGACGCGTACCCGCTCGCGGCCACGACAATGGTCCGCGATCGGTTGGGCCCGCCGGCATCGTTCACGGAGACCGAGGCACCGGCGTATCCGGAACCCGTGGTCGCTGAGGTGGCATAGGTGATGGTAAGGGTGATGACCTGACCCGCGGTCAACGTCGCCGTGGCGGGCGTCACCGAGCTGCAGGTCACGGGGCCGCTCTGGACGCAGCTCATATCCACCGACCGGCCGCCGGTCGACACATTCTTGATCTGTTCCTGAAAGGTGAACGGTCCCGAACTCGGCAGGCGGTTGGGCTCGTATTGCGGCGTGCCACCCACGAAAACCACGTCATCGCCGAGGGCGTTGGTGTGAACTTGTGCGGCAATCGGTCCTGGCGCCAAGGCAATAAGAAGCCCCAAGAGCCTCAGCGAGACCCCACCAGACCAGACGGGTCCGCCCGCGCGACGTGTCATAAGGAACTCCGATGGGAGGCGGTGGAGGAACCGGGCCGCTCAGCCACTCATCCGGCCAAGCACGACAGACCGCACATTCAGTTGACTCACGAATCGACGCCACGATATTGCGTCGTGAGCCTCCGGAGAACAACTACCGTCGATGGTAGGGAAGAAAAACCGAACAAGATGCCATTCCGAGAACAGCGGCGGGAGCAGGATTTTTCGTCGTTCCAGGGCTTCCGGGATCAGGCCATCTCACTCTCTGCGAAACCCGGCTGGCGGAATCTGCGCCGATAATCACAGGAGCTCCTCTTCATGGCAACCACCACCGACCAGAACAAGCAGAACGTCTGGGCCTTCTACGACCTGGCCTTCAACCAGCAGCAGCCCGAGCAGGCGGTCCAGCGCTACCTCGGCGCCAGCTACAAGCAGCACAACCCGATGGCCGCCGATGGACCCGAGCCGTTCATCGGCTTCGTCCGCTGGATCACCGGTGAGAATCCCAAGCTGCGATTCGAGAAAAAGCGGATCATCGCCGAAGGGGATCTGGTCACGGTGCACTCACACCTGGTCCCGGCCCCCGGCGCCCGCGGCACCGCGGTCATGGACATCTTCCGGCTGGACGGGGACGGCAAGATCGTGGAGCACTGGGATGTGCTGCAGGAGGTGCCCGAGACGGCCAAGAACGGCAATACGATGTTCTAGGAGCGCCCGTTAGCGGCAGTTAATCGTGCAGGGCTAGTTCGGAGGAAAGGCGAAGGCGCGGATCAGATACTTCGTGAAATAGTCTGTATAGAGGTAGTAAAAACGCTGCAGCATCGCGAATGCGATGCCGAGGAACAGTGGTGGGATAACAAGAAGCGCGAAACGCTCATCCACTGAAGTCCCACCAAGTAGGTCACCTTGGGAATACCACCAGATGAGTCCGTATAGGAAGGCAAGGTAGAACGCAGTCGCGATGTTCCTGGCAAAGCTGTATAACCGCAACCAGTTCAGCAGCGCCGGTACAGTTGCCGGATCGGACCGGCGCAAAAATATGAAGGCATTCCAGAAGGCGGAAGAGCCGTCACCGGTCCAGGCCGCACCAAGGAGCTTTGAAAGATTCTCGACAAATTTCTCCTGCGTGAGAGAATCGATCAAGCGAGTACTTTCTGATGCTGCGCCCAAGATCCTGGTAATCACCCGAGAAGGCCAAGAAAATGCACGTAAGGCCGTCCGCGCGGCCAATAGGGCCCAGTTCGCGATAGACAACTGAAGAAGCTGCGCCCGCCTATAGGAATCAGCCGTTGAGAAAAGCTTCGTTATCCCCCTACACACAATCGCAGCTACAAGGACTATTGCAAGCACGAGAGCGGTCGTTTGAATCGGGTCTCCATTCCAAGTTGGCAGCAAATTCTCAAGGGGCGCCGGGATCAGGACCCTAAGCGGCTTGGCACTCGCTGGGCTGAGGTAGCGAACCACAAGATAGAAATTCAACCAGAACATCATCCCACGGTAGAAGTCACGGCCGTCGAGCTGGTCTTGGCTTGGCTTGTCTCTCCCCAAGAATTGAAGTATCGGGTACCCGTGTCCTTTCGCGATGTACATGCGGTCAATTGTTATTGCGGAAATAGATGCAATCACGTGGCCGACGACGTAGGCGAGTAGAAGCAGTGAACCAACGATCAGGGCGTCGGTGAGCCAGGAGCTACTTGTGTTAACTAAGAAAAGCGCACCAACCGTGGAGTAGAGGGGCGTCTTAGGCGCACAGTGTGCTGCACAGACGTGTGCCGCCGCAAGCCATTCGAAGGCCGTCACACACGCAAGAAAACACGCCCCCGGAACGAAGTATCCAAGGACGTCATACGCGTCAAACGGAGATTTGGCCGCTGAAATAGCCGAGTCGTCTGTACTCAAGCAGGGGTCCTGTTGATGACAGCCGAGTGTGATCAGTCTCGGACTTGCTCGATCCGATTACTCGACCTTGGGCACGTTTCCCAAATTGTCATTGGATCGATCGAGAATTCGACGATACACATTGTGTGCGATTGGCCAGGACATGCCACCTGTCACGAGTCCTATTGGGCCACTCAACAAGCTGCCAAGCACAGCAAAGAGAAGCGCCCCTCCAGCGATATCCGCTGCAGAGGACGGGGTGGGGCCCATAAGCGAGCGTTGAGTTTCGATTGGTTTCGAACCAGTACCAGGGCCCGAGGTACTTGCAGTCGAACCAGTGGAGGGCTTATCGATGAGGCCGGTAGCCATACATTGCTCCCGAATGATCCTGTGAGAACGCTCAGAGAAACGCGGGGCCCCCAATAATGGGGTGCCGGCCAAGATTCCGAAAGGGTAAGGGGGTATCGTCGACACGTCCGGCGATCAAGCGCCCAGGTTGTCCCCAATTTGGGCGCCTTGTAGGTCCCCCATCCCCAATTGGGTTTAGGAGTTGGTTCAGACCGTGGCCGTCGAATGCCGCCGCCGTGCCACCTGGTCCCCGATGGCCCGCAGATCGACCATGGCTCTGGCATACGGACGGAGCTGTTCGGAGACGATGTCCAGGTTGCCGATCAGGAGCACCTTCACGTTGTCATGCTCCACCAGGTGCTGCACCACCTCGGCAAAGTCACCGTCGCCGGCAGCCAGGAGCAGCGTGGTCCAGCCCCGCCTGGCATGGGACCGCACCAGGTGGAATGCAAAGCCGATATCGGCCGCCTTCTGATGAATGAATTCGTAGGGCACCCCGGACTGGGGATGCACCACCGTGCCGCCACCCATGCCAAGCGGCCAGTTCAGCCGGCGCTTCTCGGAGGGATACAGCTTGACCCGGAGCCCTGGCCCGTTGGGCGGCGGAAAGGCCAGGGCGTTGTGAAAGGCGCTCTGCCGGGCGGACAGCGGATCGCCCTCGGCGTGGAAGTAATAGGCATCCTCGATGCCGTCGGGGGTACCCGCCGCGGCACACTGCGATTCGAGATACTGCCGGAGCTTCAGGTAATCGAGGTGATCATTGCGCTGGAGCCTGCTCCAGCAACGATGCACAAAAGCGCCATCGACGAACCATGCCACCGACATGACGCCGCTCCCTGGGGGGTCGAACCGTCCGACCGGATATGTATACGGGTTATCTAGCTGGTACACCGGAGGGAGCTCAACTGCTGGCCGGCAGGGCGCCGGCCCCGATCAGGCGACGTACGACTTGACCCACTGCTCCAGCTGGGCCAGGTCCAGCCCGGCATCCTTGCAGGGGCCGCTGGGCAGGGTCATGGTCAGCCCCAGGACCGGCACCTTTCCGGCCACATCGTGCAGACCGCTGACCATATCCCGCTCGCAGGCCACGGCCACCACCGCCCGGGGCCGCCGCTCCCGGATAACCCGGCGGGCCAGCTGGCCCCGGGTGGCCACGAAGACCGGCACCTCGTACTTGCCGGCAATGGCCAGCACCCCATCGAGTGCCGCCTTGGACAGGCAGCGCGGAATCAGCAGCAGCAGTTCCCCCCGTCCCACCTTCCGCCCCCGCTCGGCGGCCAGTGCGTTGTAGACCTTGACCGAAGCGTTCTCCACCCAGTCTCGACGTCCGAAACGCTCGGCAACCCGCGAGGTGAGCCGCATCAACCGGAGAAAGGGACCACGCTCGGCCAGCCGCTCGGGCAGCAGCGGATGACGAAACGCAAAGGAGAGCACCAGCAGCAACCACCAGAGCCAGAGCAGTCCGCTGATTACTCCGAGCGAAATCCAGGCTACCGATGGGAGTATGGGATTGAGGAGCGCCAGCCGAGGGGCGAGCAGGAACAGTACGAGTGCGGCCAGGCCGAGGGCGGTCGCCATGGCGGCGGCGGACCAGAGGAAGAAGAGAGGCGGCGCCGAATCGTAATTGCCGCCATCGGGAAGGGGCTGACCGTCCCACTCGTCCCATTCGTGGCCGAGCCGGCGGTCAACGTCGATATGGATGAGCTGGGCCCGGGGTGCGCTGTCGGTTGTCACAGGGTGAAAGGGTTTCCCCCAAGCCGTTGCTTGTCAAGGGAGAATCGGGCCGCCTAGCTTTCCTTATATATGCCGAGACCACCAATACTTCGGGGTTTGTTCCGGAATGACCCCCGGGCCAGGGCCGCGTACTCCGAAGGGGCTGGAATTCACCGGATCATCCCAGAGGCCATTGCCCGGCCGGCCGACATCGCTGATCTGCAGGCACTGGTGCGCTGGGCGGCCGACCATGCAACCGCGTTGATCCCGCGCGGCGCCGGCAGCAGCATGGCTGGCGCAGCCATCGGCGAAGGCATCATCGTCGATCTCACGGCCATGGAGCCGCGAGTCCTCACCATCGATCCGATCGCTCGCCGGGCGCGGAGTTCCGGCGGAATGACCGTGGCCGAACTCAACTCCAGAGCCGCAGAGCACGGATTGCGGATGCCGGTCGAGCCGTCGAGCAGCCGCTGGGCCACGCTGGCGGGAGTAGTGGGGACCAATGCTGCCGGCGCCCGAAGCCTCCGCCTGGGCAGCGTCCGCCGCTGGGTCAGGAGTCTGGAGCTGGTGACCGCCGATGGAGCGATCGACCGCACGACTCGCGATGTGACTGACAAGCCGGCGAGTGGAATCGTCAGTCAATTCGAGCGGCAGACCGCACCCGGCCTCAGGGCCAGCAGCAATCTGATCGGCCACGCCTTTCCTCACACCCACAAGAACTCGGCTGGCTACGCGCTCGATGCCTGGCTCGAGAGCTGGCAGGCCATTGACCTGCTGGTCGGCAGTGAAGGAACGCTGGCCGTTACTACTGGAATCGAATGGGAACTCGAACCGATTCCTCCCGCCCGCAGCGCGGTCCGTGTCGCCCTCGATGACCTGACCACCCTGGGTGACGCCGTCAGCGCCCTGCTGGCGCTCGATCCTTCGGCGATCGAACTGCTCGATCGCACCTTTCTGGACCTGGTTCGGCAGCACCGCGGCAGCGCCGCACTGCCTGAGCTTTCAGCCGGCACCGAGGCCATCCTGCTGGTCGAGTTCGAGGGCACGACGGGGGAGGCAGTCCGGCAGCGGGCCCAATCGGCGGTGGCCCTGGTGGCGCCCTGGTCGCGTGATGTGTCGATCGCGCTCACGCCGGCGGCAGAGGAACAGCTCTGGCACCTGCGCCACGCCGCCAGTCCGATCCTGGCGGGGCTGTCGGAACGGCGCCGCTCGGTCCAGGTCATCGAGGATGGCTGTGTGCCGGTGGCCAGGCTCGGGGCCTACATCGAAATCGTCCGTGCCGAGGCGCTGGCTCGCGGGCTGCAGGTGGTTATCTTCGGCCACGCCGGAGACGGCAACATCCACGTCAATCTGCTGCCGGACCTCGACCGGGCCGACTGGACCCGGCAGCTCACCAGTCTGTTCGAGGCGGTCAATGCCGCCGTGATCCGCCTCGGCGGTACCGTGAGCGGTGAACATGGCGTTGGCCGGCTCCGGGCCGGATGGATGGAGCGGCAGTACGGGCCTGAGGTCGTGGCACTGTTCCGACAGATCAAGCAGGGGTTCGATCCGCGGGGAATCCTCAATCCGGGTGTCATCCTGCCGGACGGGCAGCCGCCGATTGCCAGGCTCAAGTTCGACCCCGGTGCCCAGCCGATTCCGGCCGATATCGTCCGGGCACTACGCAGCATCGAGCGGGACGGGGGCTATGCCCTGTCCCGGATGGCCATAGCCGACCAGACCACCGACCCTCACCCAGCCGCGTCATGAAGATCCTTCGCGATCCCCTGATCACCCTGCTTGCCCGCCCCCAGTTCATCGAACCGGAGCATCTGCCGGTCCAGTGGAGGGGGGAATCGACCGACGGCGAGCGGCTGGCCGAGTTCGCCGGCCGGCTCTGCTACATGAGCCAGCACAATCCGGCGGAGCGGACCACCGCGGAGTACCTCGGCAATATCCTCAAGCAGGGGCATGGCTCGGTCTTCGAGCATTCGGTCTACGTGCTGCTGATCGAGGGGATTTCGAGGTCCTGCAGCCACGAACTGGTCCGCCACCGGGCCGGATTCGGCTATTCGCAGCTCTCCCAGCGGTACGTGGACGAGTCTGATGCCGCCTTCGTGATGCCGCCGGCCATTCAGGGGGAGGGCACCATGGAAGACGAGTGGCAGCGGCAGGTCGAGTCAGCCCAGGCGGCCTATATCCAGGGCGTCGACCGGTTGATGACCAAGTACGAGTGGGTCGAGAGCAAGGTCCATCGCCGGAAGATGGCGCGGGAAGCGGCCAGGAGCGTGCTGCCCAATGCCACCGAGGTGAAGATCGTGGTCAGCGCCAATGTCCGGGCCTGGCGCACCATGCTCGAACTCCGGCTTGGCGAGGGTGCGGAGCTCGAGATCAGGCGGATGGCGGTCGCCTGCCTGCGGATGCTGCAGAAGGAGGCGCCTGCCCTGTTTGCCGACTTCGAGATCTACCGGGCGGCGGACGGGACGGAGTGCGGGAGAGTCGGGTATCACAAAGTCTAGAGTCGAGGGTCGAGGAGCCTGTCCCGAGCGCAGCGAGGGATCGAGGGTCGAGCGAAAAATCGGCGGATTGACTGAGAAATCACCGCATCGGGGGGCTTCGGAGGTCGAGGTCTCCCGTTTTTTGCATCATTGAGCCTCATCTTGCCGATTTTTCGGAGTTGGAAGCCGTCTTTCAGGGTGATTCAGGCATTTCGAAGGGTCCGAATCCTACTTTCCCCGATGAAATGATCGATCGCACGACGAAATTTCTTCGAGTTGGAGCCCTGCTTTTCGCTTCGGACCATCGATTGATCGCCTTTTGAGCGTGAAATGGTCGCAAACTCAACAAAATCAACAACAAAACTATTGTGCGATCAGACACTATTTCTTAAGTTAGTAGTGCAACAGCTAATGAAGCTCGCGTTCGAGCGCTAACACGCTGATAACTTCGGAACGCGGCGGCCATCCTCAACGAGGGATCGATTGGCAGTTCGCATCGGACTAGCCTTCAATCTCAAACCCCAGGGCCTGGCGCAGTCAGCCGGGGCAGCTTCCTCCCCCCCACATACCAACTCGACGACCGCAGGCAGGGCGCTCCGCTACGATCTGGAGCAGCCTGACCTCTATGCCGAGTGGGATGAACCCGAGACCATCGACGCCGTCGAGCATGCGCTCCGGCCGCTGGGCAAGGTCATCCGTCTCGAGGCCGATCAGGACTTTCCGGCCAGGCTGGCCAAGGCCCGGCCGGATTTCGTGTTCAACATCGCCGAGGGACTGTATGGCCCCAACCGCGAGGGCCATGTCCCGGCCATCTGCGAATTCCTGGGCATTCCCTACCTGGCTTCCGATCCGCTCACGCTGAGCCTGGCCACCCACAAGGGGCGGGCCAAGGAAATCCTCCAGATCAACGGCGTTCCAACGGCGGCCTTTGCCATGGTCCGCACTGCCGCCGAGGCCCGGTCCGTCGATCTGCCGTTCCCGTTGTTCTGCAAGCCGGCCTTTGAAGGCTCCGGCAAGGGCGTCAGCGTCAAGTCGCTCTGCCACAGCCGCAAGGAGCTGGTCAAGCAGTTCGAGTACCTGATGGCCACCTACTCGGAACCGGTCCTGGTCGAGACCTACCTGCCCGGGGCCGAGTATACCGTCGCCATCCTGGGCAACGGCAAGGACGCCCGCTGCCTGCCGATCGTCGGAATGTGCTTCGACGACCTGCCGCAGGGCGCCCCGCCGATCTACGGCTACGAGGCCAAGTGGCTGTGGGACAGCCCGACCGATCCGCTGGAAATCTTCGAATGCCCGGCCCGGATCCCCCGCGCCCAGGCCCAACTGATCCGGAACGCTGCACTGGGGGCCTTTCATGCCCTGGAGTGCCGCGATTGGTGCCGGGTCGATATCCGCTGCGATGCGGCAGGACTTCCCATGGTTGTCGAGCTCAACCCGCTGCCCGGCATTCTTCCCGATCCCCGGGACAACAGCTGCTTCCCCAAGGCAGCCAGGGCGGCCGGTCTGTCATACGATGAGCTGATCCGGAACGTGGCCGATATTGCGTGGCAGCGGATCAGCGGACAGCGGCTCCAGGCCGTGGCGGCCGCATGAGGGCGGCCATCCTGTTCGATGCCGGCGCCGATCACTGGGACCAGAAGGACATCGCCAACGTGGTGGACAACGCCCGGGAAATTCAGGCCTGCCTGCAGGCCCGGGGTTACCAGACCACCCTCATTCCGATCAAGCTGGGCCAGTTCGGATGGCTCAACCGCTGCCGCAAGGCGGACGTGGTCTTCAATCTCTGCGAAGGGATCGACGGTCATTCCCGCTATGAGGATTACGTCGTCGGCACCCTCGAACTGACCGATACGCCGTATACCGGCTGCCGCCCCTGGGCGGTGGCCGTGTGCCACAAGAAGCATGTGGCCAACACCCTGCTGGCCCGCAGTGGCGTGCCGATCCCGACCTTTGCGCTGGCCAACGGCAACAAGGTGCCGGCTGACCTGACCCTGCCGGTGATCGTGAAGCCCGCGGCGGAGGATGCCAGCCTGGGCATCGATGCCGGCGCGGTGTGCACCACCAAGAAGGCGCTGCGCAAGCGGCTGGCCGAGATGACCGAGCAGTACGATGACGTCATCGTGCAGGAGTTCGTGGCTGGCCGGGAGTTCAACGTCGGGTTCGTGGGCAAGCAGGCGCTGCCCATCGCCGAGCTGTGCTTCGACAACATGCCGGAAGGATCCTGGCCCATCCTGACCTACTCGGCCAAGTGGGATGTGGGCAGCCCCGAGGATCTGGGTTCGGTACCGGTCTGCCCCGCCGACCTGCCCACCGACCTGGCCAAGCGGATCGTAGCGGTGGCGCGCCAGGCCTGGGACCAGCTCTGCGGCAGCGAAGGGTACGGCCGGGTGGACCTCCGGGTCGATGCCAATGGCCAGCCCTTCGTGCTCGAGGTCAATCCCAACCCCGACCTGTCGGACTGCGCCGGGCTGAGCCGGATGGCCAAGGTGTATGGCTGGGACTACGACGAACTGATCGGCCGGATCGTGGATGAGGCACTGAGCCGGAGCAACCGGACCCAGGCCGCCGCTGCCCTGGCCGGCGAGAATACCGAAAAGAGCACTGCCGCATGACCAACGTCGCGCTCCAACCGCTGATCCGGGACCTCGCTCCCCAGGATCGCGGCCGGATCGAGGCGATTACCCGCGCCACCGGTATATTCCGCGAAGACGAAGTGGCTGTCGCCCTCGAAGTGTTCGATGCATCCTGCCGCCGTGATCAGACCGACTACTACACCGCGGGCGCCGAGACTGGCGGCCGGCTGGCGGGATGGATTTGCTGGGGCCAGACGCCCTGCACCGAGGGCACTTGGGACCTGTACTGGATGGCGGTCGATCCGACCGTCCAGGGCAGCGGAATCGGGTCGGCACTGGTGGAACGGCTGGAAGCCCGCCTGGCCGGCAAGGCTCGGCTGATCATGATCGACACCTCGGGCCGGTCCGACTATGCCAACACCCGGGCTTTCTACCAGGCCAGGGGCTACAGCATTGCTGCGGTGGTGCCGGACTTCTACGCCCCGAATGACGACCAGGTCATCCTCTTCAAGAAGCTGGCGGCGCCGGAGGAATAGCCGGGCCGCCTGAGCGCCATCCCCAACCGCATGCCATTGATCCCACCGTCAGCGCCCTCGGCCCCTGCGGCCTTGATTGCGCCGGCTCCGTCCGCCAGAATGGGTAACCCTGGTCACTGGACCACGAGTGTGGAGTGGGCCAGCGACAGTTCGATAGTCCAGGTAATCACCTGATCGGGCTGGACCAGGATCGGATCGGTGGTGACGGGCTGCGAGTTCCCGACCAGGGTGGCGCGCAGCCGCACCGTGGCTCCCGAGGAAAAATTTCGACCCGGCAGCATGAAGGTGGCCTCGGAGGCGGAGGCGACCAGGCCGAGTCGCTGAGCGATGCCATCGTGCAGCAGGTAGATCCGGGCATCGCTCCAGTTGTGGTTGACGACCGTGAGTCCGATCTCGGCCTGGCTCCAGGCCGGAGCCGGGACTACGTCAGCCGGATGGCGGCAGGCCACAGCCAGCAGCAGGAGCGCGATCAGGGTTCGAGGCATATGGGCAATGGATGTACCATGGCAACCCGCACGACGCCAGATCAGAATTGACAACCGGACCGGCGGGCTGCACATTCGCTTTGATACCACCTTCCTGAGAGCCAATTCATGCATTCACTCCATGTTGGCCCGCCGCGGGCTGCCGCGGCCATCGGGCTTTTCTGCCTGGCCATTCCCAGCCTGCTCCTGGCGCAGCAGGGCCGGCTGAGCGGCCACATCACCGACAAGGAAACCGGCAAGCCGCTGGAAGCGGCCCAGATCCTGGTCGTGGGTACGACGCTGCTCGAGACCTCCGGCGCCGACGGCCATTACACCTTCCGCAGCATCGCGCCCGGGCATTACCAGGTCCGGGTCATACGGATCAGCTATGCCGCCAGGCTGGATTCGGTCACCGTCGCGCCCGGTGAGTCCGCGGTGCTCGATTTTGCGATGAGCAGCGCCCCGGTGCAGCTCGATGAGATCGTCTCGACCGCCACTGGTCAGCAGCGCAAGCTTGAGATCGGCAATGTGGTGTCCAAGATCGACGCCGCTTCGATCACCAAGGAGGCGCCGGTCACCGAAATCGGGAACATCATCTCGGGACGGGTGGCCGGTGTCCAGGTGCTCAAGAGCGGAGGCACCACCGGCACCGGCACCAGGATCCGGATCCGCGGCTCCAACAGTCTCTCGCTATCCAATGAGCCCCTCTACTATATCGATGGGATCCGGATGGAGAGTTCGTCATCCGGGCTCTCGCTGGACATCGGCGGCGGCATCGGTGGCGGCTCGACCTCCCGGATCAACGATATCAATCCCGACGATATCGAGTCGATCGAAATCGTGAAGGGACCCGCCGCGGCCACCCTGTACGGCATCCAGGCCGCCAATGGCGTGGTCCGGATCACGACCAAGAAGGGGACGGCCGGCCGGGCCAAATGGAATGTTTCCACGGAGGGGGGCTCGGTCAGCGATCACAATGCCTACCTGCTCAACTATTTCCCGACCTTCGACATCCTGCCTACCGCCAGCCCCGAATACCTGGCCAACGGCTTTACCTGTACCCTGCAGGATCAGTTCCTGGGCAACTGCAATATCACCGGCCTCACCAAGTACTCCCCGCTGGTCAACAAGGACACCAAGCCGCTCAAGGCCGGTTTCCGCCAGCAGTACAACACCAGCGTGTCCGGCGGCACCGACCAGGCCAACTACTTTCTGGCGGCTGGCTACGAGAGCGAAGATGGTGTGTTCCGCCTGCCTAAAATGGAAGAGGACTCGGTACGCCAGGCCAACGGCGGGATCATGGCCAGCCAGATCCGGCCCAACACCCTGCGGAAGCTGTCGGTTCGGGCCAACGTCGGCGCCAACGTTTCCAAGACGGCGGATATCCAGGCCACGATGGCCTATGTCAGCAGCACCACCCGGCTGGTCGAGAACGACAACAGCTTCCTGACCATTACCGGCAGCGCCGAGGCCAGCGCCAACACCCCGGATATCAACCGGGGATGGTTCTATACCCCGGCGCAGCTGTTCGCCGAACTGGCGGAGCAGAACATCGGCCGGTTCACCGGCGGATTGACCACCAACTGGCGGCCCCGGACCTGGCTCACTACTCGGGCCACCGTGGGGTTTGATGCCACGGCGGAGAACGACAAGAATTTCTTCCCGACCGGCCAGGTGGCAGACTATTCCAACAACCTTCGAGGTGTGCTGCGGCTGAACAAGGCGAACATCACCCAGACCTCGATCGACCTGGCCGGCACGGCCAACTACAAGTTCAGCGAGGCTCTCACCGCCAAGACCTCGGTCGGGGCGCAGTGGTTCCGCAACCTGGTCCGCGGCACGCTTGTGACCGGGACCGGATTGTCGCCGGGGCAGGAAAACCTGGCGGGCTCGTCGGTCGAGGCACGGGATACGTCCTTTGAATCGCGCACCGCCGGCGCCTTTGTCGAGGAAGCGGTGGCCTACAAGGAGCGCCTGTTCCTGACTGCGGCCGCACGGCTCGATGGCGGCAGCTCGTTCGGCAAGAACTTCCAGGATGCCATCTATCCCAAAACCAGTGTGTCCTGGCTGACCTCCAACGAACCGTTCTGGCACCTGTCGTGGATGAACACCTTCCGGCTCCGGGCCGCCTTGGGCGCCTCGGGCCAGATTCCCGGCGCCACCGACGGGCTCAAGTCGTATGTCGGCGTGCCCGGGGTGAAGAATGGGCAGGGATTCAGCGGGGTACAGCTGTCCAATAGCGGGAACGACAACCTCAAGCCGGAACGGTCCACCGAGTTCGAAGCCGGGTTTGATGCCGGGCTGGCCCACGACAAGGTCACGGTCGAATTCAGCTACTACACCAAGACCACTTCGGACGCACTGATTGCGGCCGAGGTGGCCGGTTCGGGCGGCACCCAGCAGATCCAGTTCCGCAACCTGGCCCGGGTCCGCAATCATGGCCTCGAGCTGGCCATCAGCGCGGCCCCGATCAACACCCCGAATTTCAGCATGGATTTCACCATCAGCGGCTCGATCACCAAGAACAAGGTGCTGGCCCTCGGCGCCGGCGACACGGCCCTGGTGTTCGGCTTCTACCAGCAGGACCGGCCCGGCTATCCAGCGGGCGGATTCTGGGGTCTGCCGCTGCTCGGATACAGCGATGCCAACCATGACGGGATCATCGACCAGTCCGAGATCCGGGTCGGTGACCACGCGGTGTACCAGGGCAGCGCGCTGCCGACCCGGGAGCTGGCGCTCAACAGCGGGTTCAACTTCTTCCACGACCGGATCCGGCTGGCCAGTCAGTGGGACTATCGCGGTGGCAACATGGTCGACAACTCGATGGAAAACTTCCGCTGCAGCGCGGTGTTCAACTGCCGGGCCGAGTTCGACCGGACGGCACCGCTCGAGGACCAGGCCAAGGCGCAGGCCGCCCTGGTGTACGGTGGCAACCAGTTCGCATTCATCGAACCGGGCTGGTTCATCAAGTTGCGGGAAGTGTCGCTGACCTTCTACGGCACGCCAAAGATTGCCCACGCCCTCGGGACCTCCAGCATCAGCCTGACGCTGGCCGCCCGGAACCTGCTCACGATCACCAACTACACCGGCGTCGACCCCGAGGTCAACGCCTTTGGCCAGGACAACTTCGCCGCCAGCGATTTCGAGTCCCAGCCGCAGGTGCGGTATTTGATCGCCCGCATCAACGCCAGCTTCTGAGGAACGCGACCATGAAATCCTCCCTGCTCATGAGCGCGGCCGCCGCCCTGACCCTGTGCGCCTGCGGCCTGCTCGACACCACCCAGCCAGGCGTCATCAAGCCGGGCGACCTCGACAATTACATCGGGGCCCAGGCCAAGGCCAAGGGCGCCATCGCGGCCTACGGCTTTGCGATCGACGGTGACGGCAACTTCGACACCGACTCGACCGACGGGATGATCCTGAGCACCGGATTGATGTCGGATGAGTTTACCTACGTTGGACCGAATCCGACGCCGCAGGAGTTCAACGCCCATGCCGTGTCCTCGATCAACTCCAGCCTGAGCGTCCTGTATTTCTACGTCCACAAGGCGCGGATCTCGTCGGAGGCCGCCGCCGTAGCACTCGAGCGGTTCACGCCAGACACGGCGAACGAAACACTGATCCCCGAGGTACTAAGCCTGGCCGGGATGAGCATCATCAGCCTGGAGGAGAATTTCTGCTCCGGGGTGCCGCTCAGCTACCTGCAGGCGGATACGGTGGTGCTGACGTCCGGCTCAACCACCGCCGCGGGGCTGGACTCCGCCATCCTCCGGTTCGACGCGGCACTGGCCCACCCGGCCGTGGCTGTTGACCTCAACATCCAGTACCTGGCCCAGGTTGGGAAAGGCCGCGCCCTCCTCGACCTCGGCCAATATGCCGCCGCCGCGACCGCGGTCTCGGGTGTGCCAGATGATTTCCAGTACCTGTCGGAGCACTCCACCTCCCGGAGCCGACTGCAGAATGCGATCTTCGAGTACAGCACCACCAGCACCGGACTGTTCTCAGTGGCGGACAGCAGCGGCAGCAATGGCATTCCTTACCGAACGCTGAACGACTCCCGAGTGCCATTTGTGGATACCGGAATCAACGGGCTCGACCTCATCACCCCGCTGTTCTCCATCATCAAGTATCCCGACGCCGGCAGCCCGATCCCGATCGCCAGCGGGATTGAGGCCCGCCTGATCGAAGCCGAAGCGGCGCTCACTGCCGGTGGTCCGGCGGCCATGAATACGATCCTGAATAATCTGCGGGCCGAAAGCGCTGACACCGCCATCAGCAACAACCCGCTGCCGGTGCCGGCCGCCGGGGTGGCGGCCCAGGATCAGCTGTTCAGCGAGCGGGCGCTGTGGCTATATGCCACCGGCCACCGCCTCGGGGACATGCGGCGCCTGGTGCGGCAGTACGGACGGGCCCGGGACAGCGTGTTCCCGACCGGACCGTTTCCGAAGGGCGGCAACTACGGAACGGATGTGAACTTCGTGATTCCGGAGAGCGAAGATCACAATCCGCACTTCACGGGGTGTGTGGATCGGCTGCCCTGACGGGCTAGGCGGGCGGGCGGGCGGGCGGGCGGGCGGGCGGGCGGGCGGGCGGGCGGGCGGGCCGAAGCTGCCTGCACCGCCACAAACCATCAAGTCATCGATTGGGCAGGTGGAGTCTTCGACTCCCCGGCCCTTTTGGCTACAGCGGCGTAAAGGCCCCAAGTTAGCCGAGTCGCATGATCCCTGAGCGCCTCAATCTCACCGTATTTCTCGGCACTTGTGTATTCCAAGTCTCTAGAGAGCAAGAGAAGGTAGGAAAGTTCGGACAATGAGCCGAGCGAAATATCCAAGTATCGACGAAACTCTCGGCTCCCGCGTTTGGCGCAACCCTCGGCGATATTGACCACGGCCGAGACTGCGGCACGGCGAGCCTGGGAAGTCAGTCCGTAGACCTCGAATTTCGGCCACGACTCGGTCGCGCGGTACGTCGCCAGCGCAAGGTCGTGGCAAGCGACCCAGGCAGTGAATCGCTCGTATGGCTTGCCAGGGCGTTTCTTAGAAGACTTGATCGTATTGAGCATACGATACAGTAGGACCGCCGATGACACTCCGCATAACCGAAACTTTGCGCTGATACCCAAAACAACGCCGTAGTCGTCTTTCTGCCCGCCTGCCCGCCTGCCCCCCCAAGGTATCCGTTCTCGCCGAATGCCTAGGTGGCCGCTAGCCACCCCATCCCTCCCGCCTCCGCCATCCTCGACTGGTGCGGCTGGAACATGTAACGCCCCCGCACCGGCAGCCGGAACTCGAGAATCGCCCGCTCACTCGGACCCAGCGTCACGGTGTCGGTCCGCTCATCGGGAACGAGCCGAGTGCCGCTGCGGTACAGATCAAACGCCTGGGCGTGCAGATGAAACGACACGGATGGATCGGAGGCGCTGAGGTTGACCAGGTAGATCCGCACCAGCTCACCGACGGGCACCTTGATCGGATAGCGGGCAAAGAACCCGGCCACCCCATTCCAGGCGTACAGATCGTTTTGACCGTCCCCGTCCAAGTCGAAACCGGAGAGTGCCAGCACCAGCTCATGGGCCGCTGGCCGCCCGCCCGGCGGATCGACGATCATGGTGCCGTACAGCCCGTGCGCCATATGCTCGGACACCGGCAGCGCGTGACAATGATACGGATGCACCCCGAACGGCTCGGCCGTAAACCGATACGTCGTCTCACCGCCGACCGGCACCGGTTCCCAGCCATCCTGGTTCACATCATGGGTGCCGTGGAAATGAACGTTGTGCGGGTGACTGCCCTTGTTGGTGAAGTGGACCGCCAGCTGATCCCCTTCGGTGGCCCGGAGAATCGGACCCGGCACCGTCCCGTTGTAGCTCCAGGCCTGGAAGGTCCGGCCTCGGGCCACTTCGATGGGCATTTCGACCGCAGTCAGTTCGAACTGCCTGGCCCTTCCCCGGGCCCCCGGTTCGAATGGCGGCGGGATGGTCAGCCCATCGAGCGCTTGCGGCCCCAATGACTCGGGTGGCTCGACCCCATGAGAATAGAGCGAATCGCCGGGCATCATCGCATGAGGATTCGGGCCCATCGGAGTGACCATCTGGTGCCCGCCATTTCCCGCCCGTCCGGCGAGATACCCGCCCAGCGCTCCCGCACCGCCAATCACGCCGAGTCGCAGCAGCTCCCGGCGCGTGATCCCGAAGGAATCGTTCACCGGTGACCGTAGGTGATGGCACCCAGCACCACGGCCCCAGCGTAGAGCAACAGGGGCAGCAGGATGACCGCAAGCCATCCGAGTACTCCCCGGCGCGCTGCCACCTGCGGCTGACCGGCCATTCTGGGGCCGCGACTGTGCAACTGGCGGTATATCACGGTCACCCAGAAAATCACGGTCAGGAACAGGATGAAATAACTCCAGCGGCCCAGCACGACTGCCACAATCCCCGGGCCCATCATCTCTGGTGGCGCCGCCGCCAGGTAGTCCGCCGCCTCGGCCGGCAACTCCGCCTTGGTCACGTCGAAATGGAGGCCGTCGAAGACATGCATGGCCGGAATGACTGGCGCGGCAATGCCGCCCGGCATCTCGGTCTGGGCTGGTGGCACCGGCTGGGTCTGATAGCTCGGATGGGTGGCCGGCATTTCGATGGGCGCCCGCACAAACAGGGTACCACCGAGTGCAATGGGATCGAATCCCATCGGCAACCGGAAACCGCCGCATCCCTGGGTCATCTCGAGGCCGGCCGGCGCCGAGGTGGAGAATTCGTTGCCGGTGAAGCAGTTGCCCCAGCTGCCAGGGCCGCCCAGGTGCAGGTCCGCGCGACCGGAGCGGAACACCCGGTTGTTGCGGACCACGTTGTTGGTCGCCCGCCAGAAGTTGCGGTCCATCATCGGGATGACCGCGATGCCATCGAGCGGATGATCGGCGACCACGTTGCGCTCGAAGGTGTCCGCCACCGACCCGACGGCCAGGATGCCGCTACCAAAGGCGATCGACGGCAGCGGTGCCGCGGGCGCATTCCGGTTGGCTTTGTTGACGATCAGGTTGGCGGCAAAAACCGCCTCCCGCTGGGGCGGCACCAGCTCGATGTCGAGTGAGCTCGGCACGATCCCGACCCGATTGTTGCGCCAGATCGAACTGACCACGTACATCTGGCCGCCCGAATTGGTTCCTGAATACCCCAACGCATTATGCTCCGCCACCACTCGGCGGACCACGATCCGGCAGGGGTAGCACTCGCCGATGTAGAACCCGGAATCGGGGGAGCCCGACGCGTAGGAGTCCTCGAACAGGCCATCGGTGGCGCCGAAGGCGTACACGCCGTAGTCGCCGTTGTTGTAGGCGGTGAGCCAGGAACCGCGGAACCCGGTGACCCCGGTCCAGTAGAAGCCGTTGAGCACCGCGTTGCGGGCCGTCATGTTCTCGACCGCCACCGCATCGGCGTAGACGGCAATTCCGTTGCCCCGAACAAATTCGCCATCGACGATGGTGGCGTTGCGGCTTTCTCCCCGGATCACGATCGAGGGGGTGGTGACCGTTACTTCTTCTTTATAGACGCCAGGGGCGATGAGGATGAGGTCGCCGGGGTTGGCGGCGTCCACCGCGGCCTGGATCGTGGGATAGTCCTTCGGTACATGACGGGTGATACCACTCGCCACGGCCACCGGCGTGAGAGCGCCACCGCGAGGCCCCGGGTGGTAGGATACGTCGCCCACCACCACGACGCCGGCCATCCCTTTTCCATCCCTGGTCCCGTGGTAACTGCAGTAGTACTGGTACACCCCCGCCCTGGGAAACCGTGCCGACACCTCGGCGCCGACCGGTATGTCATTGCCGTTGGCGCCTTCAATGTGCCAGCTGCTGTCCGCCGCCATGACATTGTGAACTACATGACCGACGTGCATCCAGCGGACCAGTCCGTTCTCCGGTATCCGGATGACCGAGGCGGAGAAGCTGTTGTCGTAGATCGAGACGAAGTTGCCGCCGCTGCGGTCGGCAGGTGCACCGCAGGATGCGAGCAGGGCCAGCAGAAGGGGCAGGAATCGACGAACGGTCATGATCATCCTTTCGAGTTCGATTCGATTTGCCGAAGATCAACGCGGTGGCACGCAGTTAAATGCAGTTAAACACAGATAAACGCAGGAACAATTGGCGGCCTGCGTTTTGTCGGGATTGCTTTCTCCGGAACCATGCTATTGATCCGCCCCCAGCTGGAGGGAGCCTTTTCGCTTTTCGCTTTTCGCTTTTCGCTTTTCGTTGTTCGCCCTCTCACCTCTTACCTCTTACCTCTCACCTTTTACGATCACCCCACCCTTCATCACAAACCCCATCCCCATCATCCGGTGCAGATCGGCCAGCGCGTCGCCATCGACCGCAATGATGTCAGCAAACTTGCCGGCTGTGATCGAGCCGACCCGGTCATCCCACCTCATCAGACGCGCGGCGTCGAGAGTGGCGGACTGGATAGCCTGCATCGGCGTCATGCCGTACTTCACCATGTAGGGCAGCTGCGCCGCGTTGAGCCCGTGGGGATACACTCCGCTGTCGGTTCCGTAGGCGATGTGAATGCCCAGCGCCACGGCCTTGCGGAATGCGACACGCTGGGTCTCGGTGGTTTCCCGGTTCTTGCGCAGGATCTCGGCCGGCCAGTGATCGCGGGTGCCGACCGAATCGATGTAGTCGCCGTTGTAGATATCGGCCACCAGCCAGGTGCCGTGCTCCTTCATCAGGGCCAGCGCTTCGTCATCGGCCAGTGAGCCGTGTTCGATCGAGCGGACTCCGGCCCGGACCGCCCGCTTGATACCCTCCGGGCCGTGGGCATGGGCCGCCACGAAGGTTCCGTAGTTGGCCGCTTCATCTACCGCGGCCTTGATCTCTTCTTCGGTGAACTCCGGCGCTCCGGGCTGAGTTCCGGCGGCAAGCACTGCCCCGGTCGCGATGACCTTGATGAAATCGGCGCCGCCATTGAGCAGCTCCCTGACCCGCTGCCGCACCTCCGGCACCGAGTTGGCCACCCCTCGTCGCATATCGGCGGGAAGAATGACATCGGGCGCGAGGCCGGTCACCTCGCCCCCGCCGCTAGAGACCGTGATGTAGGCCCCGGCCACCTTCATCCGTGGTCCGATGACCGTACCGTCGTTGATCGCATCACGGAGCGCAACGTCGACAAAGGCTCGATAGGTGCCGACATCCCGAACAGTGGTAAACCCGGCCAGCAGTGTGGACCTGGCATGCTGGACGCCGAGAAAGGCGTACTGGGCTTCGGAATAGAGCAGCGGGTCGGCCACATTGGAGGTCTCGACGACGTCAGCCAGATGGGTGTGGCAGTCGATCAGCCCGGGCAAGACCGTGGAGTTGGACAGGTCGATGACCTTGGCGCCCTTCGGAATCGGCGCTGAGCCCGGCTGGACCGATTCGATCCGTTCGCCGCGGATCAGGATGACCTGGTTCTGAATGACGGTGCCGTGCTCGACATCGACCAGTCGGCCGGCTCTGATCGCGATCAGCGGCTGGGGCGTGGTCTGGGCACCGGCAACTACAACAGACAACGCGGAGGCGCTGAGGACGCAGAGGGCGCGGAGGGCAGATTTGATGCGGTTCATGGGCAGATCGGCTTCCCGTGGCTATTCAATAGTCAGTGACCCTCGACCCTCGACCCTCGACCCTCGACTCTAGACTCTACACTCCGCCACAGAGCCGACATTCCAGCTCCATCCCAATCTTGCCGTCGCGCCCATCCGGCGTGGTGACCCATTCCCGAACCTGCCACGGCGGATCGTGCCTCACGTGCTGGTTGTGGCCACACTCAAGCTCAGCCACCCACTGTTGCTCGGCATCGAGATGAAACCCGGTGATTTTCCGGCGCATAGCTATTCGCCCGTCTCGCCCGTCTCGCCCGTCTCGCCTGTCCTCCCCCTCACTCCGCCCTATCCGCAAACACCTTCCGCGCCACCGTCAGCTGGACCTGCACCTTGTCCCGTTCGATCTCGCTATTGAACTCGGGATACCGCTTGACCCCTTCGATCAACCGGTCGATCCAATCACGAAAAAAGGCCGCGTCAGCCTTTGACCGGATAAGCTGACCGCCGACAAAGAGATAGATTGGACTGGTGGTCCCGTAGGGATAGACATCCAGCACTGGAAAGCGAACGCTGTCCCCGATGGCCCGGACCAGGTACCAGCCGCTCCCGGTAACCGGCAGGACCACGGTGCCGCGGAACCGCATCCTGGAACCGGTGAGTGGAAATGTGGCCACCACCTTCCCGTTCCCCACGATTTCGAGCCGCTCGACCGGGACGTACGACGTCAACGAAACTCGGGCGACGACCGACCTGGTGCTGGCGTCAACCTTGACATCACTGCCGATCGGCTGACCATTGAGCGCAAAGTCGAGCAACGGCCCATTGGTGGCAAAGGTACGGCCCGCGGTGAGTCCCGCATAGAACCGGTCCCGATCGAGCCCGCCAGGTCCCGCCTTTACATAAACCCGATCCATCCCGACCGGTCCTCGCATGCTGGCATAGTTGGCCATCGCGTCGGTACCCGCGCCCGCCGGCAGCTTGAAGCCGCAGTTGAGCGCCTTGTACCAGATCACGGCGTTCGCCATGTAGTCGTCGACGAAGCCCAGGGCCTCGAAATAGTCGATCTTGCCGAGGGCCAGGTCGGCCGGGAACTCGTCCTTGAGTGCGACCGTCGTGTCGGCCGGATCGATGGGACCGTCGAACGGATGCACATACCCCGTGATTCCACCCTGCGCCCTGGCCTGATCATGTACCTCGGCGTTGGTGGGCCAGAGACTCGAAGCGGCGGTATGGGTGTAACCCGCGTAGCCAGGCAGGATGATGTTGTGGCGCAGGCCGAGCAGGCCGGTGTGTCCCCAGTAGCTGGTGTGGTACTCCTGATCGTGCAGGATCAGCGTCTCAGGATCGGAAACCTTATCGGGCTTGCCGGTGAACAGCTCGATGTCCGGCACCCGGCCTTCCTTGTTGACGATCAGGTCCTCGACGACATGGAGATCCTCCGCCTTGGCCTGGAGTGCCAGGTGGCCAGCCGTATTGTGATACCAGCCGCCGTAGTTCATGTGGACGTGCAGGTCGCCACCATACCACCCGAGGGCGGGAAGGTTGGTGAGGCGGCGAAGCCGGATCGAAAGCAGCCTGGGGCTGGTACCGATTTCGATTGTGCCGCGCGCGGGGACATACTCCGGGCCGCGCGATATCTCGTACTGATAGTGGCCGGCCGGCAGGGAAATTCTGGCGGTGCCGGTGGTGTGGAAGTAGCCGTACTCCATCTGCTGGGTCCTGGGGTCGGAACTGTCATCGGCGTGGCGCCAGGCATCGTCGGGCACCCAGCTCCGTCCGTTGGCGCCAAGCAATGATACGCGCGCAGGGGTCGGCTTCCCGGTCGCCGCATCCACCACAATAAGCGATAGCAAGGTGTGCGGCTGCAGGAACCGGCGCTCCTTGATCACGAGCGTGTCGATCCGCCCGCCTGGAACCGTCACGAATCGGAGGGAGGTGTTCCCCTCCTCGTTGCCAATGAAGCCGATCTTCGTCCCGTTAGGAGACCAGCGCGGATTCACGGCGTCGAATTCGCCGAAGGTCAGCTGAAACGGGTTGAGGCCCGTGGCAGGCATGATCCAGAGCTGGTGCCATTGCCGCCCCTGGTAGGAGGCGTACACAATCCGGCCATCCCGCGCCCAATCGGGATGGGTCCGCCAGTTGGTTTCCTCGTCGTGGACCAGGCTCAGCTCGGCACCACTATCGGCCTTCATCCGCCAGAGTGCACCGGTGCCCCAGATGTGCCCCTGATTGGAGACGACCAGCAGCTCCTTGCCGTCGGGCGACCAGGCCGGCGACAGGTAGTGGTCATACACGCTGTAGTAGTACCTGGGCAGGGTGCTGTCATGGCGGTCGGTCAGGCGGACAGGCGGGCGGGCGGACCGATCGGCCAGGTAGATGTGCCAGCGGCCTTCGAACAGGGTGGAGACGTACACGATCTGCGTGCCATCCGGTGACCAGCGCGGCTCGACATTGACCGCGCCGTTCTCAACCAGCGCCGAGTCCTGGCCATTGGTCAGATCGAGCAGCCGGAGACTCATGGTCTTGCCGTCGTATCGCACGAACACCACGCGTCTCCCGTCGGGTGACCAGTCCGGCTGATAGTCGTAGCCAGGCCCGTCGCTGAGTTGGAGGGCCGTCGTGGTGCCAACCTTCTGCCGCCACAACGTCCCCTGCATCGAGTAGATGATCTCGGTCCCGTCCGGCGACCAGGCCAGGGCACTCGGACCACTGGTGGCCTGGGGGAGATACATCTCGCGGAAGTAATAGGGGTGCGGGACCTTGATTTGCGGAAGCACGTAGGCGCGCTGCCCGTGAGCCACCGCGGGAAACAACCACAGCAGCAGGCCGCAGAAGCACGCGGACGAGCGCGGACCGATCAGTCTCATGATTTGGCGCCAAACGCCGGTCGTTTCAATGGTTGACAGGTAAATGAACTGGCTTGCCAACTCAGCATGACCAGCCAACCTTCAAGGCCACGCCTTCCCACCCTCATATCCAGATGAAAATGCTGACCAGAAAAGTCTCCGCAATCCTCTGCGTCCTTTGCGCCTTGGCGGTGCCGGTTGCCTTTGCCCAGACCGCAATCGGAACCCAGTACAAGGAAACAGCCGACCGGATCATCAAGGCCGCCCAATCGGATAGCGCGGCCTGGAACCGCCTTGCCCTGATGACTGACACCTTCGGTAACCGGATCAGCGGCTCTGTCGCTCTGGAGCGGACCATCGACTGGGTGCTGGCCCAGATGAAAGCGGATGGCCTGGCCAATCCGCGCACTGAGCCGGTCATGGTCCCCCACTGGGTCCGCGGGCATGAATCCGCCGAACTGATTCAGCCGCGCCCCAAGCCGCTGCCAATGCTGGGACTGGGCGGCAGCGTGGCTACGCCCAGGCAGGGCATTACCGCCGAGGTGCTGGTGGTCAGCAGCTTCGACGATCTCACCGCTCATGCGGTCGATGCCAGGGGCAAGATCGTGCTGTTCGATGTGCCCTTCACCGAGTACGAACAGACGGTGGCCTATCGCTGGGGCGGCGCATCCGCTGCCGCCAAGGTGGGTGCCGTGGCCAGCCTGGTCCGCTCGGTCGGGCCTGCCAGCATAGCGTCACCCCATACCGGCGGCATGGGCTACGATTCCACCGCCGCGAAGATTCCCACCGCCGCACTGACGGTCGAAGACGCCATGATGCTGCACCGGATGCAGAATCGTGGCGACAAGATCGTGATCCACCTGACCATGGAAGCCCGCACCCTGCCTGATGCCCCGTCACGCAATGTCATGGCCGAGCTGGTGGGGCGCGAGCACCCGGATCAAGTCGTGGTGCTGGGCGGTCACATCGACAGCTGGGACGTCGGTCAGGGTGCCATGGACGATGGCGACGGGCTCGTGGTCTCCTGGGAGGCCCTCAAGCTGCTCCAGAAACTCGGCCTCCACCCTCGCCGGACCATCCGGGTAGTCGGCTGGACCAACGAGGAGAATGGCACCCGTGGCGGCACGGCCTATCGCGATGCCCGCGGCGCCGACGTCGACAAACATGTCCTGGCCATCGAATCCGACGGCGGCACCTTCAAGCCCGTGGGCTTCGACTTCGTCGGCAGCGATTCGGCCTTTGCCATACTGCAGCAGGTCATGCACCTGCTGGCACCAGTCGGCGCCGACAGCATCGTCAAGGGCGGCGGCGAGGCGGACGTCGGCCCGCTGCTGGAACGGGGCGTACCCGGACTCGGCCTCCGTACCGATCCCACCCGGTACTTCTGGTATCATCACACCAACGGCGACACGATGGACAAGCTGGATCCGGCGGACATGGCCAAGGATGTCGCAGTGATGGCCGTCATGGCCTACATCGTGGCCGACCTGCCGGAGGCGCTGCCGCGGGGAGCACCGCCAGCCTCTCGCTAACCCGGCGGCGGGCCGTACGGGCATCGGCGCTGGCAGGTCAGCAGGGGCGCAGCCGCGAGGCGTACGGACGGGGTCAGCTGGGGCGTAGCCCCTGTGACCCGCCACTGCCGCCCCGCCGCATCGCCCGCCAATACAACACCCCTCCCAACGCCACGAAAAACAGCGCGCCGCCAGCCACCTTGAGCTCGAACAGCACCACGCTCGGCGTATCGGAGGGTGGGACCATCGCCACGACCATGGCCAGGATGGTGAGCAGCAGCCCCGATCCAGCCACCAGCCAACGCTTGACAGGGCCGGCGGTCGAGCTCGAATGCAGCCGGGTGAACTTGAGGTACGCGAGGAACATGTAGATGTAGGGAATGAAATAGATCAGCAACATCGTATCGAGCACGATCAGGTACGCCTTTTCGACCGTCGTTCCCTTCCCCAGCACCGACACGAACAGCACCACGGTCGCAAACAGTGCCTGGATCAGGATGGCCATGTACGGCGTCTTCCATTTGGGGTGGATCTTTCCGAACGCCGGCGGGAAATACCGATCGAGCCCGATCATCAGCGCCACCCGAGCCGGGCCGGCCAGCCAGGCCCCGATTCCCCCGATATTGCCGATCACCACCAGCGCCGCGCACGCCGCCGCCAGCCAGCCGGCCGCGATCCCGACCTTGCTGGCACCGGCACCAATCGCCTGTAATGCCCCTGAGACGATATTTACGTCGTGGCTCGGCACCAGAATCAGCACCGATATGGTTCCGGCGATGTACAGCACCAGGATAAAGGGTGCCGCGATCAGGATCGACCGGCGCAATGTCCTGCTCGGGTCGAGGGTCTCCCCAGCCATGACTCCCGCCAACTCCAGCCCGGCAAACGCAAAGGCGATCGAGGCCCACAGATTGATCTCGGAGAAGTTGCCGAGGTCAGGCACCAGGTTCTTGAGGTGCAGCGGCGTGGCACTGGGCCCCAGGGTCAGGGCATAGAGGCCGAGCCCGATCAGGATGAAGCCCGGGATGAAGGTGCCGAATGCGCCGATATTCTGGAGCCATTTGCCAGTGCTGACTCCCACGATGTTGATCGCCACGGCAAACCAGAGGATGCCAAGCGTCATCGGGAGCACGTAGGACCAGCTGGACGCGAGGGGGCTGTCTCCCTTGCCGATGGCAAAGGTGGCAATGACCGCGGTCGCCATCAGGATGTTGGGCGGGTACAGGACGTTGTTGACCCAGTAGCACCAGCCGCAGAGAAATCCGTGGCCCTCGCCGTAAGCCCGCTTGGTCCAGGCGTAGATCCCGCCGGCATCGGGGTAGCGGGTGGAGAGTTCGCTGACCGCCAGCCCCTGGGGAATGAAAAAGAACAGAGCGGCCAGGATCCAGAGCGTAATCGAACTCGGTCCCGCCGCCCCGGCCGTCGCCAGCCACCGGAGGCTGACCACGGCAACGATATGGAAGAGAACGAGGTCCCGCAGGGTCAGGCTTCGGATCAGTCCCGGTGCGGTGATGGCGCCGGTCGGTTGCGGCTCTGCGAGTTGGCTCATCAGCCCTTGAGGAAGAGGCGATCGGGATCCAGCACCTCGCGCAGCAGCCGAAGCTCTTCCGGAGAAGGCGGCGTCACGACCGGCCGCAACTCGCGGCGGACCTTGATGGCCCAGCCGACGTTGGCTTTGACATCCTCAAGGGTGACTCCGGGGTACAGGGCGGTCACCATCAGCTCACCGGAATCCGGATCGCTCTCGAGAATTGCCTTGTCGGTGATCACTTTCACCGGCCCGGCACCCGGCATGCCGAGTTCCTGGCGGCTCTTGCCCTTCATCCGGTGGCCGGGGCTGGTGATGAAGTCGACTTTTTCCGGAAAGGCCCGGGCGCTCAGCCGGCTGATGATCAGTACCCGCTGGGCATGAATCGCGATCTCGGCCGCGCCGCCGCTGCCGGGCAGCCGGACCGCCGGCTTGTCGTACGACCCGACGACCGTGGTGTTGATGTTGCCGTAGCGGTCGACCTGCGCACCGCCGAGGAAGCCGACCTCGATCCGGCCGTTCTGCAGGAACAGCTGGAACACGTCGGCCATCCCGCAGACCATCAGCGAACCGGTGACCAGCGATGGATCTCCGATCGAGACCGGCAGTCGCTCGGGCAGCGCGCCGACCGCCCCCGACTCGTAGATCAGAATCAAATTCGGAGCGTGCAGCGCCCGGGCCAGGTTGCAGGCCAGATTCGGCAGGCCGATACCGACGAAGGTCACTTCGCCGTCGCGCAGTTCGCGGGCGGCCACGGCGGCCATCATTTCGCTTGGAGAGTACTCTGCAGCCATAAGCCGTAAGCCCTAAGCCTTAAGCAAGACGAGATGTCAGAGATGGAAATGGGAACACCATAATCGCCACTCACCGGACCAGCTTACGGCTTATGGCTTCAGGCTTACGGCTAATACCCGTAATTCACACCAGCAGAAACCTGCTGCCCCGCCACCAGCCGCTCCTGGAGTCCGGGCTGCCTCTTCAGGTACTCGGCACGGTCCTTCACCCCGTACACGAATTCCTGAAGATAGGCCTCGAGCCTGGCCGGGTCGCGCGAGATATTTTCCCACGCGACGTAGAACTCATTGTCCCGGTCGTAGAATCCCTGGGCGTAGGAGGGGTGGGCGCCCCAGGGCTCGACCACGACCGCCTCGACGATCATTCCCGGAATCAGGGTCCGGTTGGGATCGGAGCGGATCACTGATTCGTCGACCAGCTCCTCCACCACCACGATCACCCGCTTCGAGGCAAAGGCTGCTTCCTTCTGGACGCCGAGGAGGCCCCAGATCTGGGTATTGCCCTGGGCATCGGCGCGTTGGGCGTGAACTACAGTGACATCAGGGTTGAGTGCCGGGACTGTCGCCAGCACTTCACCGGTATACGGACAGGTGACGGTCCGGATCAGCGGATTGGCCACTGGCAGATCCGTGCCCATGTAGTTCCGCATGGTCCAGAACGGCAGCCGGGCGGCACCGGCCGACAGCCGGCTGACCATCCCGAAGTGGGAGTACTCCTCGATTTCGAGCTTCGGCGTGCCCTTCTCGACGGCACGACGAAAGGCGTGCAGCGAACCGGCGCCAGGATTGCCGGCCCACGAGAAGACCAGCTTCCTGGCGCACCCAGCCGCGATCATCTGGTCGTAGATCAGGTCCGGGGTCAGCCGCGCGAT
>JBEPVA010000002.1:0-70364 GCA_041691295.1 Gemmatimonadota bacterium
GACAGGCGGACAGGCGGACAGGCGGACAGGCGGACAGGCGGACAGGCGGACCGAATATAATTTCTGGACCCTCCGGGCGGGCTCCTCAACTGTGGGCGGCGCGTACGGGCGGGTCGTAGGGCGGGTCTTTGACCCGCTCCAGACCGCCCCTACCTCGCCGCCCCAAGCTTTCTCTTGATGCGAGCAATCTCCGACCGCATCTCGGCCAGGTCGGCATCCATCCGCTCCAGCGACCTGACCAGATCCCCATCCTGTCCCAGCGCCTCGACCGGATCGGAGACCGGTTCCGGCGCGGCATCACCGGGCTCCGGCACCATGACCGAGGTGACCTTGAGGCGCCGAGGTTCGATCACAAAGGTCCAAAGCAGCGCAAAGGTGAACAGCGCCAGCAGTACTGCCTGCAGTGTCAGTGACTCGACCGTCGGGTAGATGCCCAGCGCCGGCATCCGCGGGCCCCACGGCAGGATCGTGGTGCTCATCAAGCCGCCCTCCTGCAGTTCCGCGATTCCCTTCCCCGCAAAGACGAACGACATGTAATAGAGGAAAGCGCTGGTCACTCCGAAGAACGGCTTGAGCGGCAGCCGGACCCCGAACCGGTTGATCGCGAAATAGGCGATCGACAGCACCACGGAGCCTGCCACAATCCCGCCGATCACCGGCCAGGCCGCCCCGCTCGATCCGCCCGCCACGAACAGCGCCTTGTAGAACAGGATGGTCTCGAACCCTTCGCGATAGACGGCCAGGAACGCCACGCTCACGAGGGCCAGCGCGGATCCGCTGGACAGCGCATCCTGGACCTTGCTCTTCACGAACCGGTTCCACTTGGCGACTTCCATCTTGGACAGCAACCAGTAGCTGACGTAGAACAGCATGGCGGTCGCCACCAGCATCGTGGCCCCTTCCAGCGCCTCGCGGTGGGCCGGCGAGACTTCAAGCAGCGTCTCGAGCAGCAGCGCCGTCAGGAGGCTGACGCCAACCGCGGCTCCGACCCCGATATGAATATCCCGGCGCCGGTGGCCCTGCCCCGTCTTGGTCAGGAAGGCCAGCAGCGCTCCGATGATCAGGATGGCCTCGAGCCCCTCGCGGACCAGGATGACGAACGACTGGGTGAACAGGTTGGCCGGCGACATCCGGTCGGCGATCGAGCGCTCGGCGTTCTCGAGTCCGGACGCCAGCCGCCCGCGCAGGACCTGGAGCTCGGCCGGGGTTGCGCCGCCCGAGGCACGGGTCCGGAAGGCCGCAAAGGCGGCTTCGAGTTCGCTCGCCAGCGTGGCATTGCGGCTCCGCACCGCGACCTCGACTCCCTCGAACGTCATGTAGGCGTCGAACGCAGTGCCGCTGGCCACCGACCACTGTCCGGTCTTGGCCAGCGACAGCGCCGAATCGAGCTGATTGTTCACCTTGGCAAACACCGCGGCATTACCGCTGGCGCCGGCTTCAGGCACCTGGTAGGAACGAACCGCGGACAGGAGAGCCGCCGCGTCCCCCGGCGTCGAGCTGAGTGGCAGCGCGGCGAAGATCTGCCGGTCCGACATCCGTGCGGTGGTGGCAAAGGTGCGGAGCGCGGTAGGAATTTCGCCGCGAGGAGCCGGCAGCCTCAGGACCGTGGCGTAGGCGGCGGCGGCCCAGCGGTCTTGCACCGAGAGCTGGCTTTCGAATGCCGGCATGGCGGTGCCGCCGACGCCGATGGTGATCCGATGGTAGAAATCGAGGGGGGAACGATCGGTGAGGTCGGTGGCGGCCGAGAGGTTGGCCGGCGGCGGATTGAGTGCCGCCGCGGCGGGGCCGTCTCCTCGGCCAGCCAGGCCGTGACAGGCGGCGCAGTTGGCCTGATAGACCTGGGCGCCGCGGGCCAGCGAGGGATTGAGGGCCGGGATCTCTTCCAGCGAGATGTTGAGCGTGGCGGTGAGCAGCTCACCGAGGCGACTGACCGCGGCGCTGACCGAATCAGGGTCGGCGTGGTGCTCGACCAGCTGCGTGATGCCGGCCACCCGCTGATTTGCCGCGCCAGACACAGATAGAGGAAGGAGGCCGGCGGTCCGCCGCGCCTCGGTAAAGAACAGTTGTGATTCGGCCAGCTCTTCGGCCGAGATCACGGCCCCGTTTTTCACTCCCAGCCTGTATTCCTGGGCGCCAAGCTGGGCGGTGGCCCAGAGGCGGCGGGTCACCTGGGCCACATCCTGAGTGGTGGTGGCGGCCTGTGATTGTGCCGGGTCCCGGCGGGACGGATGAGCCGCGCTGATAAGGACAGCGGCCAGTAAGATGATACCCATTCTCACCTAGAGTTCTTGGTCTCCGGGAAAGTAGGGTCCGTCAGTCGGAATTGGTAGACCCGAAGGCCACCGTCGCCTTGCGCTCAAGTTTGCCCCAGCCGATGACCCGGCCGCGGAGGGCGGCCACCAGTGAGCGGAGCACCACCCAGTACATCACTTGCCGGTAGGCAAACCGCTGCAGCAGCACCAGCCAGCTCAGCCAGCGCTCCTCCCCCTCTTCCATCCACAGCGCGACCAGGGCAGTGGTGAGGTCGACCAGCAGGAAGACGGAATAGAAGAAGAGCACCTGCTGCAGCGTCTGCATGGCGTACTCGGAACCGTGCTGGACCTTGTTGATCCAGACGCTGACCAGCGACCAGAGGAAGAGCAGGTCTGCGGCTGGTGATATCGCCGGTAGCAGCAGCTGGAAGATCCAGATATTGGGCATGGCCACGAGCCCCATGGTGCCGTACTTCGGCCGCAGCAGCACCCCGCGGTGCTTCCAGGCGCACTGCAGGGTGCCGAAGCTCCAGCGGAACCGCTGCTTGGCCAGCGACTTCAGGTTGTCGGGTGCCTCGGTGAGCGCCACCGCCTTGTCGGCGTACGCGATCCGCCATCCCTGCCGCAGCAGCGTCATCGTCAGGTCCTGATCTTCCGCCAGCGTCTGATCGCTGAAGCCACCCGCCTCGGTGACCAGCTGTCGCCGCCAGGCGCCGATGGCCCCGGGCACCACCGTAATGCAGTTGAGCAGGGCAAAGGCCCGGCGATCGAGATTCTGGCTGGTGACGTACTCGATGGCCTGCCAGCGGGTCACGAGATTCAGCCGGTTTCCGACCTTGGCATTGCCCGCCACCGCACCGACCCGGGGATCCTCGAGTGGAGCGACCAGCGCCTTGATGGTGCCCGGCGGGAACAGGGTGTCCGCGTCGAGTGCCACGACCACCTCACCGGTGACGTAGGCCAGCCCGAAGTTGAGGGCGCTCGACTTGCCGCCATTCTCCTTGCGGAAGATTCGGACCCCACTCTGGTTGCCAAAAGCGCGCTGGCTGACCTCGTAGGTCCGGTCCGATGACCCGTCGTCCACCACGATGATTTCGAGACCATCGTAGCCTTGCGCCAGCAGCGACTCGATGGTGCGGAGGATCACCAGCTCCTCGCGGTACGCCGGCACAATGACGCTGACGGTCGGATGGAAATTGGTGACCGGGGCCCGGTGCGACCGGATCCGCTGGATGATCGCCAGCGACAGGATGAACAGCAGGCGAGCACCACCCAGCACCATGGCCAGGAGGAAGACGGCCCGGAGGACGAGTTCACCGGTGCCCACCAGCGAAAACGAGGTCAGCTCGACGAACCGCCCGATCCGCGACCCCGGCGCCAGCGGCGCCATTGCCACATCGCGCGGAATGTGGGCCAGCTCGCTCACGGTCACCAGGCTATAGCCCCGAGCCTTGATCGAATCGATCAGCGGGCCCAGGGCGGCCACGGTCTGGTAGCGGTCACCGCCGCTGTCGTGCAGCAGCACCACGTTGCCCCGGTCGAGTTGCTTGAGCGTCCGCGCGATGATCGAATCGACCCCCGGCCGCGCCCAGTCATCCGGATCGATATGCAGACCGACGGTGATGTACCCCAGCGTCTGGGCGACGCTGATCGGCACCAGTTCATCCGCCGTGGTCGGCTCCGCGTCTCCGAAATAGGGCGGCCGCAGCAGCGCGGTCCGGCGGTTGAGCACCGCCTCAATCAGCCGCTCGGTGGCGTTGAGCTCCACCCGGGTGACACTCTTCCCCACCAGCGCCAGGTTGGGATGGGTGAAGGTGTGATTGCCGATTTCATGCCCCTCGCGGAAGGTCCGCCGTAGCAGGTCGGGATGGACCTCGGCATTCTCGCCGATGATGAAAAAGGTGGCGTGCACACCCCGCGAGCGCAGGGTGTCGAGGATCATCGGGGTAAAGACGGGATCCGGCCCATCATCGAAGGTCAGCGCAATCTGCTTGTCGCGGCGGCCATACCGCCTGATCACGTAGGTCGAGGGATAGTCGGTGATCTGCTCCCGGATAATTCGACCGGTGTGTGGATCGATGCTCAGGGTCCGGCGGCCCGGCGTCGGTTCGGCCACCATCCGGAGGATTTCGCCGGAGCCAACGAACTCCACGTCGTAACTGTTCCGGATGGTATCGAGCGGCGCCGGATTCGACGCCAGCCCGCCCCGCCCCAGCACGCTCCAGATCGACGGATCTTCGCTGCCCAGCCGCCAGATCCCGACCCCCGCCACCCCGTTGGCCAGCGCGGTCCTGATCTGGTTGTACGCCGTGACCGCGTCCAGATACCAGACGATGTGACGCGTGCCCGAATCGCTCCAGGCAAAGGTCGGGTTCCCGCTGACGGTATCGAGCGCCGGGTGAATGTTCCGGTCCCGTGCGGCCTGGATCATCTCCTGAAAGTCGAGCAATTCGGCGGTTTCGGAGCTGTCGACCCAGTGATAGCCGTACTGTCCGACCGTGGCGATCACCTTTTCCCGTGGCAGCGACCGCAGTGCCAGCGACAATGAGTGCTGGAACCACCCGTCACTGGCGATCGGGCCCGGCTCATCCGAGGCATCGTTCTCGTCATACAGCATGACGAAAACCCGGTCATTGAGCCTGGCGTACTCCGCAATCGGCCAGGTAGCATCATCCACCGGCAGGCACTGCGTGAGCAGCCGGCCACTGGGCGCCAGGGCGGCCCTCAGCTCACCCAGAAACGCCAGGATCTTCGGGTGCATCCTGGCCGGGATCTGTTCGAAGTCGATCGTCACGCCGGCCAGGTTGTACTGGTCCAGCATGGCCACCAGGTCGGCGATCGCCTTTTTGCGGATCCGCGGATTGTCCACCAGGTGGGCCACGGCCTTGGCCTCGAAGTCTTCGCCGGTGTAGTTGGTGATCATGGCAAAGACCTGCGGATGATTGGCCGCGCCAGCCGCCAGGGCCAGCACCCGGCGGTCCACCTGGTAGGTGAACGGCACCGTGTCGGCGCCCCGGCCCAGCAGCACCCATTCCGCCACTACCCAGTCGAGACTGTCGATCCGCTGGCGCAACGAGACCAGTGAGTTGTCGTCCCAGTTGACGTAGAACCCCGCCACGATCGGATCGGCGGGAGACCGGGCCGCCAGGGCCGAGTCGTACCGGATCCGGGGCCGGACAATGGACATCTGCGAATAGTGCCGAGCCGGCGGGGCAGGATGTTTCTCGAGTTCGGCGAACAGCCGCTGGCGGCTGAGCAGCCGTTCCCGTTCGGCCCGGGCCGAGATCACCCGGCGGGGTGCCACTCTCCCGCTCCGAGCGACCCGGCCGAGGGAGTCGTTTGCCGTCTGCAGCAGCGGAAGATCGGGAAGCAGTGGCGGGATCAGGACCGTGATGGCGGCGATCACGAACAGCAGCGTGGTCACCACGCCGGCCACGAGCGCGCCTCGACGCAATCGCCGCCAGCGCCGGCCGGATTCATCGTAGAAGATCGGTTCCTGCGCCTGCATGTTCAGCCCTTCAGCAGTACGGCGACGGCGCCGGCGGATAGCTCGGAATGCGTGAGCGAAAGGTGCAGTGTGAGTGGCCCGTGACGCCGGACCAGTTCGGCCGCGGCCCCGTGCAGTTTCATGGTCGGCCGGCCACCGGAATCCCGCATGACCTCGAGTTGCAGCCAGGACACTCCGGCCGCGTCGGGCAGCGACTGCAGCGCCTTGAACCCGGCCTCCTTGGCCGCGATCCGGGCCGCGAAGTGGGTAGCGGGGCGGGCCATCGAGGCCACGTACTCGATTTCCTCGACCGTGAGCATCCGGCGCATGGCGCGATCACCGAACCGGTGGAGCATTTCCTCCGCCCGCGCCACGTCGACCAGATCGATCCCGATGCCGATTACTTCGCCGGCCATCTCAGAACCGATCCCAGAACCAGGACACCGCGCCGGTGAGCGGCGCGGGCGCCGCCACATATCCACCGAGTACCAGGCCGACCCAGATCGCCAGCAGGTACAGCACCACGGTCGTCAGCCAGAACGGCCAGCTCGGCCTGACCCAGTGGCGGATCGTGGCGATTTCGCCGGACCAGAGCGGCGCCTCCCGGGCCAGCGCCTCCTCGAGTTCGCGCCAGGCGCTCTCCTGCCGCCGAGCCGCGGCGGCCACCGCTTCGAGCCACTCAGTTCCGATTCCGCTGGACGCGGCCGGTGACGCGGACAGGAGGCGACGAATGCGCTCGAGTTCCTCGAGTGCCGTCAGCAGACTGGCGCCGCCTTCGCCCAGCCGAGCGGTGAGCGCCCGGCGGTCCGCCTCGGTCATCAGGAACCGGTCAAGCCGCTGCTTCGGCAATCGGCTCGCGGTGGCGGCCTGGCGCAGTTGGCCTTCCACCACGGTGACCACGCGTGCCGCCACCGACTTCAGGGTCTCCTGCCATGCCTCTGACCACCCGGCCGCAGTCAGCACCTCCGGCGCGGAGTCTCCGGCCATCCGGGCCGAGCCGGCCAGCTTGAACAACCTGGTGGCGAGCGCCAGTCGGAGGTCATCCACCGCCAGCCACGCGGCCGGCCTGGCTCTGGGCGCTGCGGCCAGGCGGCCGAGGTAGGGCCCGAGCTCCGGTAGTGCGAGCGTCATCATTCCAGGATGGCTGTCATGACACGATCAGTCTGGCTCAGGTCTTCAAAGGCGGCGTAGGCGCCGGCCGCCAGCAGTTCGGCGGTGGAGTAGGATCCGGTGGCCACGGCGATAGCCCGGGCTCCCACGCTGCGGCCACAGGTCACATCCGCGGGCGTGTCACCGATGATCACGATCTCTTCCCCGGCCGGGCGGCGACCGAAATGCAGCTCGGCCCGTGCTACCGCGATCGGCGGCAATTCGGGTCGGGCGGCCGCGTCCGAGCCGTACGCGCCCAGCAGGAAGCGATTGTGTGCGATGCCAGCCGCTCGAAGCTTGAGTTCGGCACCGCGCGAGATATTGCCGGTGAGCAGCCCGAGGACCACGCTCGGTTCCGCCTCGAGGCGTTCGATCAGGTCGTGGATGCCGGGCAGGACCCGGGTCCGGTGGCCGTGGGTTTCCAGTTCCAGTTCGAGCAGACCGGCGTAGCGGGCGCAGAGCAGATCGATACGCTCGCGGGTGGGGGCAGGGCAACCGGCGCCGACCAGCATTTCGTGGACGATCTGCGGATCGGTTTTGCCATCGAACCGGATCCCGTCGAACCCCGCGACGTCAGCCACTTCGGGAGTCAGTGCCGCCACGATGGCCCGCTTTCCGGCTCCGGCGGAGAGCAGAATGGTGCCATCGATATCGAGCAGGACGAGTCGGCGCTTCACGGGCGGGCCAGCCGCCGCCGGGCCACCTGGCGTTCTCGTAGCATGAAGGCTCGGCTGCCGGGTTGGGACGGTTCACGGACGAAGCCGCCGCAAGCCACGGAGCTGTGAATCAATTCCTCTTCCGGTCCGGCAATGGCAACGTGGGTGATTCGATCGGAGCCCTCCGTGAAGAAGAGCAGGTCATCGACCGCTTCGTTTCCCGGCTCGACGGGCACGCCTTCGGTGGCCTGGACCCGGGCGTCACGGCTGAGCTGGATCCCGCGGGCCAGGCAGAGCGTCTGCAGCAGCCCGGAGCAATCGACTCCCCAGGGAGTCACTCCGCCCCACTGATAGGGTGTGCCGGCGAAGACGGCCACTGCCGTGCGCCAGAGCGGCTCCGCCGAATGGCGCGCGGTGAGAACAGACCGGGGAGTAATCTGTCCGGCGAGAATCGTGGCTTTGCGGCCATCGGGAAGGACCACCTTGGCATCCCGCAGTTCCAGTCGGGCACGGACCGGCAGCTTGAGGCGTACCGCAGGCGCGGAATCGGTCGCGGCCACTTCGACCACCGCACCCTCACTCCAGGCGCTGGCCCTGTGGCTCCAGTCCTCGACCGCTTCGACGTCAGCTTCGATCAGATAGCCCCGGTGGACCCAGCCTTCGTAGTGATCGCCGGCCAGCCGGACCCGGCGCCAGTCATCGCGCTGTTCGAGGACCCGGCCGGTTTCGCCCAGGACGAGCTGGGTGACCTGTTCGCTGCGAAGCGAGGGTGCAGCGGTGACCGGCGTCGTGGCGGCGCGGCCGATGATGGCGGTCGAGGCGGTCATGTCCCGGGCGGCGGGGCACCCGAGCCGTCGCCGTCAGGATGGCTCGCGGCGCAGCTGCGGCAGCGAACGACTCCGCGGAAGGTGCAGACCAGACAGATGAAGGTGCCACAGCCGCGACAGGGATAGCCCTCGGACGCGCGCTCCTCGCGGCCGCAGGCCCGGCAGAGCATGGCGTCGTGTTCTTTCAGTTCTGCCATGGCCCCATGCCTCTGGAAGGTGAGAGGTGAGCGGTAAGAGGTGAGAGGGAACTGCCTCGGGCATCCCCTCTCCCATCTGCCATCTTCTCTCTCCTACAATGGAATCGCATACCGTTTGATCTTGTTGATCAGGGTCGCCCGGGAGATGGCCAGCTCCTGCGCCGCCCTGGTCCGGTTGCCATTGTGGTAGCGCAGGGTCCGTTCGATGTGGCCCCGCTCCAGCTCATCGACGGTCATCGGGGTGTGGCGCCGGTCACCGAAGCCGGGGCGGGCCCGGAACTCCGATGGCAAATGCTCTACTCCAACCGCCGCCTGGCCGTTGGCCAGGATCAGGGACCGTTCGATCACGTTGCGCATCTCGCGCACATTCCCCGGCCAGGCATAGCTCAGCAGCCGCTCCAGCGCCTCGGACCCGATCGCGGCCGGGCCGCCCGTGACGTGGCGTTGCAGGTCGTTGAGCAGGCGGTTGATCAGCAGCAGCTTGTCCTCACGGGTCCGGTCGCGGAGCGGCGGCAGCTCGATCGGCATCACGTTGAGCCGGTACTGCAGGTCTTCCCGGAACCGGCCGGCTTCGACGTCAGCCGCGAGGTTCCTGGTCGTGGCGGCGATCAGCCTGACATCGACCTCGACCTCACGGGTGCCACCGACCCGACGGAAGCTGCGGGTCTCGAGGGCCTTGAGCAGCTTGGGCTGCAGTTCCAGCGGTAGATCGCCAACCTCTTGCAGGTAGACCGTGCCGCCATCGGCAATCTCGAACAGCCCACGGCGCCGTTCCATGGCCCCTTCCACGGCTCCCTTTTCCGCGCCAAACAGCTCCGCATCAAGGGTACCAACCGGCAGTCCCCAGCAGGACAGCTGCACGAACGGATGGCCCGAACGCGGGCTCAGCCGGTGCAGCAGCGATGCCAGCCAGCTTTTGCCGACACCCGGCTCACCGCGGAGCAGCACGGTGGTCCGTTCGTTCTGGGCCAGGAGCCCGAGCTGGCGCTGGAGATCCCGCATCGCTGGTGAGGTGCCGAGCGCTTCGAGGCCATCGGTAGGCAGGGTGTTGAGCAGCAGCCGTTCGTTGAGCCGGCGGAGCCGGACCTTGTCGGCCACCCGGGCGGTCGCCGCCACCAGGTGCGCCATGTCCACCGGTTTGGAGAGGAAGTTCTCGGCACCAAGTTGCATCGCCTTGACGGCGGTGGCAACATCGGCGGCGCCGGTCAGCAGGATGACCGCGGCATTCCGTTCCTTCAACCGTTCCAGCACCTCGAGTCCGTCCATTCCCGGCAGCCGGAGATCCAGCACCACGACTTCCGGTCTGAGCCGGTCATAGGTGGCCAGTCCGTCCTCACCGCTCAGTTCGCGGGACACCTCGTAGCCCAGCTGCTCGAAATATCCTCCGAGCGAGCGCAGGACATCCGCGTCATCATCGATCAGCAGTACCGAATCAGCCATTGATCACCTTCCCCGGGGCGCCGGTGCGGGGCAGCTCAAACCAGAAAGCCGCTCCGCCGGTCGCGAGATTCTTGACCTGGATGTCGCCACCGTGCGCCCGGATGATACCGTGGGATATCGAAAGTCCCAAACCGGTGCCTTCACCCACGCCCTTGGTGGTAAAGAACGGTTCGAAAATCTTGGGCAGGACATCCGGCGCAATGCCGGTGCCCGAGTCGCACACCTCGCAACCCACCACCCGGTCGGTGGACCAGGTCCGGATCACCCCTTCACCGCCGCCCCGTCCCGCCATCGACTGGGTGGCGTTGAGCAGCAAGTTGGTCAGCACCTGCTGCAGCTGTTCGGCATCACCCGGCACTTCGGGGAGCCGGTCGTCCAGATCGAGCGACCAGCGCGCCCCTTCGGTGGCCCGGGGTGTTCCGGCCAGGGCGTTGCGAATGACCTGGTTGAGATCGGTCTCGCTGCGCTTGAGTGGCCGCTGCCGGGCAAAGGTCAGCAACTCGGTGACGATGCGAGCGGCCCGGACCGCTTCCCGCCGGATCGAATCGGCCACGCTGGCGGTATCCTGGCTGGCGGCCGGGTCGAGTGACAGCGCCTGGGCCAGGGCCGCGATCCCGGCCAGGGGGTTGTTCAACTCGTGAGCGACCCCGGAGACCAGCTGGCCCAGGGCCGCCAGCTTTTCGGAATGGGTGACCCGCTCCCGCAGCTTGACTTCGTCGGTCACATCCCGGGCGATCAGCAGCACCGAGCGGTCGTTGCCCGCTTCATCGTAGGCCACCGCTACCGCATCGGCTACCCGGCTGCTGCCGTCGAGCCGGGCGACGTGAAAGGTGAAGGCCCGGGTTTCGCCCCGGAAGCTGGCGGCCAGGTGAGCCTCGACCTGGAACAGCTCGTCGGGCTGGATGAAATCTCCCACCCGCCGGCCCCGATCCCGCCGGCCCAGCTCGGCCAATCCCACCGCGGCGTGATTGACCGACTGGAAGCGGTAATCGCGGCTGACCGTGAAGATGGCCAGTGGTGCGGCCGCGAACAGGGCCCGGAACCGGGCCTCGGAGCGGCGCAGCGCTTCGCTTGAATGCCGCTCGCGGGTGACATCCCGGATCACCGCGACGGTACCGGTCCGGGTGCCCCGCTCCTCGAGCGGCGCCTGTGAAACGGCAGCGTACCTGGGACCATCGGCGTGAGCCACCGTCGCGGTGTACCGCGCCAGCGGCGGTGATTCCTCGCTGGGACGGTCGTCCGGCGGCAGCAGGGTATCGAGCAGCTGGCCATGCAACTCAGCGCTGGTCCGGTCAAACAGTTCGCAGGCCGTCCGATTGGCAAAGACCAGGTGTCCGTCGGGATCCGCTATGACGATGGCGTCCTCGGCGGTCTGGACCAGCCGGGTGAACCGCTCCTCGAGCTGGACCAGCGCCGTGAGATCCTCGACTGCGACCACCAGTCCGCCCATCGGCCTTGGGGTGGCGGTGACCACCAGATGACGGCCATCCCGGCCCTCGAGCGGCTGGCTGACCCGCATGTTGGTCGCAATGGCCTGGAGCAGCGGATCGTCGGCCGGCGAGGGCCACGCCGGAAACAGGCTCCTGATATTGAGGCCCGGCAGCGCGGTGACCGGAACGCCGGCCAGGTCGGCCAGGAAGCGATTGCCCCGGCTGACGTGGCCAGTGGCCTCGACCAGGGCCAGGCCGCTGCCGGTCCCGTCAAAGGCCGACTGCCATTCCCGCTTGATCCTCGACACCTGGTCGAGCAGCCGGCTCTTGCCGATGGCCAGCGCCGCGATCTCCGCATAGGCCGAGGCGATGCCGCGTTCATCCGGCGGATAGGCGCGGGGCTGATCGTGATACAGTGCGATCGACCCGATCACTTCGCCGGCGAAACGGAGCGGGAGTGCCGCCAGCGCCGCGATCCCTTCCCGGGCCGCCTCCAGCTTGAGCGGATGGTCGGGGTCGGCGGCGATATCGGTCACGAAATACGGCTCGCCGGCCTGGACCGCCGCAGCCACCGACGGATAATCGCGCAGCCGGCTTACTGCCGTCTGGATGTATCCCGACGAGAGCCCGATCGAGAAGCGGCACTCGACCGCGCCGCGAGGCCGGTCGAAGATGAAGACCGCCGCCCGCTCCGCCTCGAACACTCGCAGCCCCTCGAGGGCGCTGGCCTGCATCGCGCCTTCGGCGTCCTCGGATTCGGTGAAGCGGTGGGCCAGCCGCCCCAGCGCCTCGACCTGCGCCAGCCGGCGGGTCAGTTGTTCGGGGCTGGCGACCGTCATGGAATGCAGACGTCCAGCGCCAGGGGAACCACGGTGACCACCAGCGGAGTGCTGCCGGCCACGTCACCATCGATCTGGACCGGCTCGGGTACGGCCGCTTCGACCCGGATTTCCCGTCCCCGCGCGTGGGCCACGAAGCCGCCATCGGCATCGAGCGTATGGTGCTCGCGGAGCAGGTCCAGGATGGCGCGCACGCCGCCGAAGAAGCCGTTGCCGCTCATCAGGATCAGGTCGAGCAGGCCATCATCGAAGGAAATGTCCCGCTTCAGCTTGACGATCGGCGGGATGATCTCCCTGCAGTTGGCGATCATCGCAATGGTGGCCGGCACTTCGAGCACCACCCCGTCCACGGTGATCCGGTGCGGCACCCGCTTGATCTTCGGAATCAGCCGGAACGTGGTGGCCACGTAGGCGCCGAACCCCCAGCGCCGCTTGAATTCCGGCGGAGTTCCTCCCATGACGCGGGCGTCGTACCCCGCCCCGCACGCCACCGCGAAGTAGTGCACGCCGTCGGGCCGTTCGACCCGGCCCAGGTCGATCCGCCGCTTCCTGCCCGCCAGCAGTACCCGGGCCGCTTTGACCGGATCCGAAGGGATCCGAAGGTTGCCGGCGAGCAGATTGCCGGTGCCACCCGGAATGGCACAGATCCGGGTATCCGATCCGACCGCGGCGCCGGCCGCCTGCATGATGGTACCGTCCCCGCCGAGGACCACGATCGCCTCGACTCGTTCCCGCACCGCGGCCTCGGCCAGCAGGCTGGCGGCGCCCGGACCGGTGGTCCGTTCCAGATCCACCGCCCAACCGCCACCAGTGAGGGTCTCGACCACCGCCCGCTCGGCGGACTCCTTCATGCGCGAGGCGGCGGGGTTGGCGATCAGCAGGGCCCGAGGCGCGCTCAATGCTCCCGCTCCCAGATCAGGTCGACACCGAACTGGTAGCGACCCCGGTCCTGAAGGCTCCGCAGCGTGAGCAGGTCGGTACAGCTGGCCACTGGCTCCAGGGTCGCGCTCAAACGGAATTCTCGGCTCAGTCGATACTCCACGTCAGGGTAGAAGCGGGTCTGGTTGGTGCAGACATCGGCGTGCACCGTCACGAAGAACGAATGTCCGATCCGCCAGCCAGCCGCCAACTGGGCCACCTGGGAGGCGCCGTTCTGGGTGGCGGCGCCCGGACGAGAGATGCTGCCTGGCCGGATTTCGATGTAGTCGATCGGCAGTCGCAGGTCGGTGACCAGGGTGCGCTGCAGCTCACTCGACAGCGCACTGGAAAGATACGACATCGCCGAGGTGACGGCGGTCTGGTCGGCGCTGGCCCCCGCCTCGCCGGAGGAGATCGAGCTCCGGCCGAACATCAGGTAGCTGACCAGTTCGGTCGTGCTCAGGGCGCCGCGGGAGGCGTCGGTGGTCAGCTCCAGCTTGGGTGCCAGCATCGTGCCGGTGATGTGAGCAATCACCGGCAGCTCCTCGTTGCCGCTGACATTGTCGGTGGTGTGGACCACATGCCGGGCCGTAATGTCGAGGTCGGCATTGAGGCTGGGGTTGCCGTAGTACTGCACCGTGCCGTGTTCGACGCTGAAATCGCGGATCACCGGGCCGACCCGGAGCTGGTAGCTCCCCCGCACGGTGGACAGGGTGCCATCGACCCGGTAGTTGGCCCGCTGTTTGTTGACCAGCAGGCTGCCTTCAAGCTGGACGTTGGCTTCGCTCGAGCGCAGCCAGAACGATTCGCCCATGGTCACCCGGAGATCCTGGATGGTCAGCGAATCGAGGAACCGCTTCATGAACGTGTTGCCCAGCCGGGCCGTGCGCAGCTGCTCGAGGTCGATCAGCGAGCTGTCGCCCGGGTTCTCGAGATCCACCACCCGCTTGTTGATCAGGTCCGCGAAGTAATAGGCCCCTTCATTGGCCGTGACCCGGCCGGAGATGGTGGGCAGCAGCGGCGAACCGGTGATCTTCAGGTCACCGGACGCGTTGAGGCTGGCCACGCCGCGGATATCCATCGCCTGAAAATTGTCGGGCTTGAGCGTCAGGTTGAGCAGCGGGTGCGTGAGCTTCTCCAGCCGCAGCCCGCCGGTGACTTCCAGGCTGCCCTTGCCGCCATTGAGCCGGAATGACTCCAGGCTGATCGAATCGCCGTGGAAAATCGCCTTGCCGGTGATGTTGTCGTAGCGGACTCCCAGCCCCGGCAGGTTGGCCCCGACTCCGCGCAGGGCCAGCGTCCCGGACAGTGCCGGCGCGTCCCAGGTGCCACCCAGTTCGGCATCGACCGCCAGCGAGCCGGTGACCTGACGGACCGCGCGGGTGACCGCCTCGAGTATCGTCAGGTCCGTACTGTCGGAGTGGGCCCGGATCAGGATCGGACCCGGCAGCTGCCGCTTGGCCACCTTGTGCAGCGCCAGATCGAGTGGCAGCGCCGCCTCGAGCTGCATGATCGAGGCGCCGGTCTTCCAGACATCCAGGTTGGCCTTGAGCTTCTGGTCGGTGTAGAGCACCGATCCCTGGATGAACGGAGTGGAGAAATCCCCCAGCCCGACATCAGCCAGGGCCAGCCCGCCGTGAATTTCCGGCTTGGCCGCCGTACCGGTGAGCTCGAGATTGAGCGAGAAGGTGCCGTGGACCTGGGTGGTATCCCACTGCAGCATGGCGTACACATCCCGGATCGGGACGCTCGCCGCTGACAGCCGCAACTGACCACCCGCCGCGCGCGGCAGCAGGCCGCCGATCCTGAGTTCGCCGGCGCCATCCTCGGCCTCGAACCGCATCGGGGATACGGCGACCACCGAATCGCCGACCAGCGCCCGGGACGGCGCGACCAGCCGCCAGCTGTGGTCGGGCAGCACCGCCCGCAGCGAGTCGAGCACCACGAGGTAGCCCAGTGGCAGGCGCTGCATGGTGCCGGTCGAACTGGCCCGGCCCAGCCGGCCGATGTCGACGCTGCCGCCCCAGCCCAGCGAGTCGGTGAACCCGGCTGCGTGGAGATCGGCGTTGTGCAGCGACCATTGCCCGATACTGAGTGAGTCGAACACCACCGCGACGGCGCTCCGGGGGCGGACCCCGCCAATCCACGCCAGGTCGATCGAATCGGCCGGCGACCGCAGGCTGCGCCAGGACAGGTCGCGGACTTCCAGCTGGGCACGGGCGTCCAGCGAATCGAACGAGCCACGGAGCCGCACCAGGCCGCTGGCCGTTCCGTCGAGCGGATGGGCCCTGGCCACGCTGTCGCTGGCCTCGCCGAGCAGCAGGGTGGCCACGGTATCGAACGGGGTGAGTCGCGCGGCGGCCAGTTGCAGCGTCAGTTCACCGTCCTGATCGCGGTGCCAGCCCAGTTCACCCCGGCCATCGAGCCGGCCATCCTGCCAGACGGCGGTGAGGGTGTCGAACACCAGCCGGCCGCCGGTGGCGTCCACCGCCACGGCCATGCTGTCGAAGGCAAAGGCATCGATGCTGCCGGGAGAGAGTCTGGCGTCGAGCCTTCCCTCCGGTGGGACCAGTGAATCGATCACCCCATTGACCTTGAGCGTGCCCGCCAGCGCCGTGCTCGGTCCCTTGCCCAGCAATTGGGGCAGGTCGACATGATCGAAGACCACAGTCAGGCTCTCGGCGCCAAGCCGGGGCGGCAGCACCGTGAGGCCACCGTCCGCCTTGATGTGACCGACCTGGCCTTCGACCTCGGCGTGAGTCTGGAGGTGGGCCAGCGGTCCCTGCAGCTTAACCGGACCGTGGATTTCGCCGCGGGCGGTCATCCCGGGAAAGCTGCCGCGGATCCCGTCGAACGAGAGCGGATTCAGCAGGCCCTCGACGTCGAATACCACGTCATCCTTGCGAGTATCGAGCCCCAGCTTGCCCTCGACCGTGCTGACCGGCCGCTCGCCGTCCTGGTGATCCATGGTGCCGTTGAACATCACGTTGCGCAGGCTGCCGTTGACGCTGCCCGATGCGGCCACCCGTCCGTTGAGCGGCACCGCCGGCGCCAGCCGACGCACCGTGCGCAGGTCGATATCGCTGGAGTCGACCTCCACCTCGTCGAAGTACAGCCCGGCATCCCCGCCCAGCCGCACTCGGCCCTTCATGGCGATTTCGGTTTCGGCCGGCGCCGGCACCCTGGCATCCTCGAACAGCCAGTTGACGTCGATCGCCATGTCGGTGAGATAACCATCGCCACGGGTGGGGCCGGTCAGCTTTCCCTCGAACGGCAGGTCCGGCACGAATGGCTTCATCACCGACAGATCGAGATGGTCGAGATCCAGATCCATGCCCTTGAAGCCGAGTCCCCGCTTCTGGTCCACCAGCAGGGTGACCTTGCCCTTGAGCGCGCCGGGCGCACCGCTGAGCGCGAGGTCGCTGAGCTGGTAATCGGTTTTGGTATCACTTTCCGACTTGGCGACCACCTTGCCCTTGCCGGCCAGCGGCGGCAGCCCCGGATTGATCCAGAGCAGGTCGTTGAGATTGAGCCGCGCTGCGTTGAAGCGGAAGTCGAACAGGATCGGGCCACGCGGCCAGGTCACGGTGCCGCCACCCTGCACCCGGGTGTCAGGCAGCGCGGCGTGAGCGGCGGTGAACTGCAGGCTGTCTCCCGCGGTCCATCCGTGGGCCACGAGATGCGTGATGGTCAGCGCTGGATCGCTGATCCGGGTGGCCAGCGTATCGATCTCGAACGCAAAGGGCTCGTGCTTCGGAGTGGTGAGCCGCAACTTCGGGAAGTGCGCGGTGAGCGGCACGAACCGGATCACCTTCTTCAAGCCGTCGGGGCTGGGATCGATTTCCCGGCCCGGATGCGCCCGGTCCGCCGCCAGCGCCGCCGCAATTCCCGACGGGGTGTGCACGCTATCAGGCGCCGACCACGGCATCGAGAGGACGAGATTGGCCTGGCGTACCCAAACGTCGTGAAATTCGACCAGTGGGCCGGGCTTGCCGCTGGGCGGACCTTCGCTGAGCTTGAGCACCTCTTCGTAATTCATCCGACCGTTGGCCCGCTTGGTCAGGTGCACGGTGGGGCTGTCGAGCTCGACCCGGGTCAGCACCAGGTTCCTGGCCAGCAGGGTGGAGAGATTATAGGTCACCCGCAGCCGGGGAAACTGGGCCAGCAGCGCGCCTGAGGTGTCACGTACCACCACATTGCGCAGCGTCAGCGAGCGCAGGATCGAACCGGAGACCGCGCCGATCTGGAATTGGCCGCGAAGATTCCGGCTCAGCCGGTCGCCGATGACCCGGGCCAGCACGCCCCGGCCGGGCCCGCTGAACAACAGCACCATCACCACCGCCAGGACGATGGGCAGGCTGCTGATGAACAGCGCAAGGAAGAGGCGGCCAGTGTGCTTGAGGAATCGGCGCATCTAGAAGGGCTGCCCCACGGCAAAGTGCAGATTCCACCCGCTGCCGCGGGGCTTGGAGTACGCCGATTTCACCAGCCGGATATTGCCCTGGCTGTCCTGCAGGTAGAGCGGGCCCGGCGTACCGGGATAGCTATTGTAGGCCAGGTCAAGACGGATCGGCCCGATCGGGGTGCCGAATCGGAGTCCGACCCCCGGCGTGATCCGGAACTGGGCGGGGGCCAGGTCGGTCTTACCGCGCTGGTACAGGATCCCGCCGTCGACAAACCCCGCCAGCCGCAGCCGCGAGGAAAGCAGCGGCGACGGCACCCGGATCTCGACATTGGCAACCCCGAGCGTGTTCCCGCCCGTCGGCGAAAAGGTGCTCCGAATGGTGCCGTCGCTGATCTTCTGTTCCAGCGACGGAGTCAGCACGGCGCTGTCGGTGTAGGCCACGTAGACCAGCGGGCCCAGGCCGTTCACATCGTAGCCCCGCACATCGTTGGGCCCGCCGGCATAGAACCGCTGCTCGGGCGGCACGAATTCCGTCGCGGTGCCGTTGACGTCGACCTTGGGTGAAAACAGCATCCCGCCCCGCAACCGCCAGCTGAGTGTCACGTCCCGGGTCAGCGCCCGGTACCACGCTGCATCGGCCTGCACCCGGACGAACTGCTGCAACTTGGAGGATCCGATGATCGGCGAGCTGTACCCGAGCTCGAGCGAATAGGCACGGCCGCGGCTGGGATCGACTGGATTGTTGGTCTGGATCGAGCTGATGACCCCGGTGAGCTCCGCCCCCAGCCGCCCCTGGGACAACAGCAGCCGGTCCTGCGGGGTGCAGGCGTTGAAGAAGGCGCAGTAGTTTCCCGGAGTCGCGTAGGTCCGGCCGAATGAGGCCCGGTAGGTCAGCGAGATCGGCAGCCGCGGCTCCGGCAGGTACGTGGCCCGGACCGCGGCACCGATTTCATCCCGGCGATAGACCTGAAACTGGCTGCGCCGCTCGCCGAAGAACGAGAAGGTCCCCTCGGTGCGGGACGAGAAGAACCGGGGCTGACCCACGGTGGCGGTGACGTTGTAGTTGGCCACACTCGATCCGACCGAGTCGGCCTTAAGGGTGGAGCAGATCGAATTCTTCAGACCAAAATTGAACGGAGTCCCCACCCCGATCTTCGACAGGCTGGCGCTGAGATCGAACTGGCGGCCGCTGTGAAACAGGTTCCGGTCGGTGTAGCCGGCGCCCAGCCGGAAGCAGTCCTCGGTGGCGTACCCGATCTGGCCCCGGTACTTGAACCGCCGCCCTTCGCTGACGGTCACCACCAGTGGCACCACCGAATCGTCGGGCTGGAACCCGGCTGAATCGATCTGCACCGACACGGTGCGGAACAACTGGGTGCGGGCCAGCCGATGCTGGCTCTCGTCGAGATCCTGCTGGTCGAACGATTCGCCCCGGTCGACCACCAGCATCTGCCGGATGAAGGTGGTATCGACGTTGACCTTGCCGGCCACCGTAATCCCGCCGTACACCGCTCCCCGCCCCGGCAGTGCATCCAGCGACACCTGCACCGTCCTGGCCACCTTGTCGATCGAAAAGTTGCGCAGCACATCGGCCGACGGGTGACCGTGGTTCCGCAGCCGGGCCACCAGGGTGTCGGCACTGGCCTGGAACAGGAACCGGTCGAACGACCGGCCGATCCGGAGCGGCAGGTCCTGGGTCAGCTTCCTGGCGTCGGGCAGCGAGTCGAGTCCGGTGACGGCCAGCGAAGTGACCACGACCGGCGGACCCTCGGTAATCTTGAAGGTGACGCTGACTTCCTTCGGCTTGCGGATCACGACGGTGTCGACCTTCACCTCGAGAAATCCGCTCTGCTTGTACAGCAGCCCGATCCGCAGCACGTCTCGGCGGAACTCGGTTTCGTCGAACACCCGCTTTTGACCGAGGCCGATCCAGCGCACCAGCTTGCTGCGGGCAAACCAGGCCGAGTTGGTGGTGGCGATGGCGGAACTCAGGGCGTCGCTGGTGAGAGACTTGTTGCCGGTGAATTTGAGTCCCCTGACGATCCGATCGGGTTCCTGCGCCGAGGCGGACCGGACCCCCGTCACGATCAGGAGGAGTCCGGCCAGCGCCGTGCTCAGATGGAGACGGCCGATCAGGGGCATGAGGGCAGCAGGCGAGACCTGAATTCCAGACAAGAGCGCCGGGCCGACAGAGCCCGGCGGCGTTGATTGACGATGCGGTCCAAGTGACGTAGTTTCGCAGAGTTACGAGTCAGAGTCAACGAGGCGGAACCGTATTCCCGCCGCCGCCCGCGCCCCCCTTGCCCCGCTTGCAGTATCTCGCCCTCCTGGGGCTCCTGGCCTGCACCGCTCCGGAAAATCCCCGGACGCTGAATTACTACTTCTACTACGATCCCAGATCGCTCGATCCGGCCCTCTCCACCGATGTCCCCACCGGCGAAGTCATCACGACCCTGTTCGATAATGTGACGCAGTTCGACGCCGACGGGCATCTGCAGCCGGGCCTCGCCACCCGGTGGGAGAACGACCCCAGCGGGCTGCATTACACCTTTCATATCCGCTCGGGGGTCCAGTTTCACAACGGCCGGCCGCTCACCGCCGCTTCGATCCGTGACAGTTATCTCCGGGCCCTCGATCCAAAATTGAAAGGCGGACGGGCGTGGCCTCTATTCCCGATTGCAGGCGCCAAAGCCCATTCAGCCGGGGATTCAACCGCCCGGGTCGGCATCGCGGTGCCGGATGACACCACGCTGGTCCTGACCCTCGAGGCGCCGCTCAACATCTTTCCCAAGCTGCTGGCCATGCCGGTCACGGCCATCGTGGCCACGCCGGCGGCCGCTGATTTCGATCAGCATCCGATTGGCAGCGGCCCGTGGCGGCTGGTTCGCTGGAATCACGACGACGCGCTGGTGCTGGCGCGGAACGAGCACTACTGGGGCAAGATCCCCGACGCCGATACGCTGCGGATCCGGATCATTCCCGAAGCCCTCACCCAGGCCGCCGAGTATGAATCGGGGCACCTCACGGTGGTCGAAGTTCCCTTCGGCGAGACCCGGCTCTGGGAAAAGCGCCGTCCAGCGGAGCTGCAGCGGAGGAGCGCCCTGAGACCGCTGTACGTCGCGATCAACACGACCCACGGTCCGCTCAAGGACGTACGGGTGCGGCAGGCGCTCAATCATGCCATCGACATCCCGACGATCCTGGCCAACCTGGCAGGCGGTCGGGGCAGTCTGGCGGCGGGCTCGGTCCCGCCGGGGATCGAGGGGTACGATTCGACCCGGGTGCGCTACGCCTACGACTCGGCACTAGCCAGACGGATGCTGGCCGAGGCCGGCTATCCCAACGGCTTCTCGATCAAGCTGTGGCGGTCGGCGCGGCCGGAGTACGCGCGCATCGTCCAGGCCATGCAGCAGGACCTCGCAGCGGTCGGCATCAATGCCGAGATCGTCCAGCGCGATGCCTCGAGTGCCCGGTCGGCCGCCCGCAAGGGCGAAGCCGATCTTTTTCTAACCGACTGGTACGGCGATTACCCCGACGCCGAGAATTTCAATTACCCGTTGTTCTATTCGGGCAATCGGGGACCGGGCGGCAACCTGGCGTTTCTGGCCGACAGCGGCCTCGACAGCCTGATCCTCCGGGCCCGCAGCACCGTCGATTCCATCGAGAAGGTGCGTCTCGACCGGATCATTGATCAGCGGGTGTTTGACCTGGCGCCCTGGATCTTCTGCTGGTTTCCGGTCGATCTCTGGGCCCAGCGTCCCGAGTACACCGGTTGGCGCATCCCGGCGATCTTCAACGGCCAGCGCTGGCAGAACGCGCACCACACCCCATGATCCGCTGGCTGGTGATCCGGCTGCTGCTGCTGATCCCGACCTTGTTCGGGGTGCTGGTCGTGGCCTTCCTGCTGCTCTACGTGGCCCCCGGGGATCCGGTGCAGGCCATGGTCGGCGAGCGGGCCGACAGCGCCACGATTGCCCAGCTCCGAGCCGATCTCCGGCTCGATGACCCTCTGCCACTACAATTCGGCCACTACCTCGGCGGGGTGCTCAAGGGAGACCTGGGCCGGTCCTACATCACCAACCGGTCGATCCGCCAGGATCTGTTCGAGCGGTTTCCCGCCACCCTCAAGCTGGCGCTGGCGGCGATGCTGTTCGCTACCACGACCGGCGTGCTGGTCGGGGTGTACGGCGCCTGGCGGCCCGGTGGACTGGCGGACCGCCTGCTGACCTTCGGCGCCTATCTTGGGGTTTCGTTCCCGGTGTACTGGGTGGCGCTGGTACTGATCCTGGTCTTTGCGGTCACCCTGCGCTGGTTCCCGCCCTCGGGTTCAGCCACACTCGCCGCGCTGGTGCTGCCGGCGATTACCCTGGGGATGCGTTCGGTGGCCTTCATTGCCAGGACCACCCGGGCGGCCATGCAGGAGATCCTCAGCAGCGACTTCGTGCGGACCGCGCGGGCGCAGGGATTGTCCGAGTCCACGGTGGTACTGTCACGGGGACTCCGGAATGCCCTGCTGCCGATGATCACGGTGATCGGCCTCGACTTCGGCAGCTACCTCACGGGCTCGATCCTGACCGAGACGATCTTCGGCTGGCCGGGTGTCGGCCGCTACGTACTCACCGCCATCGACAAGCGTGACCTGCCAGCCGTCCAGGGCAGCATCCTGTTTCTCAGTCTGGTCTTCGTGCTGGTCAACCTCCTGACGGACCTGGCGTATGCAAAAGCGGATCCTCGAGTGTCTCTTGAGTAAGTCGCCGGAACGACGGACCGTCGGACCGACGGTAGGATTGTCAGGCAGGCAACGGATTCACTCGCCCGCCTTGCCCGCCTCGGCCGTCCTGCCCTTCTCATCCGTCCTATCCGTCCTGCCCGTCTTATCCGTCCTGTTCGTCCTGCTGGCCACCACACTCCAGGCCCAGTCCAGGACCCTCGCCAAGCGCCTCGATTCCATCCTCGACGCGCCTGGCTTCAATCACCAGATCTGGGGCATCGCGCTGGTCGACAAGGGCGGCAAGCTGCTCTACGGCCGCAATGCCGACCGGCTGTTCATTCCAGCCAGCAACACCAAGCTGGTCGTCACCAGCAATGCCGTCGCTCGTCTGTCTCCCGACTTCAAGGTCAAGACCAGCCTCTACGCCACCGGCCCCCTCTCGGCTGGCGTTCTGGCGGGCGACCTGGTCCTCTACGGCCGCGGCGACCCGACCTGGAGCCGCCGCTGCTACGGCCTCGACACCACGGTGGCCGGCAACTGCGACACCGATCAGTTCGCCAAATTCCGCCAGCTGGCCACCGACCTCCGCACCGCCGGTGTGCGCGAAGTGCTCGGTGACCTGGTCGGTGATGGCAGCTACTTCGAGCCCCAGCTGATCAGCGGAGAGTGGTCGGCCTACGACCTCAACTGGTGGTACGCCGCGCCGGTCTCGGGACTCGGATTCAACGACAACAGCGTTGACCTGCACTGGAAGCCGGGTGCCAGCGAGGGCCAGCCCGCCGAGGTCGTCATGGATCCCGACCTCGGCGACCTGACCCTGGAAAACCGCAGTCGTACAGTCTCGGTCGGCGGCCAGACCACCCTCGACTTCTTCCGCACCGCCGGTACCCTCGGTCTCTGGGCGGAAGGAGATGTGGCGCTCGACAACCGCGGCGGCACCGAGTCGTTCGCACTGCCGGACCCCGCCATCTTTGCCGCCCGCGCCCTCCGCCAGGTGCTGGGCCAGGCGGGCATCACGATTCGCGGCACGGTGCGCTCCACTACCGATTCACTGCGGTACCGCGCGGCCCGGGGCACCCCGCCACTGGCGGAAGTCGAATCCCGCCCCCTCAAGGAGTGGATCTTTCCGATCCTCAACACCAGCCAAAACTGGTTTGCCGAAATGCTGCTCAAGCAGCTGGGGCGCCAGTTCGGGGCCGCCGGTTCGTGGCAGAGCGGTACCGCGGTTGAACGGCGCTTCCTGATCGATTCGATGGGGGTGGACTCGGCCCAGATCTCGCTGGCCGACGGCTCGGGCTTGTCGGCCGACAACCTGGTGTCACCGCTGGCCTTTACCAGGGTGCTCAACTACATCCGGCGCAATCCGCACTTCGAGGTCTTCACCGCCGGTTTACCGCGTGCCGGACAGCCAGGCAGCCTGCGCAACCGCTTCAAGGGCACGGCCCTCGAGGGCCGAGTGGCGGCCAAGACCGGCACCATCAGCCTGGCCAGTACGCTGTCGGGCTACATCTTCACCGCGACCGGCGATACCCTCGTCTTCTCGATCCAGGCCAATCACCACACCGCCACCGACCATGATATGAGGGCCCAGATCGACAGTCTGGTCGTGGCCATGGCGCGCCCGGCGCAATGAGTCAGCTTCACGCCCGGCTCGAACGGCTCCGGCGGCCGGCCCTGGCTGCCTACGGTGTCGTCATCCTCATCGCGACTCTCACTCCGTTCACGGTCGACACCGATCCGGCCCATATCCGTGGCCGCCTGGCCCGGGCGCTGGTGGTGAGCCTCAACCGGGCCGACATCATCGATGCCGCCCGCAACGTGGTGCTGTTCGCCGGGTGGGGTCTGGTCTGGATGGCGACCAGCCCCCGCGGCGGCAACTGGCGCTCGGTCCGCCAGGCCACGATCTGGGGATTCCTGCTCAGCCTCAGTGTCGAACTGTGCCAGCTCGGGTCCAGCAATCGGTTCGCGAGCATCAACGATGTTCTGACCAATACCGGCGGAAGCTTCCTCGGCGCCATCTGTTTCGCCGCGGTGGTCTACACCCTGTATGGCCACCGCGACCGGAAATCCTACTTCGGGCTGCCCGCCATTCTGCTGGCGGCCAGCTATGGCGCCAGTGCCTTTCTCGAGGCACTGGTCCCGCTCTTCCGGGACGACCACGGCACCGTGCATGGAGGGCTGCTGACCCGGACGGCGATCATCCTCGCCGGATTCCGGTGGGATTCGATCCGGGATATTCCATGGGAGGACCTGTTCCTGTTCGCGCCGGCCGGCGTGCTGGCCGTGGTCGCGCTGGTGGAATCGGGCCGGTCCCATCGGGACGCTGCCTATCGAAGTGGCATTGCGGGCGCCATGCTCTGTCTGATGGCAGAACTGCTCCACGCCCCGCTCGGCATCCCGATTCTGCTGGGCTCGCTCCTGGCCCACATCGCCGGAGTCGGGCTCGGAGCCTGGGCCACCGGGCGCTGGCTGGGCAGCTTCTCGCAGAATGTGCGTGGAGTGGATCGCCCGCGAATTCTGCTGTCTTGCTATGCAATCGTCCTGACGCTCTGGGCCTGGCGGCCCTTTCTGCCGGAATTCGATCCGGCCCAGTATGCCCGGAAGCTCCACGACCCGTGGTGGATCCCGCTGGCTCTCACCGAGCGGTGGAACGACTTCTTCTCGGTCGTGGATGTCTCGGTGCCGTTCTTCCTCGCCGTGCCACTCGGCGCCTTGCTGGCCGTCTGGCCCCTGCATCGAGTAGGGGCGCTGCGCACCGCACTGCCGGGGATCTATCTGGCGCTGGTGCTCGAGGCCGGCCAGCTCTTTGTAGTCGGTCGCGAGCCGGACATCACCGATTTCCTGGTGGCGGCCGCCGGTGTGGCCATGGGGTGGCTCTGCCTGAGGCGGGCGGGGTTCCAGCCCTACGGTGAATTACTCAAGGCCCCGGCTCCGGCGCCAGCCGCATCCCGATGATTCTGCTGCTGGTGCGGCACGCACACGCCGGCGAGCGCGACTCGATGCAGTGGCCCGACGACACCCAGCGGCCGCTGACCCGACGCGGGCGCGAGGGGGCTCGCCGGATGGCGCGGCGGCTGCGCGAACAACGATTGATCCCCACCCTGATCCTGGCCTCGCCGTGGTGCCGGGCCTGGCAATCGGCCGAACTGCTGGCCGCCTTCAGTGATGCCAAGGCGCTGCCGGTCGAACTCGGCGCACTGGCGATGACCCCCGCCATCGCCCCGATCGCCAGAGCCATCGGGCCGCAGGACACGGCAGCCATCGTCGCGCTGGTCGGACACGAACCGTGGCTGGGACAACTGGCGTCGCTGCTGCTGGTGGGGCGTCGGGAAGCGCTGGCGGTCGATTTTCCCAAGGCGGGAGTGCTCGGCCTCGAGATCGGGGAACTCAGCCGTGGCCAGGCGCAGCTGCGCTTCTTTCTGCGGCCGAAACAGGAAAAGCGCGGCGATTGACCTGGAAGTCGAAGACGTCCGGCCTGCTGTAGTGGCCGCTGACGTCGAGCGTCATGGCCTGCTGGCGGATTGCGGTCAGGTCGATATCGGCCAGCAGGATTTTTTCTTCGTTGAAGCAGGGACCGGCCAGGATTTTCCCATCGGGCCCGATGATCGCGCTGCCCCCCGTGAGCAGCAGCTTCTCCGGCGGCCCCTGGTACTTGGCCGCAATCGTCAGATCCTTCGGCAGCTCGTCCAGCCGCAGCAGGCTCCCCACCGCCAGCACGAAGCAGCGACCTTCAAAGGCATAGTGACGGCTGGCGACCAGGTGCATGTCAGGCACGGCCGGCCACAGCGCCACGTGAATGTCCTCGTGCTCGTCATGCATGGCCTGGCGGGTCAGCGGCATCCAGTGTTCCCAGCAGATCAGGGCGCCCACCCGCCCAAGGGCCGTGATCGGCGCCCGCAAACCGGCGCCATCGCCCTGCCCCCAGATCAGTCGTTCCGAATAGGTGGGGATCAGCTTGCGGTGACGGTTGAGCAGGGCGCCGTCGGGTCCGAAGGTCAGCGCTGCATTGAATAGCGTGCGTCCGGCGCGTTCATGGGCCCCGACTACCAGCACCACACCGTGCGCACGGGCGATTTCCGCCATACGGGTGGCCGCGGGACTCGGAAACTCAACCGCGTTGTCCATCAGCCGGACGAAGACATCACGGGCGGCGGCATCTCCCCAGACTGCGGCCCCCTCACACATATCGAGCCAGGCCGGATACCCCGGCAGCCAGCTCTCGCCAAAGGCGACTAGCCGCGCCCCCTGACTCGCCGCCTCGGCGGTCAGTTCGGACAGCCGGTCCAGTGACGCATCGAGATTGAGGAAGACCGGCGCGGCCTGGACCGCGGCGACACGAACTGTGGACATGCGGGTCACCTCCGAGTGCTGGTGGTTCCGGGTTTCAGGTTCCAGGTTCCAGGTTCCAGGTTCCAGGTTCCAAAGGTTGTGCTGCTGGTCGATTGATCGCTAGTCTGACGGATCATCCCGGCCTCCCTCCTCCGTTCACTTTTCGCCATTTGCCTTTCGCCGCTCCCCTCTCCCATCGCCCGTCTCCCTTCTATCTTATGCCCCATGTCCATTCCCAGTCCGGCCCCTCTCCGGGTCGCCATCGTCGGCTCCGGGCCGTCCGGCTTCTTTTCCATCGAGCACCTGCAGCGCAGGCTGCCCGGTGTGAGCATCGACCTGTTCGACCGCCTGCCAACGCCGTTTGGCCTGGTCCGCGGCGGAGTGGCGCCCGACCACCAGAAGATCAAGGCGGTCACCCGGGTCTACGAAAAGCTGGCGGCCCAACCGGGCTTCCGATTCTTCGGCAATGTCGAGATCGGGCGCGACCTTTTCCGCGACGAACTGCTGGCCCGCTACCACGCTGTCATCTACGCCTTTGGCGCCCGGTCCGATCGGGCACTCGGCATCCCCGGTGAAGCGCTGGCCGGCAGTCATGCCGCCACCGAGTTCGTGGCCTGGTACAACGGTCACCCCGATTTCCGTGATCGCCTCTTCGACTTGAGCCAGCCGGCAGTGGCGGTCATCGGGATGGGCAACGTCGCGGTCGATGTGGTCCGGATCCTGGCTCGCACGCCGGAGGAGCTGGCCAGGACGGATATCGCAACCTACGCCCTCGAGGCGCTGGCCGAGAGCAAGGTGCGGGACATCTACATGATCGGCCGGCGGGGCCCGGTGCAGGCGGCGTTCACCAATCCCGAGGTCAAGGAACTGGGTGAACTCCCGGGCGCCGACGCGATCGTGTACCCTGAGGAGCTCGAGCTCGATCCGACCAGCGCGGAGATGGCCGCGGCCGGCGATCACACCATCGACCGCAATCTCCAGACGCTCCGAGCCATGGCGGCCCATGGCATCACCGGCAAGCCGAAACGGTTGCATATCCGTTTTCTGTTGAGCCCGGTGGCACTTGAAGGGAATGGCCGAGTCGAGCGGATCCAACTGGCCCGGAACCGCCTGGTGAAAGTCGCCGGTCACGAGGTGAAGGCCGAGTCCAGCGGCGAAACCGAGGCCATCGATGCAGGACTGGTGTTCCGCTCGGTTGGCTATCGCGGGACGGGAATTCCAGGAGTTCCGGTCGACCCCAGGCGCGGCATTGTCTCCAACGCCGAAGGCCGGGTACTCTCGTCGACCGGCACTCCGGCCCGCGGCGAATACGTGGTCGGGTGGATCAAGCGGGGACCCAGCGGAGTCATCGGCACCAACAAGCCCGATGCCGTCGAGACGGTCGATCACCTGCTTGACGATCATGCGGCAGGACTGCTGAAAGACCCTTCCGAGGGCGTCTCGATCGACGAGTTACTGACCGCACGCAATGTTCGCGTCGTCGATTGGGCCGACTGGCGGGCCCTCGATGAGATCGAGCGCAGCCGAGGCTCGGCACTGGGGCGGCCGAGGGTCAAGTTCACCCGAATTTCCGAGATGCTGGCCGCCCTGGATGGCGCCGGCACCCCGACACACGCCTGACTCATGCCCGTGACCCTGATCGACACCGCCCGCCTGACCCTGGCGCCGTTTACCCCGGAAGCCATCGACGCCCTCCTTCGTGGCGACCAGGCCCTGCTCCGCCAGCTGACCAATGCCAACTTCCCGCTGCCACTGCGGCCGCCGCCGCTGATGGAATCGCTGCTGCCCCAGGTCAGGGATCAGGTCAGGGCCCAGCCCGACACGGCAGGTTGGTGGACCTGGCTCGCCATCCGTCGGGACACCCGCGATGTCGTTGGCGCGCTCGGCTTCGGTGGTCCGCCCGACGCTGAGGGTGCGGTCCTCCTGGGATATGCCACCTATGCCGAAGCTGACGGCCGCGGCTTCGGGTCCGAAGCAGTCGGAGCGCTCATTGCCTGGGCACTGGTAGAACCTGGCTGCCGACGGGTCTGCGCCAATATTCCGCCCGATAACACCGGTGCCCGCCGGGTGGCCGAAAAGGTCGGGATGCGGCTGGTCGGCAAGTTGTGGGACGAGGACATCGATGAGGTGCTGGTATACGCGGCCGGCAGCGGCGAGCCGGCCGGAGAACCGCCGCATCCGATGCCTCTTCCCGCCGGCTCCCCGACCCCGGCTCTTTCCGTGCCCGACACCACCCACAACCGGATCTACACCAAGACTGGCGATCGGGGGGAGACCGGGCTGTTCGGCGGCGGGCGGGTGCCCAAGGATCATCCGCGGGTCTCGGCCTATGGTGATGTCGACGAGCTCAACAGCGCGATCGGCGTCGCCCGGGCGGCACCACCCGCAACCCTGCACGACGAGCTGCTCCAGTCCATTCAACGCGACCTCTTTTCCATCGGTGGCCACCTGGCCACTCCCGATCCTGACCGGGTGCGCAAGGCGCTGGAAAAAGCCGAGCTCTCGGCCAGCCGCATCGCGGAGTTCGAGGCCGCCATGGACGCCGCCGACCGCGAGCTGCCGCCGCTGAGGGCATTCGTCCTGCCCGCCGGCACCCAGAAGGCTGCCGCACTGCACCTGGCCCGCACCATCTGCCGTCGGGCCGAAAGAAATCTGGTCCACCTGTCGCATGAGGCCGCGGTGCCGGAGCTGTTCATCGTTTATCTCAACCGGCTGTCGGACCTGCTCTTCACTCTGGCCCGGTTGGCCAATCGACGCAACGGCACCGGCGATGTGACCTGGTAGGAAGACGGCGCAAGGAGGAAGGCGGAAGCGTGACAAAATGTTTTGCTCTCCTCCTTCCTCCCTCCTGGTTCTTCGTTAGGTTGGACCCCCATGCCGCCGATCACCGTCAATCACTCCCAGGGTTCGTACCAGGTTCACGTTGAGCCGGGATTGCTGCTGTCACTGCATTCGCTGCTGGTCGAACCGCTGGCGGGGCGGCGGCTGGCACTGATCACCGACGACACGGTGGCGGCCAGGTACGATGAATGGACCAGCGCCACCACCGCCCACCGTGAACTGGGGGCCCGGGCCAGCGATGCCGGGATCCGCCTCAAGCCCAAGTTGCGACTGACCTTCCCGCCCGGCGAAAAATCCAAGACCCGCGAAACCTGGAGCCGGCTGTCCGACCAACTGCTGGCCGAAGGCTTCGACCGCAACAGCGCGATCGTGGCCCTGGGCGGTGGCGTGGTGGGTGACCTGGCCGGTTTCGTGGCGGCAACGTATCTCCGCGGATTGCCCTACGCGCAAGTGCCGACCACGCTGCTGGCCATGCTGGATGCCTCGGTCGGTGGCAAGGTGGCGGTGGACACTGCCCAGGGAAAGAACCTGATCGGCGCCTTTCATCCGCCGGCCATCGTGGTGGCCGATCCGCTGACGCTCCTGACCCTGCCCGAGCGCGAATACCGGGGAGGACTGGCCGAAGCGGTGAAGCACGGACTGATCGCGGATGCCAGCTATTTCGGCTGGATCGAAACCAGTGTCCGGCAGATCGGTGCCCGGGACCTGCGGGCCCTTGAGCGGCTGATCATCCGCAGCGTCGAGATCAAGGCCGCGGTGGTTGAGGCAGACGAGCACGAGCGGGGCCGCCGGGCGATTCTCAACGCCGGTCACACCGTCGCCCATGCCATCGAACAGGTCAGCGGCTACATCGTTCCACATGGTGAAGCGGTCTCGATCGGGCTGGTCGCGGAGTGCCGGCTGGCCGAGCAGCTCAGCATCCTGGCTGGAGGCACCGCGGACCGGGTGGCGGCGCTGCTGGCCAGATTGTCCCTCCCGATCTCGCTCCCGATACCCATGGCAGTGGCTGATCTGCTGCCGGCCATGGCCAGCGACAAGAAGAACCGAGACGGCCATATTCGGCTGGCCCTGCCCGCCACATTGGGGACCATGCACCTCGGGTCCGGGCACTGGACCGTTCCGGTCGGTCCTGAGGATCTGGGGCCGGCACTTCGATCAATTGGAGCAACCTAAACCATTGCAGCGCAATGCTTTGTGTCTAGTCCTTCCGGCAAACTTACCCACAATTCATGTGGAAGGTCGACAACCACTGGAACTGCATAGCCAGTAACAATTTGTGATGTTGATAACAATTTTCGCTTGACCGCTTTTCCCCCATTTCCTATATTGGCTCTCCTCTTTGCGGCAACATTACGCCGCATTCCCAAGACAATTGAGTTGGCCCGATCTCCTTCGCAGGGGTGGACATGGCTGCTACACGCGTGAGCAAGACCAAGGCGTTCTTCCGCCCTGTCGCCTCTGGCTCGTTCGATCAATACCTCCTCGACATCCAGAAATTGCCCATGATCACCGACATTCGGGAGGAACGCCGATTGGCGCGCCTGGCCCAGGACGGTGATCCCAAGGCCGCCGAACGCCTGGTCACCGCCAATCTCCGGTTCGTGATCTCATACGTGAAGAAATACCAGGGGCACGGACTCGAACTCTCGGAACTGGTCGCCATCGGCAATGAAGGGCTGCTCAAGGCCGTCAGAAAATTTGATCCGGACCACGGCGTGAAATTCATTTCGTACGCGGTCTGGTGGGTCCGACAGGCCGTCCTCAAGGCCCTCGCCGAGCAGACCCGCAGCGTCCGCATCCCGCTCAATCAGAACAGCGCCCTCATCAAGATGTCCAAGGCTGAGTCGTTTCTGTCCCAGGAACTGGGCCGGGAACCGACCGACGCCGAGATTGCGGTGGCTCTCAACGACAGCGTGGAGAACATCCGCTCGGCTCGCCGAATGACCTCGGCGGAGATGTCGCTCGACGCGCCAGTGGAACGGTCCGATCGGAATAGCGGCAATCTCGGGGAGCGGGTGGCCGGCGTGGCCGGGCACGACATCGAGGACCGCACCGATGCCGGGCTGACCCGAGAGTTCATCGACCGGCTGTTCGAGCGCTACCTTACGCCCCGGGAACGCAAGATTCTGTATCTCTACTATGGGCTGGAGGAGGGTTCGGAGGCGCTGACTCTTGAGCGGATCGGTGAACTGTTGGGCGTCACCCGGGAGCGGATTCGCCAGATCCGGGAGCGCGCCTTTGAGAAGTTGCGCCAGTCGCCCGACGTCAAGGGTCTCAACGGGTCCTGGATCGCCGCCTGACCCGGTGGGGCGGCCCGAGCGGGATATATTCCCCGCATGGCCGCCCCGCTTGCCATTTTCCCCCTGGACGTCGTTCTCTTCCCCGGCGCCCTGCTTCCACTCCACATCTTCGAGCCGCGGTATCGCCAGCTGCTGGCGGACTGCCTCGAACGGCAACAGCCGTTCGGATTGATCCAGCCCGCCCCTGACGGCCACCGCCCTGTTCCGGGCGGCGTCGGTGGCCTGGCCCGCGTCGAGCATCACGAGCAGCTCACCGATGGGCGCAGTCACATCCTGGTCCAGGGCACCGGACGATTCCGCCTCGATCATTACCTGGATTCCGACCGGCTCTATCCGGTGGCCCGGTTCACTGGCGTGGTCGATCGACAGGACTCGGCTCCCTCGGCCGCCAGCCTGGCCGAGCTCCGCCTGATCGGCGAGCGCTACCGCCAGGTCGCGGCGGCGCTGCACGACATCACCACCAGCTCGGGACCCTGGTCCGATGATGCCGAGCTGCTCTCCTTTCAGGTGGCGGCCGAACTGGAGCTCAGCGGCTCGACGCAGTGGCGGCTGCTGGCGCTCGACCGCACCGATGCCCGAGTCACGCAGCTGCTGGAAATCGCCCCCAGCCTGCTGGACGAACTGACCCTGCGGGCCGCGATTCACGTCGGAGCGCAGAGCAACGGCAAGGGCCACCGCCTGCCATCTTCGGGACCGCAATGAACGTCGACGCGGTGGCGCAATCCTTGTCCGGCATCGTGGGGCCGCGGTGGGTCCGGACCCGGCGAGCGGAGCTGGCCACCTTTCGCGCCGATGGCCTGCCAACCCATGAGTCGACTCCGGGACTGGTGGTACTGCCGGCCAGCCGGGCCGAGGTGATTGCCGTAATGCGCCAACTGGATCACGACGGGGTCTCGTTCGTGGCGCGGGGTGCTGGCACCGGGCTGTCCGGCGGGGCGCTGGCCGATCCCTCCACGGTCCTGCTCTCGCTGACCCGGCTCAACCGGATCCTGGGTATCGACGCGGTCAATCGCCGCGCCCGGGTCGAGCCCGGCGTTGTGAATGCCCGGCTTTCCGAAGCGGCTGCCCCGCATGGATTGTTCTACGCGCCGGATCCCTCCAGCCAGACCGCCTGCACGCTCGGCGGCAACGTGGCCGAGAATGCCGGCGGACCGCACTGCCTCAAGTACGGCGTCACCACCAACCATGTCGTGGCGCTCGAGGTCGTGCTGACCGACGGCAGCGTGGTCAGGCTCGGGTCGGCCCAGGGCGAATGCTGGGGCCCTGACCTGGTCGGCCTGCTGGTCGGCAGTGAGGGGATGTTTGGTGTCGTCACCGAGATCACGGTGCGGCTCGAGCCGATTCCGGTCAGCGTGCGCACCATTGCCGCCGACTTCATGGCATTGCGCGCGGCCGGTGAAGCGGTGTCGGCGATCATCGCCTCGGGCGTGGTACCCGCCGCGCTCGAGATGATGGATCAGTCGTGCCTCAAGGCGGTCGAGGCATCGATCTACGCCACCGGCGCTCCGACCGACATCGCGGCGCTGTTATTGGTTGAGCTGGACGGGCCGACCGAATCGGTTGCGGCGGAGAGCGCGCTGGTAGAGGCCATGCTCCGGCGGCACGGCGCCCGCGACATCCGCGTAGCGGTCCAGGCGTTGGACCGGGCCCGGCTCTGGCAGGGCCGCAAGAAGGCCTTCGGCGCGCTGGGCCGGCTGGCGCCCGATCTGGTGGTGCAGGACGCCGTGGTACCGCGCTCCGCACTGCCGGATATCCTCGACCGGATTGCGGCGATCCGTGACCGGCTCGGACTGCAGATCAGCAATGTGTTCCATGCCGGCGACGGCAATCTCCATCCCTGTATCAGCTTCGACCGCCGTGACCCGGAGCTCAGCCAACGGGTCGAGCTGGCCAGCCGCGAAATCATGACGGCCTGCCTCGACGCCGGCGGCAGCCTGACTGGCGAGCACGGTGTCGGTGCCGACAAGATGGCCTACATGCCGGCTGCGTTTACCTCCGCCACCCTGCACGCGATGCTCGACGTGAAGCGGGTGTTCGATCCCGGCGGGCGGGCCAACCCCGGCAAGGTATTTCCTACTCACGTCTGCCGTGAATGGCGGCGAGGACACGCCGCATGAGCGCCGCGCTGATCGCCCGGCTGGGAGAAATTGCGGGTCCGGCTTCGGTCGAGAAGGATCCGCGGGGGCTGCCGCGGGTGGCGCCGGATTCCGAGGAGGCGCTGGCGCTGGTCTGTCGTGAGGCGCATGCCCAGGGCTGGCGAATCCGGATCGAAGGCCGCGGCAGCTGGCTGCCGGCCGATGCCCCGGCCGACTTTGCACTGAGTACCCGATCGCTCGACCGGATCGTGGCGGTCAGCGCGGCCAATCTCGTGGCCACCATCCAGGCCGGTGCCAGTTTCGAGCGGGTGCGACGCGCGCTGCACGATGCGGGGCTCTGGCTGGCTATCGATCCGCCCGGCAATCCCGAGCGGACTCTCGGCTCGGTCGTGGCCACCAGTACCGCCGGTCCGCTGCGGCAGGGATTCGGTCCGGTGCGCGATCACGTGCTCGGGCTGAACGTGGTGACTGGTGATGGCCGGGTGCTGCAGGCCGGCGGCCGGGTGGTCAAGAATGTGGCGGGCTACGACCTCACCAAGCTGCAGGTCGGCGGCTTCGGCGCCTTTGGCATCGTGACCACCCTCCACCTTCGATTGCGCGCCCTGCTGCCGGCCGATGCCACGCTGCTGCTGGCCGGGGCCCGCGACCGGCTCACCCTCGTCGCGCGCGAGCTGGTGGCCACCGGCATCCCATACGCGGCGCTGGAACTCTTTTCTCCCGCGCTGGCGGCCGGCGCCGAGTGGACGCTCGCGGTCCGGCTGATGGGAGCGCCCGCGGCGATCGAGCCGGAAGCGGCCCGGCTGATCGGCAGCACCAGCAATTCGTGGCATCGCCTGGCGCCCGATCGGGCCACCAGCTTCTGGAGCCAGGCTTCGCGAGGCATCCTGGCCGGCGCGGTCACCCTCCGACTCGGCACCGTGCTCGATGGGCTGGATGAACTGCTCGACCTGTTGCATCAACAGATCGGCGAGGGACTGGTGTCGGCCGGCGCCGGCAGCGGCAGCGTGCGCTGGTCGGGAACGGCGGGCGCGGAGCGGATTCGCGAACTGCGGCGGCTGACCGCGGCCCGGGAAATTCCCCTGACGCTCGAACGGGCGCCGTGGGAATTGCGCCGGCGCCTGGGGCACTTCGGCGCGTACCGCGAGGGGGTAGGTCGGCTGGTCGGCCGGCTGCGCGAAGCGTTCGACCCCACCGAGCGGCTGCAGGTCGCGATCGAAGGGTCCGATGGCGACTGAGATCGAGCCGGCCCGGGGCTTCCGGGCGCTCGATCCCTGTGTCCACTGCGGATTCTGTCTCCCCGCCTGTCCGACATACCTCGCCACCGGTGATGAAGCCGACAGCCCGCGCGGGCGCATCGTGCTGATGCGTGCCCTCGAGCGGGGCGAACTACCCGCTGACGATCCCGCCCTCAATGAACATCTCGATGCCTGCCTCGGCTGCCGAGGCTGCGAGCCGGTCTGCCCGGCCGGGGTCGGCTACGGCCAGGGCATCGAAGCCGCGCGCACCCTGCTCGCCGCCCGCCGAGGGCTGCCGGTCAAGGCCCGGGCCGTGCTCGCCGTATTCAGGTACCGGTGGCTGTGGCGGCCGCTGCTCACGATGGCGCGGTGGTTTCGGGAGACCGGCCTGGCCCGGAGACTCTCCGGCAGAGACCGGCTCGGATTCAGCATGGCAATGCTGGCCAGCTCACGTGAAGGATCGTCGGGCCGTTGGACCGTCGGACCATCGGAGGGTTCGCACTCAGCGATCGACCCGCCCGTCTCGTCCGTCTCGCCCGCCACATCCGTCTTACCCGTCCTACCCGTCTCGGCTACCGTCGCGCTGTTTACCGGCTGCGTGATGAATGAGTTGTTCGGTCACGTCCATGCCGCCACCCGGCGCACACTGCAGGCCAATGGATACCGGGTCATCGAAGTGTCGGGCCAGGTCTGCTGCGGAGCGCTGCATGCCCATGCCGGTGATCATTCAGCCGCCGCCGCCCTGGCGCAACGCAACCTGGCCGCCTTCGACGGACAGGCCGACTTCATCGTGATCAACAGCGCCGGATGCGGCGCGCTGCTCAAGGAGTACGGCCACCTGGTCGAAGGAGCGGCGGCGACCGACTTCGGATCCCGGGTCAAGGACGTCTCCGAGCTGCTGGCCGAGCGGGGGCCGAGGATCGGCGCGGCGCTGGACATCGATGTCGCCTACGACGCACCCTGTCACCTGCAGCACGCCCAGCACATCCAGTTCCCGCCGCTGGCGGTGCTCGGCGCAATTCGTGGCACCCGAGTGCGTCTGCTGTCCGGTTCCGACCGGTGCTGCGGCAGCGCCGGGATCTACTCGATGCTCGAGCCGGGGATGTCCCGTGCGGTCCTGGCCGACAAGATCGCGACCATCGCAGAGGCCGTACCACGGCCCTCGGTCGTGGCCACCGGCAACCCCGGGTGCCTGATGCAAATCGGGGCCGGGCTGATGGTCGATGGCCTGCCGATCGAAGCGCGGCATCCGGTGGAGCTGCTTGACGAGTCGTATCGGAGGGCAGGATTTTACCGGGCGTGAGACGTGACAGGTGAGGGGTGACAGGGAACAACCCCCTCTTACTTTTTACCTCTCACGCTCTGCTGGTTCCCCTTATGTTTCCCCCATGCCTCAATCGATCCTGTTCGACTTCAACGGCGTCATCGCCGATGACGAGCGGCTGCACTGCGATGCCCTGATCGCGACCCTCGACACCCTCGGCTTTCCGCTCGACCGCGACACCTACTACCGGGATTATCTCGGATTCGATGACCGGGCGTGCTTCCGGCATGCCTTTGAGCGGATGGGTCGCCGGGTCGACGACCGATCGATCGAAGCGGTGATTGCGGCCAAGGGTGCCCGCTACGAGGCAGCCATGTCGGCCTCGATGGCGCTGGTCCCTGGTGCCATCGATTTTGTTCGGCGGGCCCACGCTGATGGGATCAGGCTGGCCATCGTCTCCGGTGCGCTGCGCCGGGAAATCGAGCTGGTGCTGGCGCATACCGGGCTGACGCCGTGCTTCTCGGCCATCGTGGCCGCCGAAGATGTGCCGGCGTGCAAACCGGATCCGGCGGGGTTCTGCCTCGGCCTGGTCCGTCTGGCGGCCGACCCGCGTCACACGGTCGTGATCGAGGATTCGCTGCCCGGGCTCAAGGCCGCTCGCGCCGCCGGACTGCGGTGCGCCATGCTGACCACGTCCCACCCGGTCAGCGAGCTGACCGGGGCCGACCTGATCTGGGACAACCTGTCCGGCCGCACCCCCTCGGAACTGCCGTGGGCCACAGCATGATCTCCGGTCCGACCCTCGGCCGCGAGCACCTGCGCCGGCTGCGCCAGGACGCGGTGATGGTCGCCGCGCCGCTGTCGGTGCTGGGTATTGCCGGACCCAAGGCACTGGAGTGCCTGCAGGGATTGCTGACCAACGACCTGGCCAAGCCCGGTGCCGGCAGCATCACCTATGGCGCATTGTTGACCCCGAAGGGAATGCTGGTGGTCGATGCCTGGGTCATTCGGCTCGCCGAGCAATTTGTCTGGCTCACTCCCTCAGCCAGGAAAGACCCCACCCTGGGCATTTTCCGGAAAAGCCTGCCGCCACGATTGGCGTCGGCCGAGGACCAGAGTGCCGGTCGAACGGTCCTGGCCCTCTACGGCGCCCGGGCCATTGCGATGCTCGCTGACGCCGGGATCTCACCCGCGCCTGAGCCCGGAAGGGTGATCGAGACCGTGTTCGGTGGCTGGCCCCTGATCCTGGCCCGGCCTGCCATCGCCCCGTTTGCGGTCCTGATGATCGTGGGCAGTGAAGTGGTTGAATCGCTGACCAATCATCTGACCCGTTCCGGCATCAGCCTGGGCGATGAGACCGACGTCGAGGCGGCCCGCATCCTGGCCGGATGGCCGGCCCTCGGCAGCGAGGTCGATGAAAAGACGCTGCCGCAGGAAGTCCGCTACGACGAGAACGAGGGAGTGTCCTACACCAAGGGATGTTACGTCGGCCAGGAAACCGTGGCCCGGCTCCACTTTCGAGGCCACGCCAACCGCGAGTTGCGCGGACTGGTCTGGCAAGGTGGGCCGCCGCCTGCCTCCAGTGTGATCAGGCCGGATGGCAAGCCGGCCGGCGAAATTTCCTCAGTGCTCCAGCTGCCTGACCGCACCCTTGGCCTGATCAAGATCCGTCGTGAGGTCCTCGAGCAGGGTGTCACTGAGCTCGATGCGGGCGGCGCCACCGCTCGCCTGGTGTCACTACCATTCGCCACCAGCGACCTGACGGAATGATCTTCGTCACCGGCGGCACCGGGCTGGTCGGCCGCCACCTGCTCGAAGCGCTCCGCTCTCGCGGCCTCCCCGTGCGGGCACTGGTCCGCAATTCCGCCTCCGCCGCACAGGTCCGAGCCCTCGGCGCCGTTCCCATGGAGGGAGAGGTCGAAGACCCCGCACTGTGGGCCAGGATCGGGGATTGCTCCGCAATCATTCATGCGGCCGCGCTGGTCACCACCGGAGCCACCTGGAGCCGGTACCAGGCGGTCAACGTCGACGCGACGAGAAGGGCCGCCGAGCGGGCCCGCCAGCTGGGCATCCCGATCGTGCTGATCTCGTCGGTCGCAGTGTATGGTCCGGCCGGGGATGGCGGAGGAGCCGAGTCGCTGGATGAAAATTATCCGTTCGGGCCGCTGGATGATCCGAACATCTACGCCCGGTCCAAGCGGCTGGGCGAGCTGGCGTTCTGGGAAGGAGCGGCGGGGAGCCGCGCGGTGGCGTTCCGGCCCTGCGTGATCTACGGCGAAGGGGATCGCCAGTTCCTGCCGCGGGTCATTCGAATGGCGCGATCGGGCGTTCTCCCGGTATTCGGCCACGACCCGCAGCCACTGGCGCTGGTCCATGCACGGCACATTGCCCAGGCCATCCTGCTCGGTCTCGACAGCAACAAGGGGTGGGGTCGCTCGTACAACCTGGTCGATCCGTGGCGGATGGTGGCGCCGGAGTTCATCGCCGCCATCGGACGGGGCCTGAACCGGAAAGTGACCCCGGTCCGGATTCCGATGCCGCTGGCCCGGTTTGCCGCCCGGGCCGCCGATCTCGCAGTGGGACTGCTCCCGGGCAGCCTGCCTTCGAAGCCCTCCGGCATCGTTCGATACTGGCGCGGCACCAACCCCTACTCGGCGCGAGCTGTGGTCGCCGAGCTCGGCTGGAAGCCGGACATTCCCCCCGAGCAGGGCATTCCCGCTGCCGTGAAGGCCATCGTGATGGCATCAGGGCACTGACAATAGAAAGGCCCCGGGAAACCGGGGCCGTTCGTGACTGACCCCGCAGTGGACTACATCTTCTTGGCGGTATCCCGGGCCATGGTCGAATCGGTCTTCTGCATGCCCTGCATGCCGCTATCATGCTTCATCATGCTCGCGGTGTCGGGCTTCATCATGGCAGTCGAGTCGACGGCGGGCACGGCCGCCTTTTTTTCGCCGCAGGCAGTCAGCGCCAGCACGGCACAGAACGTCACGAACTTCTTCATCGTAGCTCCTCGAGGGTAGTGGGGTATCAACCTGCCGAGCGTCCGGCCAGAACTGGTTTCGGCTGGCGGCGAAATTACCCCAAAGTCCATTGAAGTCAAGGAGTTGGCAATAGATGACGCAGCCTAGAACGCTGGGAGAATTGAAGCAGAGCCGGTGGGCCGAGCCCGAGTTGCGCGGGCGGTCGGTGCGGGATGAACTCCGGGCCAACCTGCTGATCCGCCTGGAGCAGGGAAAGACGCTGTTCCCGGGCATCGTCGGGTACGAAGACAGCATCGTTCCGCAGCTGACCAATGCCCTGCTGGCCCGGCACCATTTCATCCTGCTCGGATTGCGTGGCCAGGCCAAGACCCGGCTGCTGCGCCAGCTGACCACACTGCTGGATGACGCGATTCCAGCCATCGCCGGCAGTGAGGTCAACGACGACCCGTTTGCCCCGGTGTCCAAATTCGGCCGGGAGCGGATCGAGGAATGCGGCGATGCCACCGCCATCACCTGGCTGCCCAGGCAGCAGCGGTATGTCGAGAAGCTGGCCACGCCTGACGTGACCATCGCCGACCTGATCGGCGATCTCGACCCGATCAAGGCCGCCCGCGGCGGTCATGTGCTGGCCGACGAGCTGACCATGCACTTCGGCCTGCTGCCCCGGGCCAATCGCGGAATTTTCGCGGTCAACGAGCTGCCTGACCTGAGCGGCAAGGTGCAGGTCGGCCTGTTCAACATCATGCAGGAGGGAGACGTCCAGATCAAAGGCTATCCCGTCCGGCTGCAGCTCGACGTCCTGCTGGCCTTTACCGCCAACCCCGAGGACTACACCGCGCGGGGCAAGATCATCACTCCGCTCAAGGACCGAATCGGGTCCGAGATTGTCACCCACTACCCCCGCACCGTTGACCTCGGCATGGCCATCACGGCGCAGGAGGCCTGGGTCAAGCGCGGCACCCGCAGCATCCTGGTGCCCGAAATTGTCCGGGAGACGGTGGAACGCATTGCCTTTGAGGCACGGGAAGACAAGCGGATCGATCGCCGGTCCGGGGTCAGCCAGCGGCTGCCGATTTCGGTGCTGGAACACGCCGTGTCGAGCGCCGAGCGCCGCAGCATCCTGTTCAAGGAGCCGGACGCCGTGGTCAGGATCGCGGATATTTACGCGGCGGTGCCGTCGATGACCGGCAAGCTCGAACTGGAATACGAGGGAGAGCTGCAGGGCGCCGACCCGATCGCGCGGGACCTGATCCGGCGGGCTGCCGGCGGAACGCTGTCGGAGCGGGTGGACGATCACCAGCTCGACGGAATCGTGGCCTTTTTCGACCAGGGCGGCGCACTCAAGATCGCGGGAGATGAGCGGACCGAGCTCTGCCTGCGAGGCTTTACCGTGATCCCGGGGCTGCTCGACGTGGTGCGGAAGAACAATCTGGCGCCGGGCGGATCACCGGGCGAAACCGTGGCAGGGGCGGAGCTGGTGCTTGAGGGATTGGCAGCCCAGAAACGGATTACCCGGTCCGATGACCTCGGCTATACCAAGCTCAGGCGCGGCAGGGGGATGGAAAACTAGGAGAGAGGAGAGAGGAGAGAGGAGAGAGGATCGTGGCGGAACAAAATCACCGGGAGTTCGACACGGCAAGTCGAGCTCCCTTTTGGTGTGCAGCGACCCCTCTCCTCTCTGCTCTCTGCGCGGTTGCGATGGTCCGTCCCCAAGCATTCCTCTTGACTTCCGACAAAAGCCGCCGCATCCTCCTCTCGATATCCGACACTAGTCATCACTTCCGATCCGGTCTCGCCGATGCCCCCGGTTCCAGCCGACGTCCTGCGCGGCACGCTTGATCTCCTGGTGCTCCGCACCCTGAGTCTCGGCCCGATGCACGGCTGGGGCATCAACCAGCGGATCCAGCAGATCTCGAAAGGCGTCCTCGAGGCCAACCAGGGCTCGCTCTACCCCGCCCTGCAGCGCCTGGAGCAAAAGGGGTGGATCGACAGCGACTGGCAGACCACCGAGAACAATCGGCGGGCCCGCTACTACGAACTCACCAGCTCGGGGCGGAAGGCACTGCACCAGGAAACCGGTGAGTGGCGCCGGTATGTCGCGGCGGTCGAACTGATTCTCGGAAACGGCTGACCGGAGGAACGATGGGACGATTCCATGGCTGGCTCCGGAGGCTGGAGGCGCTGCTCCGTCCAGCCGCCGCCGACCGCCGGCTTCACGAAGAGATGCAATTCCACCTGGCCCGTGAAATCGAGAAGCACCTGGCGGCTGGCCTCTCCCCCGATGAGGCTCGCCGCCGGGCGCTGATCGATTTCGGCGGAGTCACCCAGACCCTCGAGGCCCATCGTGGGGTGCGTCGAGGTATCTGGCTCGAGGAAATCCCGGGAGATGTCCGCCAGGCACTCCGGGCCCTGCGGCGGAGTCCCGTCTTTGCCGCCACGGCCATCCTCACGCTGGCCGTCGGAATCGGTGCCAACACCGCCATCTTCTCGGTGGTCCGCGCGGTCATTCTCCGCCCGCTGCCATTCCCTCATGCCGAACGCCTCGTCATGCTGTCGGAGGACAATCCCGAGAAGGGGTGGCACCGCGAGAGTGTGGCCCCGGCCAACTATTTCGACTGGAAAGAGCGGGTCGCGGCCTTTGAGGATGCGGCCGCTTACACCCAGGGAGGGGGCTCGACGCTGAGCAGCAACGGCCAGGCCACCCAGATCCAGGTGCGCGGCGTCACTGGCAATTACTTCTCGGTGCTGGGCGTCGATGTTGAACGTGGCCGGACCCTCCACGAGGCCGAGACCTGGCAGCAGGGTCCCGGTGTCGCGGTGATCAGCCACCGGCTGTGGGCCGAAGCGCTCGGCGCTGATCCGTCAGTCATCGGACGAACCGTCACACTCGATGGCAGTCCGGTGCAGATCGTTGGGGTCATGCCGAGCAGCTTCGGCTTCGCGGCCGACTCGGTGGATCTCTGGCAGGCGATGGGCTGGGATCCTTCGGTCAGGAGCCAGGCGTTCTTCCGCCGGGCCCACTGGGTCAGGGTCATCGCGCGCCTGAAGCCCGGAGTCATGCCGGCCGCGGCGGACGCGCAATTCCAGACCGTCGTGCGCCAGCTGCAGGTCGAGAACCCCGTGATCAACCGAGCAATGGGGGCCGACCTGGTACCGCTCCAGGAATTCCTGATCGGGGACCTCAAGGCGCCGCTCCTGATCCTGCAGGGCGCGGTGGGGCTCCTGCTGCTCATCGCCTGTGCGAATGTGGCCAACCTGCTGCTGGCGCAGGCCGTCGGTCGGGAACGGGAGATGTCGCTTCGGCTTACCCTCGGCGCCCGCACCGGCCGACTGGTACGGCAGGCACTCACCGAGAGCGTGGTCCTCGCCTCGCTCGGCGGACTGGCCGGCCTGGCGCTCGGATGGTTGGGCACTCGGGCACTGGCCGCGCTGCAGCCTGGTGGCATGCTTCCGGTACGCTCGGTGCCAATGGATCTGGCGGTGCTGGCGTGGGTCATGATCCTGACCACACTGACCGGGCTGACTTTCGGAATTGCGCCGGCGGTCTGGAGCGCCAGCCGGTTGCCCGCCGAGGTCCTCAAGGAGGGCGGCAAAGGCAGTACCGGGTCACGCAGCAAGCGCTGGTCCGCCGCGCTGGTGGTGGCTGAGCTGGCGCTGGCACTGGTGCTCACGGCGGGGGCAGGGCTGCTGGTGCGGAGCTTCTGGCGGCTGCAGGGAATGGCGCCCGGGATTGATCCCGCCGGGGTGACCGCGATAGGCATTCGCCTGCCCTCAGGGTACGAAACCGCCGACAAGCAGATCGCTTTCTTCAACACCGTCATCGAGCGGGCTGGCGCGCTGCCGGGAGTGACCAATGCGGCTGCCGGCCTGGTGGCCCCACTCGGCGGCAACAGCTATACCAGCGATTTTCATATCGGGGGACGCCCGCCTGAGGAGTACGGAACGGAAGTGGTCCGGGAAACCATCACATCGGACTACTTTCGGACCCTCGGCATTCCGCTTCGCGGCGGTCGATTCTTCACGCCCGCCGATCGGAAGGGATCGGCGCCAGTCACGATCATCAACCAGACTCTGGCCCGGCAGTATTTCCGCGGTCAGAATCCCGTCGGGCAGCTGATCACCTTCGACAAGACCCCGGATTCTTCTTCGGTCTGGCGCACGATTGTCGGCGTGGTGGGCGATGTCCGTCAGCGAGGACTGGCCCTCGAGCCCCAGGTCGAGGCCTACGAACCGATCGGCCAGCAGAGCAACAGTTACATGACCCTGCTGGTCCGCGCGCCGGGCTCCGCTGCGGAGGTGGTGCCAAATGTGCGCAAGCTGCTGGCCTCGCTCGACGCGTCGCTGGCGCCGGCACTCGTCGCGACACTGCCTGCTCTGGTCAGCCGCTCAATCGCGCGGCAGCGGTTCCTGATGACCGTGTTGCTGGTCTTCGCGGCGACCGGACTGCTCCTGGCCATTGTGGGGGTCTACGGGGTCATGGCCCAGCTCGCGGCCCGGCGGACCAGGGAGATGGGAATCCGGCTGGCGCTCGGCGCCCGGGCCACCCAGGTCCGCTGGCTGGTGCTGCGCCATGCGTTGGGGCTCCTGGCCGGCGGGTTGGGAGTCGGACTGGTGACCGCACTGATGGCCGCTCGTGCGATGAAGGCGCTGCTATATGGCGTGACACCGGCGGACCCGGGGACGTTCGGCGTCGTGACGGTGATGCTGGTGCTCACCGGTCTGCTCGCGTCATGGCTGCCGGCGCTGAAAGCCAGCCGGGCCGATCCGGCGACGACGCTTCGAGTGGAGTAGGCGGGCGGGCCGAAGCGACTGCGGCACCTCATCCCGAGCGAAGCGAGGGACCTTGCCCGTCAAACCGGTACCAGGTTTGACCAGTCAGGTCCCTCACTCGCTTTGCTCGCTCGGGATGAGGTATCGAAGTCTCTCGTCTCACCTCACCACCCCATCGTCCGTGACCGCTGTACAATCACCTCGGCCGCGCCGCCGAAGCCGAGCAGTTCGGTGTTGAGCACCATGTGATAGTGGATCGGATCGGCCCAGTCGCGGTTGTAGTACTCCCGGTGGTAACGGGATCGCTGATGGTCGACCTCATCGACCCGTTTGTCGGCGGCCGCCTGCTCGAGCTTTTCCCGCTCCATGATCTGGACCACGCGCCAGCTTTTCGGGGCCACTACGCGAACATGCAATCCGTCATGCCGCCGGGCCAGGACCGCTGAGGCGGCCCGTCCAACCAGGACTACCCTGCCCTGTGAGGCGATCTCCCGGACCACCGCCTCCGTCACCTTCACAATTTCCGGCTCCGGCATCAGAGCCGCCTGATCGGGAGCGGGCAGGGCAAACTCCTGTGAGCTCACCGCCAGGGTCCGGGCCAGCCGCTCCACAAAACTCGGCACCCGCTCATCCCGGCTGGCCACCTCGGCGTGGGATAGCCCCGCCCGTTCCGCCACCAGGCTGATCAGTTCGTTGTCCACCAGGGACCACGCCAGCGCGTCCGCTACCCGCCGGGCGATCTGGGCGCCACCGGCGCCGAACTGTCGGGAGATGGTGATTAACATGCCTTGACGATACCGGTGATAGGAGGAGTTCGTAAGAGTCGGAGATGGAAGACCGGAGATAGGAGACAGGAAATCGGAGGCAGAAAATATCGGCTGGGCGCCTGCAGCGTGGTGCCTGCCCCGCTGCCCCCAGCCCCCCAGCCCCCCAGCCCCCCTGCCCCCTATCTCGCCAGTTCCACAATCCGCCTGGTCCCCACCAGCGTCACGACGATACAGATCACGCCGCCAAGGCCGACTGCCGTCGCGACGCCGAGGGTTTCGGCCACCCAGCCGACGAGGAGATTACCGATCGGTGCCAGGCCCAGGACCACCAGCGAGTAGAAGCCCATGACCCGGCCGCGCAGATGGTCGGGTGTCCTGGTCTGCAGCAGGGTATTGGTCATCACGTTATTGAGGATCATTCCGGCCCCGGCGGCGGCGAGCAGCACGACCGCCGACGGGAAATGCGCCACCAGACCCAGGCAGGCCAGCGCCGCCCCGAACGCGAAGCCTGCCCAGCGAATGATCCCGGCGTTCTTCTTGTCGCCGGAGAGCGCGGCCATCGAGAGCGCGCCGCACGCCGCGCCGACACCAAGTGCCGACATCAGGCCGCTGTAGCCTGTAGCGCTGGCGTGGAGGACATCGCGGGCGTAGACCGGCAGCATGGTGACGAACGAAAAGCCGAAGATGCTGAAGGCGCCGGTCACGATCAGCAATGTCCGGGGCAATTCGGCCTGCCTGAGGTAGGTCAGGCCGCCGAGCAGGTCACGGTCCTGCTTCACTTCACGCGCCCCGGGCGCCACCGGCCGCATCTTGAACAGCGCTACCACCACGGCCAGGTAACTCAGGGAGTTGGCGAAGAAACAGGCCTTGAGTCCGACCCCCGCGATCAGCGCTGCCGCGATCAGCGGCCCCACGATCCGGGAGCTGTTGAACACCAGCGAGTTGAGCGCGATGGCATTCATGACGTCCGGCCGGTCGACCATTTCCATCAGGAAGGCCTGGCGGATCGGCACCTCGAAGGCGGTCAGGGTCCCCAGCGAAAAGGCCAGGACCATGAGCCAGTGCAGCGTGATGATATTGAAGGCGGTGAGGGTGGCGAGGATCAGCGACTCGATCAGCATCAGGCTCTGCAGCAGGATCAGTGCCTTGCGCCTCGGCACCCGGTCGGCCAGGACCCCGCCGTAGAGTGTGAACAGCAGAATCGGCAGCGACTCGAGAAAGGCCACCACCCCGACCAGCAGGGGGCGCGGTGAGAGCTGCACCACCAGCCACCCCTGCGCCACCACCTGCATCCAGGTGCCGCACAGCGACAGGAACTGGCCGGTCAGGAACAGCCGGAAGCTGGGAGAGCGAAGCGCGCCAAAGGCAGGGGGCCGGAGCGGGAGGGAGGACACGGGACAATGCTAGACGAGCGGTGGCACCGGGGGAAGTTGGGATGGCGGGATGGGGAGAAGTCGGGATGGGGGGAATGCTTGCGAAAAGACGCCGCACGGACGGCAATCCGAACCGGCTTCGGATCCTGGTGTATAGTTAGGAGAGTGGGATCGGGACGGAACGATTCCCCCCATCCCCTCATCCCCACATCCGAAATCGAAGCATGCGATTTACCACCTACTCCAAATTCGTCCCCGGCTCCGCCGACGCGGTCAACCTCCAGTCGCTGCTCGACCAGCTGGGGGACTTTCTGCTGCAGTCCGGCTTCCAGGGCGGCGACCCCTACGGCGAGGACGACAGTCAGTCACTCGACAACCTGCGCGAGGCAATCCTCCAGGCCCTGATCGATTCCAAGCAGCTCACCCCCGAGATGCTGGCCTTCCTCCGCGGCGATTCCACCGGTGACCCGGCCCGCGACGAGGCCATCGGGCGAGCGCTGGCCAAGCTGCTCGATGAGCTGATTCAGCGGATGGTCGAGGAGGGGTTCCTCAACCTCACCGAGTCACAGGCTGCTCCGTCTCACCAGCCGATGTTCGGTCCCGGCGGTCAGGCCCGCTCCGCAGCCCGCGACGTCCAGTTCCAGTTGACCGACAAGGGAATCGATTTCCTCGGCTACCGCACCCTGAAACAGCTGCTCGGCAGCCTTGGCAAGTCGAGCTTCGGGGCCCACGACACTCCGCACCTGGCCACCGGGGTGGAGGCGGAAGCGGCCAGCCGCCCCTACGAGTTCGGCGACACCATGAATCTCGATGCACCCGGCACACTGGGTCGGGCCCTGGCGCGGCAGGGGCTCAAGACTCCGCTCGAACTCGAGTATGGCGACCTGCTGGTCCACCAGGCGGACTACCGCTCGTCGGCGGCCACCGTCCTGATGCTCGACTGCTCCCACTCAATGATCCTCTACGGCGAGGACCGGTTCACCCCGGCCAAGAAGGTGGCGCTGGCCCTGACTCACCTGATCCACACCCAGTACCCCGGCGATTCGATCCGGGTAGTCCTGTTTCATGACGACGCCGAGGAGATTCCGCTCCGGGCCCTGGCCAAGGCCCAAGTGGGGCCGTTCCATACCAACACCGCGGCAGGCCTCAGGCTGGCCCGCAAGATCCTGCTGTCCCAGAGCAAGGACATGCGACAGATCATCATGATCACCGATGGCAAGCCGTCAGCCATGCCACTGCCCGACGGCCGAGTCTACATCAACTCGGTGGGGCTCGACCCGGCCATCCTGAAAGTGACCTACAATGAAGTGGCCGAATGCCGCCGCTCCGGCATCCAGATCAATACCTTCATGCTGGCGCGAGATCGGAGCCTGGTGGAGTTCGTGCGGAAGGTCAGCGAGATCTGCCGGGGCAAGGCCTACTTCACCAGCCCCGTGACTCTGGGCCAGTTCATCCTGACTGATTTCATGAAGCGGCGGACGCGGAAGGTGAGTTAGGAATCCAGAGGTCGGAGTTGGGGGTGGGAATCACACCGGATCCTTGGTCCCGGAAGCCAATTCTCCTTCGAGGACCTGACTCCTGACTCCCAACTCACGACTCCCGACTAACGACTAACGACCCGCTTGACCATCCGCCCCGCCGGCATCGTGGTCGAGCTGTCCACCCGGTTGATCAGGCTGAGCTCGGCCAGCGACACCACACTGGGCGAGGACCGCTGCAACTCGCTCAGGGTGGTCGGCCGGGTCAGCTTCTCGATCTTGAGCCGCTTGGGCTGGATGTTGAGGACTGCGGGGTCAGTCACCGGCCGGAAACTCCCCAGCGCGGACCGCAGCAGGTTCTGGTACTGGGGCCACTTGTCGGCCGTAGTGTATCCCACCAGCGCGTAGGTCTTCCCGTCATAGGACACGAATGATGCCCGCCCGCGGACCACTCCTTGTTCGCTGGTCTGCTGGAAGTCGCCCGAGACTGCCGGCTGCCCGCCGATCGACTCACGGGTCAGTGGCGTGGCGGTGATGCCCTGCCCCGCAAAGGCGGCCCGGGCGGCGGAATCCGGAGTGCCCTGCGCCAGGCTGATCTGCACCATGGCATCCTGGCCACTGCTGATGCCCATGACGCCGCTGGCCTGGTTCTGGGTCGGCCAGCCATCGGGAAAGGTGAACTGGAACCTGAAGTCGGGATGATAGAACACCGGGCCGACAAAATATCCATCGCGGGGGTTTTCACCGTAAATCATTCCGTCGATGATCTTGAGATACACCTCCCGGCCGGCATACAGCGAATCGAAATTGACCTTGGTCTCGGCCAGTCGCTGTTCGGTAGCCTGGATGCGGTCCGCCGGCGCCGGATGGGTTGATTGCCAGTCCGGTACCTTGCTGCCGCCCGCCGCCTGGGTCACTCCATCGAGGGTAATGAACACATCCTTCATGGCGCGGACATCGTATTTCGTCTTCAATGCGTACCTGAATCCCAGCATATCGGCTTGCGACTCATCCCCTCGGCTGTAACTGAGGAACAGCAGCTGGAGCCCCTGTTGTGCCACACCGGCATACTGTGAAAACGTCTTCGAGGCCAGGCTGCCGGCCACCAGTCCCACCTGGGCAATCTCCTGCCGGGTGATCTGGCGGGCCGAATGGCGGGCGGTGACGTGGCCGGTCTCGTGGCCGATGACCGTGGCCAGCTCGGCCTCGGAATTCATGTCGGTCAGCAGGCCGCGGGTGACGAAGATGTAGCCGCCCGGCAGCGCAAAGGCGTTGACGCCCGGATCGTCGACCACGTGAAATTCCCATGGCAGCCCCGGCCGCTCGCCGGCGGCGGCCAGCTTGTGGCCGATCTGGCTGACGTAGCGCTGCACCGCATCGTCGGGATAGTAGGGCGTGGCCAGCGGCACCTGGGCGGCGGCGGCCTTCCCCATCTCGATTTCCTGCGACTCGGAAACCAGGCTTATCTCGTTCTGCCCGGTCGCCGGATTGGTGGCACACGATTCTATCAGGCACAGTCCGGCGACCAGGGTCGCGCGGCTGACAAATGTTTTCAGTTCCATCGGTACGCTCCCGCTATGCGTGAGGCCAGCGCCATCCGAACATGCCGGCTGTGAGGCAACCATAGATCACGGCACCCAGCAGATCCTTCATGGCAACCGACCAGGGCCGTGCAAACCAGACCGAATGAGCAAAATTCCCGAAACCGTACGCCATCGAGCCCGCGATGGCGATCGGACAGAACACGGTCATGTACGCCGAACCGACCGGAAGCAGGCCGCAGGCCATCCATGCCAGGCCGAGCGAGGTGACCAGGCAGACCACGAACCACTGTCCGAGCACCGGACCCATCGCGAATACACCGGGCGACCGCAGGATCAGCAGAGCGTTGGGCCCCTGGTTGTACTTGGCCACCATCTCGGCGCTCCCCATCAGCTTCATGTCGGCGCAGTACGGCACGACGTACTGCCCCGCCGGAGGCAAGTTCTTGAGCATTGCCGCCCTGAATCCCTCTTCGTCGGGCAGCTTGCCGAAATCATTCTTGTGCAGCGGAGTGACCATGTGGATCAGGGCGCTGGCAAAAAAGACCAGGACCGCCGACCCGATGATCGGAATCCAGAGCATGCCGAGGGTTACCATGGGGTCAGGCCTCGAGGCTGAAGGGAAGAAAACGGAAGGGCAACGAACGAACGGAGAGACACCGATTGTCCCGTGGAACTGCCAGCATCACTGCATGGCGGCAGGACGGCTTGAAGCCGTGGCCACGGCGCGGATCGGTCCGCGATTTTCCGCGTCGTACCTGCGTACGCGGTCATCCGCGATCAGTTCGGAGAGCGAGTGCGGAAACAGAGCAGAGCGGCGGCCATGGCCGGAAATTGGGCCCGGACCGGAATCACTGCAAGTGGCGCTTACGATTGAGTCCGCCGGGACAGCCACATCTGCCAGCAAAGCCAGAACCCGAGCCAGACACTGGCGAGGAAGACGATCATGCCGCCTGCTTTGACCAGCGCCGCGATCCTGGTATCGCTCGACAGGGCGTTGAAGTGGTCGAGCAGCCAGTTCCAGTCATGCTCGGGGTCATCGCTGAATCCGACTAGCGGGAGCTCCTCGGCCCGTGCGTCCCCGATATAGACCGCCAGGTTGGCCATGCTCGACGCCAGCCAGGTCCCGCCGACGGCCACGCCGTAGAAATCGCCCTGGCGGTAGAGCATGACGGCCACAAGAATCGGAATGGCGAGTTGGGTAATGCTGCCGCCGGCGATCGTCAGTGTCTCCCCGAACGGCGAGAACAGGATGTGACCCATTTCATGGAAGCCGAGGGTCAGGCCGGAGTAGATGTGGTAGAACTCATAGTCCTGGAACTGCCGCCAGCCGGCCCAGGCCAAAAACAGCAGGAGCAGCAGCCGCAGTTCCGGCCGCCGCCCCTGACACCACGCCCTGGCTTCATTGAAACAGCTCATCCAGTGATCATCCGCAGATTGCGCAGATTCCACCGATTGATCATGCCCGCGAGCGCCGATCGCCGAAATCGGCGCACTCTGCGGATGGTTCCTAGGATCCCATCGCCAGAGCAAACAGCTCCGGCTGGGTATGCCCCCGCTGCGCCAGCGTCAGCGCCTCGCGCAGCTGGCGATCCTTGACCATGGCGTGGCGCGTTGCGGTTGAATCGCCAAACGCCACCCGCGCCACCCGCCATTCAATCAGCCGGTCGAGATAGCTGGCCCCAGCGTCATACACCGCCCGATCGACGGTGATCCCCTTGGCGGTCAGCCGCTTCCAGTAGTCCTCACGCCAGGCCGGCTGGTATGTAAAGTTCGGGGTCAATGAGGGCCGGAGCTGCGTGGCCATGTCGTACAGCACCAGGTACGCCTCCTGGCCGTGCGGCGCCAGGGCCAGCTGCAGCTTTCGCTCCGCATCAGTCAGGGTGTCGCCGCGGACGACCCGATCTGGAGTAATGCCACCACCGCCGTAGACCGGCCGGCCCGACTCTGAACGAAAGACTGGCCGAATACTGTCCGCCTTGGTGGAGTCGGCCGGGATTTCTTCGAGGCGCCCGTCTGCGCCCCGCCGCCGCGGACGCTGAATCGAGCGGCCACTCGGCGTGAGCCAGCGTCCGCTGGTCAGCTTGAGCAACCAGCCGCCCGACAATGGCATTGCGGTCTGGACCAGTCCCTTGCCATAGGAAATCGTCCCCAGCACCAGCGCCCGGTCATGATCTTGCAAGGCGCCCGCCACAATTTCCGTGGCTGAGGCGGACCCGCCGTCGACCAGTACAATGAGCGGAAGGTTGGGGGCCAGCGGCTGCTTTGGGGCCCGGTAGATCTCGGGTGCCGGATCCCGGCTCTTCACTCGATAGATCTCTTCACCAGCGGGCAGGAAGAGGTTGGCCACCTGCACCGCCTGGTCGGTGTAGCCCCCGCCATTGCCACGCATATCCAGGATCAGCGCCTTGGCGCCGGCTGCCAGCACCTTGCGCACCGCCGCCTCGGTCTCGTCGCCCGACTTCTCGGTGAACTGCTGCAGCGGCAGGTAGCCGACCCCGCCGTCGAGGACGATGGCGTACGGTGCTCCCGGAATCCGGACCACCGCACGCTCGAACTTGAGTTCCATCGGCTTGACCATACCAGCCCGATGGAAGGTGACTCTGACCGGAGTGCCGGGCGGTCCCTTCATGGCGGTGGTCACGTCCAGGAACTTCATCCCCGCGGTCGGCTTGCTGTCGACGGCCATGATCTCGTCGCCCTCGAGCACCCCGCCCCGCTCACCGGGCGAATTGGGGAAGACTCGCATCACGGTGAAATGGGTCTCATGATCCTCAAGCAGCAATCCCACGCCGGCGTATCGTCCCGCGATCTGGACATTGAAATCGGCCAGATCCTTGGGGCTCACCAGTTCAGCGTAGGGATCACCGAGGCGATCGACCAATCCGTAGGCCGCCTCCTGGTACAGCGAGTCGACGCTGGCGGAATCGACGTAGCGGCCGGCGACGGCGCCGAGCACCTGGCCGAACAGCCTGGCGCCATCGGTGCTGGTCTGCTGGCCCGCCAGAACAGTGGCGGTGGCGAATGTCAGGAAAAGCGTCGACAGGGTCAGGCGGCGCGAAGGCATTGGCTCTGGTCCGGGATGAACGGGATTCGGGGGTCCAGCCTGCATGGCAATCTACGCAGAGCCGAGGCTCGATGTTCCAGCCGGGCAACGTCGGGAATTTCCGCAGTGCGCCTGGTGTCGCTGGTCACAGCCGGAACGCCGTTCATCCCGGATCGCTGGCCGGGGCGGGCCTTCTTCCCGACAATGGTGCCGGAACGGTGGTAGGGTCATCAATCCGGGGAGGTCCCATGTCGCGCCAGCAATCCTTCAGTGTCTTTGCCCTGCTTAGTCTCCTGCTGGCCGCTGGCTGTGCCAGGTTTGCCCGGGACACCCCGGCCTATCTCGACCGGGTCGAGGCGCCAACACCGCTGGCCGGCCGGATCGACTCGGCCATGACCGCGCTGGAGCGACAGGGCTTTGCCGGCACCGTGCTCGTCGCCCAGGGCACTCACATGGTCCTGTATCGGGGCTACGGCATTGCCGACGCCACCACTGGCACCCGGGCCTCCGCCCTGACGCGCTATCCGCTCGGCGCGGTGGCCAATCAGTTCACCGCGGCGGCGGTGCTGCAGCTGCAGTCGGCCGGCCGGCTCCGCGCCGGCGATCGGGTGGGTCAATTTGATCGTGAGGCCAGCGCCGAGTTGAGCGGTGCGACGCTGCATGAACTGCTCACCCGGAGCCGGGAGCCGCTCGAATACGCCACCACAACCGGACTGGCCGCTCCCGCCGCCTTCCGGGACAATGCTCCGCTGCTGGCACTGCCGCTGCAGGAGCAGTTCCGCGCTTCGGGAATGAGCTACGCCGAGCTCGAAAAGGTCGTGGCTGCCGCATCGGGTCAACCGTATGCCGACTATCGCCAGCAGCGGATCCTGGCGCCCAGCCGAATGGACCGGACGCTCGACGCGGCGTGGACCGGCCCCGCCGACCAGGTGGCGCTCGGCAACAGCTTCGGTCGGGAGACCACAATCAAGGCCTCAGGGTTGGTAGGCCCACTCTCCGATCTCTATCGCTGGCATCTGGCGCTCGAGGGAGAGGCACCGCTTGACGCCCGGGCCCGCGACGGGCTGATCACCCCGGGCAGCAATGGCTATGCACCGGGCTGGGTGGTCGGTGAGACCGCCGGTGGAGACGTGCTGCTGCAGCATGTGGGAGACACCGAAGGGTTCCAACTCTGGACAGCGTGGCTCCCCGAGAGCGACACCGTAATCCTTCTGGGCATCAACAGCGATATCGGCTGGCGCAACCTGGCCAGCGAGATGCTGCTCGGGCTGGTAGCGGGCAACCGCGGAGGGCCACCTCAACGGAGTGCCTCGCGGTAGGTACCGCAAGCCGGGCAGCACGGCAGGCTTCGAAGGGGTGTCAACACGCCCCTTCGTCGCATGTGTGAATGATCTTCGGCTCGGGCGTCCTTAGCACGCCGTTCGGAAAGGGGCGGCATCGCCTGGTGGGAACCGGTTCCTCTCTTGCGGAACCCCCAGGAGGCTTCGGGGAGGCGGCACTTGCCGTCTCCCCGTTGCATTTGTGTGCACCCGGGCGCGCTCGCTCGTCATCGGTCGGACAGCATGCACATTCACGGCCGACTGGTCCCCGAAATGACGCCGTTCGCCCCTTCGAGACCCGGTGGCGCCCAGCCACGAAACGCCGCCGCGCATCGGGGCGTATCGTTCTATCTCAGTCTCGTCGAGCCAATGAACTCATTCAGCCGATGGATCGAAGGGCCCGGACCTTCGAGCGAGCACTGGCGCCGGGCCGGTATCACCGCGGCAATCATTGCGGGTGGTTGGACCACCTTTGGCGTGGTGTCATTCGGACAGGCGTGGCTGTACTACACCCTGCCCGGCGCCGGTCGGGAACCGCCCATCCACCTGTTCATGCTGGCCATGGGCAGTGCCTGGATCTGGGCGCTGCTCACCCCGCTGGCACTCTGGTGGTCTGCACGCGTGGTCAGGAGTCCAGCTCGCTGGGCCCGTATTCTTGGCCTCCACATACTGGCGGGAGTCGCCTTCATCGTGGTGTCGACCGGCCTGGAGCGCAGCCTTGCCACGCTGCTGCTCGGGACGCCGGGACCATCCTTTGCCCGCAGCCTGCTCTATCGGTTCGACAGCCGGTTCCTGGCGTATCTCATCATCGTGACCCTGGCCCAGGTCAGCCGCATCCTGACGCTGTCTCGCGACCGCCAGCTGGAATCGGCCCAGCTCGCCACTCAGCTGGCCCGGGCCGAGTTGCAGGTGCTCAAGATGCAACTGCAGCCGCACTTCCTGTTCAATGCCCTGAATGCTATTTCGGAGCTGGTGCACCAGGATCCCGGTACCGCCGATCGGCTGATCGGGCGACTGGGTCACCTGCTGAGGCTGTCGCTGGACCAGGCCGCTGGCCACCAGATGGTGCCGCTGCGACAGGAGCTCGAATTTCTGTGGGCTTACCTCGAGATCGAACAGACCCGGTTCGGCACTCGGCTGGCCGTGGAAATCGTGGCCGGGCTCGAAGTGCTCGATGCCGCGGTGCCAACTTTGCTGCTACAGCCGCTAGTCGAGAACGCCATCCGCCACGGCGCCGCCCAGCGTTCCGAGGGCGGCCGCGTCAGCCTGCGGGCTCGCCGGGACGAGGAGCGGCTGCGGATCGTGGTCGAGGACAACGGTCCAGGGTTTCCCGAAGCCGAGTCGAGTTTGCCGGCCGGACTCGGACTGCGCAATACCCGTGAACGGCTGCGCCAGCTGTACGGCGCCGATCATCGCTTCCGCCTGGCCAACGCCCCAGAAGGCGGGGCGCGCCTGCTGCTTGAGGTACCGTTCCGCGAAATCAGCCAGGCCAATACCCCACTTCACCTCCGGGCGGTCCCGCGCCCGCCGGTCCGGCGATGAATCCGGTCAGTGTCATCGTCGCCGACGACGAGCCACTGGGGCGCCAGCGCATCGTCCGGCTCCTGGCCCGCGAACCCGACGCCCAGATCGTGGCGGTTTGCGCCGACGGTCCCACCGCGCTCGCCGCGGTGCGCCGCTACAACCCGGACCTGCTCTTTCTCGATGTCCAGATGCCATCGCTGGACGGCTTCAGTGTGATTAAGCAGGCCAGCGCCGGCGGCCGCCCCGCGGTGGTCTTCGTCACGGCCCATGACCAGTATGCCCTGCAGGCCTTTGACGCCGATGCACTCGATTACCTCCTCAAGCCGTTTGACGAGGAGCGGTTTCACCGAGCCTACCTCCGGGCCCGCGAGCGGCTCAATCGGCCTCCGGAAAAGGAACCCACCCCGATCACGGAAGGAATGCATCCTGACCGGCTGGCCGTGAAGCGGGAGGGGGCGGTTTATTTCGTGAAGATCGCGGACGTCGACTGGGTCGAGGCGGCCAGCAACTATGTCCGCCTGCATACCGGGCAGGAAACGCACCTGCTGCGTGAATCGATGACCGGGATCGGAGCCCGGCTCGACCCCCGCCGCTTCCTGCGAATCCATCGGACCGCGATCGTCAACGTCGACCGGATCCGCGAACTGCAGCCGTGGTTCTCCGGCGAGTACATTGTGATTCTGCAAGACGGTACCAAGTTGAAAGTGAGCCGAGGCTACCGGAATGTGGTCACCCAGTGGCTGGGCAAGGCATGCTGAACCCTCTGACGGAACAGGACCCATGAACCGCCTTCGATTGTTCGTCATCGTCGCCCTCCTGGCCATGACCGGCCGGGCCACTCTCAACGCCCAGTCAGCTGCGCCACAACTGATGAAGGCTGACCGCGATTTTGCCACAGCCGTGGCGGCGCATGGCGTCGATGCCTGGGTGGCCGCCTTTGCGCCGGATGGGATCCAGATCGATGAGGCAGGAATTACCAGGGGCTCGGATGCCATCCGGCAGCTGATGGCCGGCGCCCTGGCCGACCCCAAGACCCTGCTCGACTGGCAGCCGGTGTCGGCCATCGCGGCGGGGTCGAATGATCTGGGGTACACCATCGGCAAGTGGCAGGTCCGGCTGCGCGCCAAGCGCGACAGCGTGCTGGCGCACGGGAACTATCTGACGGTCTGGAAGAAACAGCCCGACGGAAGCTGGAAGGCGGCGGTGGATATCGGGAATCCGGAGAAATAGACGGACAGGCGGACAGGCGGACAGGCGGACAGGCGGACAGGCGGACAGGCGGACCGAAACTAATTAACGGTTCGCCATCTCGTCGCTCGTCGCTCGTCGCTCGTCTCTCGTCTCTAGTCTCTCGTCTGTAGTCTGCCTACCTTCTCACCCATGCTCCCGTCCGACTCCGCTGTCCCGCTGGCCGGCAGCGGTGAGCCCGCCGCCGCTCTGCTGCAAGCCGCCATCACGGTCGGCCTGGCCGTTCTTTGTGCCCAGCTTTATCGCCGCTATCAGAAGCCCTACCTCCGCTGGTGGGCCGTGGCCTGGTCGCTGTACGCGCTGCGGTTGGCAGCCATCATCACCTTCCTCCGCACCGGTGGCAGGGGCTGGCTGTACTGGCACCAGGCCATCACCGGCTGGACGGCGCTGGTGCTGCTCTGGACGGCGCTGGTCTTCTCCCGACAGCCCCGCTGGCGATCATGGTATCTCATCCTCGTACTGTTCCCGCCGGCCTGGGCCTTCGTGGCGATCTACGGTCTCGATCGCTTCATGCTGGTCGCGGTGCCCGCGGTGGTCTTTCTCAGCATCGCCACCCTCTGGACCGGCTGGGTTTTCTATCGCGATCACCGCGATACCGGTTCCACCGGTTCAGCGATCCTGGCCGGCGCATTCTGTCTGTGGGGCTTGCACCATCTCGACTATCCGCTGCTCCGGGCCCGCGGGGCGCTCAATCCCTGGAGCTATTACCTCGATATCTGTTTCCTGCTCGCGGTCGCCACCGGTCTGCTGACCCTGGTGATCGAAGACGCCAGGCGCGGGCTGGCGGCGCTGTCGGCGCTGTCGGATGGATTGGCCGAGGCGGCCGATGGCAATCCGGTCGATGCGCTGCTGGCGGGTGCGGCTTCGTTGCGCGGGGTCCGCGGCAGCGCCATGTACAGCGGCGAGGAGCGGCGATTCGTGCGCGGCACCGGCGCCTGCGCCAGCTGGGTGGGGCAGGTTCCGGCCGGCGCCGCCGCCGATGCGGTCGACGAAGCGCTGGCGTCCGGGCGGCCCAAGCTGTCAGCCGGCTGGAGTGCCGCCGATGCCCCGGGCGGCCCCTACCCCTGGGCCGCTGTACTGCCGGTACTCCAGGGGCAGGCTCCGGCTGGAGCACTGGTGATCGTGAGCGCGGCCCGCGATCCCTTCACCGCGGTGGATGAGCGGTTCCTCCGCGCCTTTGGCCGCCAGGCCGGCGCTGCGCTGGAGCGGGCCGATCTGGCCCTCCGTCTCCGCCAGCGCACCGCCGATCTCGAGCGCCTCTCGGCCCGGATGGTCCGCCAGCACGAGGAGGAACGGCGGCGGCTTTCCCTCGAACTCCACGACGAAACGGCCCAGGTCTTTGCGGCCGTGAAGATGCAACTTGGTGTGGCCCGCGAGCAGGCTGGACCGGAACTGGCCAGCCGGCTTGACCGCTCCCTCGAACTGGTCGATACCGGCCTGCACAGCATCCGACGGGTGACCGACAGCCTGCGGCCCGCCCTGCTCGATGACATCGGGCTGGTGCCAGCCCTGCGTTCCCTGGTGGCGGACTTCCGGGAGCAGAGCGGTCTCAGCATCGTGGTGCAGGTGCCCGACCACGCCCCTATCCTCAATGCCGATGCGGACGTCGCCCTGTTCAGGGCCCTGCAGGAAGGGCTGGCTAACGTGGCCCGCCACGCCGCGGCCGAAGAAGTCCGGGTTGAACTCACGACCGATGGTACCGACGTGACCCTGCGCATCCGGGACGATGGCGTGGGTCTCGATCTCGGCGTCCTCGCCGGCAAGGCGCGGCAGGGACACGCCGGGTTGGTCGGGATGCGGGAACGGGTCGAGACGCTCGGTGGCGCCGTGGATATCGTCAGTGTGCCGGGCGGCGGGTTGCAACTCTCGATCCGGCTGCCGGAAGTGAGCGCCGCATGACCGCAGTCATTCGGGTGCTGGTGGCCGATGATCACAGCGTGGTGCGCGAGGGATTGCGCCATGTGCTGGCCGGCGCGCCGGGATTCGAAGTCGTGGCAGAAGCAGCCACCGCGGCCGAGGCCATTGCCCTGGCCGAACGACATACGCCCGATGTGCTGGTATTGGATATTTCGATGCCCGGCGGGTCGGGGCTGGGCGTGGTCGAGGAGATTCGGCGACGACTGCCCGATGTCCGGATCCTGATGCTCAGTATTCATGACCAGCGCGAATACGTGGTCGAGAGTGTCCGGGCCGGCGCCCACGGGTACCTGCGCAAGGATTCCACCCCGGCCGAACTGCGGGCCGCGATCACGGCGGTGCATCGTGAGGGCGCCTACTTCAGTCCCTCCGTGGCCCGACACCTCGGCGCCGCCCTCCGGGGCGATGCCGGCACCGCAATCGAGAACGCCGGGCCCACCCTGACCCCCCGCGAGCGCGAGGTCCTGGTCCGGGTCGCCCGCGGCCTGACCAACAAGGAAACCGCCGCCGAACTCGGCATCAGCACCCGCACTGTCGAAGCCCACCGCGACAGTCTGTCCCGCAAACTTGGCATCAAGACCGTGGCGGGGCTTACCCGTTACGTCATGGAACAGGAGATGGGGCAATCGTAGTCCGCAGTCCGTAGTCCTCCGATCTACCTACGTAGCACCCGCAATGGCGTCGCATGAATCGAATGCTAGAATCTGTCACTGGTCACGGCTCACGGGGGTCGGATGATTGAGGACCAGTGACTCGTGACCGCTGGCTCTCGGCACACCCTCCCATCACCTCGAAAAATGATGCCCGGCTTCATCTCCTACATCCCGATCGCCACAACGATCCTCGCCCTGACGTTTTCGACACTGCTGTTCCGGCGGTTCCGGGAGCGCGGCGGGCTGCACCTGCTCTGGTGGGGAATCGGGACGTTGACCTACGCGATGGGGACGGTCGCCGAATCGCTGGTGACGCTGACCGGCTGGAGCGAGGCATTGTTCCGGACCTGGTACATCACGGGGGCGCTGCTGGGCGGCGCCCCGCTGGCCCAGGGCACGGTCTACCTCCTGCTGCCGAAACGGACGGCCCACGCCCTCGCCGCCATCCTGGTCACCACGGTCGGCGTGGCATCCCTCTGTGTGCTCCTGGCGCCGCTCAGATTCGACCTGGTCGAGCAGCACCGGCTGTCTGGTCAGGTGCTCGGGTGGCAATGGGTGCGGTGGTTCAGTCCGTTCATCAATACCTACGCCTTTTTCTTCCTGGTCGGGGGCGCCCTGACCTCGGCCGTGCGCTACGCCGACCGGCCCGACACCCGTCAGCGGTTCATTGGCAATCTGCTGATCGCGCTGGGGGCACTGCTCCCCGGTATTGGCGGGACCTTCACCCGGTTCGGTCATACCGAGGTGCTGTACGTGACGGAGTTCGTGGGACTGTGGCTGATCTTTCTGGGATATCGCGCGGTCATCTACGACCCTGCCACACGGTCCGTCACTTCGCTCGGCCGCTCCGCCGCGGCCTGATCGGCGGGGCTTGCCAGCCCGCCTCTGACCCCGCCGCCCTTCAGGCCGATTGCGTCCGACAATCGGCTTGCCAGCCACTCCGCTGACCGCAGGTCACGCAGCCCGCTCGCGGCACTCCGGCTGCTGCCGTCAGCCAGTGTCAGTTGCAGATCGTAGTAGGCCTTGTTGCCGGCGGTCATTCCCACCTTCGGGCTGATCTGGCGGATCTCCCTCGGCGTGTAACGACTGGTTCCGGCCCAGGGACCGACTCCCGATACCACTGTCAGTCCGCTCGAATCCGCACTGAGGGTGGCGTGCCCGAGCCATGCCCACAGCACCATCCAGAGCAGCAGTAGTTCGAAGCCTCCAAACACAATGCGAAAGAGCACTGGTGCGTGCGCCGAGAAGAGCGCGGCGACCACCCCACTCCAGATCAGGGTGAACCCGGTGATACCGGCTGCCACCCCGATGTTGCGGGCCATCGGAAAATCCACTTCGATCGCGGTCAGCCGCTCGACGATACGGAACGGCGCATTGGCGGGCGGCCGGTACTCCGCGATTTCCTGCTGTTCCCTGACCACCAGCTCGGCGGGCGCGGTCTGATCGCTCTCGGCGGTGCGAAAGACCGGCACCTCGAAGCTGGCGTCATAGTCCACGCCGGGCAGGGCCGCGGAGGCTTCGAGCTGCCAGACCACCTTGTTGCGGGAATCCGATTCGTCGGTGGCAAGCGCGTCGGCGGGAATGCTGATCACGAACGGGATCGTGGCGGAGTCGGAATCCCGGCCAACTCCGGGAATCTGTTGTTCGTCCTGCCAGAGGATCGTGGTGGTGGTCGACGTGTTCTTTCCATTGCGACGGACCACCACCCGCGAACAGGTCAGCGTCAGCGTGACCCCTTCGGTCGCCTCAAAGGCGTGAGGCACCCGGATCCGGCCGGCGATTTCCCGCCCGATCGACGCCGGCACCGCCACCAGCTCGAGCACCGAGCGGCCGAACCGATGGGCCCGCATCGAGGCGTGAATGGCGCCCGCCAGCAGACCCAGTCCGATCAGCGGGAACAGCAGAATCAGCCACGCCGCCTTCTGCTCAGAGTGAATGCCCTGGCTGACGAACGCGATCGAGACCGGCAATGCGATCAGGTTCCACAACAGGGCGAATATCCAGAGCCCCATCGAGGCGTAACGGTTGCGGTCTTCGACCCGGCGGCTGGCCCAGTCTTCACGCCAGAGCCAGGGCTGACCGGGAGCGGCCGCAACCCTGGCGGCTTTTTGATCAGCGAGCTTGCGGGCCTTGCTGCTCGCGATGATCAGCCCGACCCCGACTGTGGTGAACATCAGCCCCGCGATTCCAGGACCGATGGACTCGGTCAGTCGGCCCTGCGCGGCCAGGCGGATGCCCTGAACCAGGGCAATGATTCCGCCTGCCGCGAATGGCAGCGCAAACAGGAGCATGCACCCCTGGGTCAGTAGCGGCGAGGCACCGTTCGTCGCGGCCGAGCGGGTCTGGGTCGGAAAGGTCATGGCGGCGAGGCCGGCCCGGTTTCGACCGGCGTATCCTCGCGGGCGCCCCACTCCGACCAACTCCCATCGTATACTGATACCGATTCGGCGCCGAGCTGCTCCAGGGCCAGCGCCAGGGCGCAGGCGCTCACGCCCGAGCCGCAACTGAGAATGACGGGCCGTCCCACATCGATCCCGGCGGCCGAGAAGCGCCGTCGCAGTTCCGCTGCGGGCAGCAGGCGGCCGTCGGGGCCAACCAGTTCCTGGTGTGGCAGGTTCCGGCTGCCTGGCAGGTGACCGCCTCGCAGTCCGGGCCGAGGTTCGGGCGCTGTGCCTTCGAACCGCCCTTGCGAGCGAGCGTCGACGATCTGGACCGCGCCGGAATGAACCGCCTGCCGGATAGCCGCAAGGTCCCGCACCGCGCAACCGTTGCGCTGGGCGCGGAACCGTCCCGGCGGGAGTGTCTGTGGTCCTGATTCGACAGGACGGCCTTCGCGCAGCCAGCGCTGGAATCCGCCATCCAGCACCGTGGTCCGTTCGTGCCCGAAGGTTCGCAGCATCCACCAGGCTCGTCCGGCGCTCACGTTGGTGCCTGAGCTGTCGTAGACCACAATAAGATCGTCGTCCGACACCCCGAGCGCTTCCATCCTGGCGCTGAACTGCCGTGCTGACGGCAGCATGTGAGGCAGCGGCGTGTCCGGATCGCTGCTGGCGTCATGATCGAAGAACAATGCGCCGGGGATATGCGCCGCCAGGAATTCGGCGCCGGGATCACGTCCAGCCTGGGGGAGGTACCACGACGCGTCGAGGACCCGAACGCCAGGCTCGGTGAGCCAGCTGGCAAGACGGTCCGGATCGGTCAATGTGGGGATGGAGGATGGCAGGGCCATCCCCTATTCTACTGTGTGCCCACCGCCGCGCCCAGCCGTCTGACCCATCTGCTGCTCCTGATTCTCGCCGTCGGCGCCCTGGCGGTGGTGCTGGCTGTGCTGCCGTATCGCACCTTCGAGCTCGATCGTTTCTTCATTCCGAAGGAAGTGGTGCTACACAACACTGCGTTGCTGGCCGGGCTGGTCGCCTGTATCGGGCTGCGCCAGCTAAGGTTGTCCGCGGCGGATGATGTGCTGCTCGCCTTTTTTGCCCTCTCGCTATTGTCCGGATTGCTCGCCGGCAACGGCTGGCTCGCCTTTCGTGGCATCAGCATCACCCTCTCCAGCCTCGTCGTGTTCTGGACCTGCCGCCGCCTTGCCTCGAACGGGCTGGGTCGGCCGATGGTGGCCATCCTGGTCATCGGCACCCTGGTCGGCGCCGGCACCGCGCTGCTGCAGGCCTACGGGCTCAGCAGCGACATGTTCAGCCTCAGTCGAGCGCCGGGCGGCACCTTCGGCAACCGGAATTTCATGGCGCACCTGGCCGCCATCGGCCTGCCGCTGGTCGTGGCCCTCACGCTCCAGACCCGCAATCGAATCGCGGGGCTCGCCGGGGCGGCCGCGGTGCTGGTCCTCACCGGTGCCGTGGTCATCACCCGGAGCCGGGCCGCCTGGCTCGGCATGGCCTCCTCGATGGTGTTCTTCGCGATCGCGGGACTGTGGATCGGCGGGTTGGCCCGGGATCCACAGATTCGGCGGCGGCTCGGGATGCTGGGGGCCGGTGCGTTCCTCGGGGCGGCGCTCGCGCTGGCCCTGCCCAACAGCCTCAACTGGCGCTCCGATTCGCCCTACCTCGAAACCCTGCATGACGTGGCCAACTATAAGGAAGGGAGTGGCAAGGGACGACTGCTGCAGTATGAGAACACCCTGCGGATGTCACTGGCCCATCCGATCCTCGGTGTGGGCCCGGGCAACTGGGCGGTGAGCTACCCGCGCTATGCGCCAAAGCGCGATCCATCACTCGATCAGGATGACGGGATGGCGTCGAATCCATGGCCCAGCAGTGACTGGATGACTTTCCTGTCGGAACGCGGGATATTCGCCACGGCGTGCCTGCTGCTGGCGCTGCTCGGCCTGGGCATCCGCAGCTGGCGCCGGTGGCAGAGCAGTCCGCTCAAGGTCGACAATCTGCAGATCCTGGCCCTGCCCGCAGTGCTGCTCGCGGCCGTGACCTGCGGCGCCTTTGACGCGGTACTGGTTCTCCCGATTCCGGCGCTGTATGTCTGGGCCGCGGCCGGAGTGCTCTCGCCAGTGGAGCCAGGGGCCGGCCGGGTGGTCGAGCTGTCGGGGCGGCGGCGAGTCTGGCTGGTGGGAAGCTTCGCGGTGTTCGGCGTGGCGGCAGCGGTGCGGAGCGGAATGCAGGCCGCCGCCATGGGTGCCTACGAGCAGGCCTGGAAGATCGGTGATGCGGAACGGGCGGCCAGGCTCGATCCCGGCAGCTACCGGATCCGGATGTTTCTGGCCCAGCGCTACTACAGCCGCGGTGACTGCGTCCGCACCCGGCTGCACGCCAGCAGGGCCCACGACCTCTTCCCGGAGGCGCCTCGGCCCAAGCGGCTGCTGGCCGCCTGCGGCGCGCCCCGATCGTCAGGCGACCACTGATGCGGTCGATGCGAAGAGGGCCGGATTCGCGTTCGCGATACCGGCCCCCGAGCACCGCTTCGTCGGTCCCCCCGCCCGCTGCCCCTCTCGTTACTGACGATTCTCCTCGATCGAAATACTGACCTCGACATCATCCCCCAGCATCACGCCCCCGCCTTCGACCGCCCGATTCCAGGTGATGCCAAAATCGATCCGATTGATCGTGGTCGCCGCCTCGAATCCGACCTTGCCGCCGGCGGCGCCGAGGTAGCTGCCTGTGAGCACTACCGGCTTGGTCACACCACGCATGGTGAGATCACCGGTGATGGTGACGGTTGGGCCACTGACTTCGACCCTGGTGCTCTTGAAGGTGATCTCGGGAAAGCTGTCCACCGCGAAGAACCGGGCCGAGCGCAGATCGGCATCGCGCCGATCGTTGGCCGTCGTGATGCTGGCTGACTTGATCACAACCGCCACGCTGCCGGTTGACCAGTCTCCGGGATCACCGGTGATGGTGCCGCTCCATTCGCCAAACCGGCCCCGCACCTTGGTCACGAAGTGACGGATCCGGAAGCTCACCTCGGAGTGGTTCATGTCGATCGACCACGCTGCGGGGTCCGTTTGAACCGTGCGCCGGGCGGCAACGGGGCGAACCGGTGCCGTGCCCAGTACCACCGCCAGCAATACTGCCAGCATCAGGTATCCTCCGAGAGAAATCGTTCAGCCAGCTGTTCCATTCGATCGTTGTGCCGGGCCCGGGCCTGCTCCAGCAGCCGCTGGACGTGGGGCCACAGCCGCGGTTCACCCCAGCGGTATCCCGTCGCCGCCTCGGCGCTGGGGGAATCGCCCTGGTTGGCCCCCTCGAGCAGGGCCAGCGCCGCCGCATCGTCGTAGGCCGGATCATCTCGGTCAGGCAGCGAATACCGCGGCGCAGGGCCGTCGGCGGCGTCTTCGTTGACGAAGGCTCGGGACATGGTGCGCCTTGCGCACAGCCATCAGCTGTCAGCCTCTAGCCGTTAGCTAACGGCCAACGACTAACGGCTAACGACTGCCTTTCTCGAATTCCCGGATGAAACCCACCAACGCCTCCACCCCCGCACTCGGCATCGCGTTGTAGAGACTCGCCCGCATCCCGCCAGCATTGCGATGACCCTTGAGGCCGTCCAGCCCGCGCTTGGTGGCTTCGGCGATGAACCGGTTCTCGGTCGCTTCGTCCGGGCCCCGGAAGCAGACATTCATCAGCGACCGGCTGCCCGCATCGGCCGGCGCGCTGAACATCCTGCTTTCATCCAGCGCGTCATACAGCAGCTTGGCCTTGGCCTCATTCCGGTCGGCCATAGCGGCCAGTCCACCAGTTTCCTTGATCCACGTGAGCACCAGTCCGATGACATAGATCGCGAAGGTCGGCGGGGTGTTGTACATCGAGCGGTCGGCCGCAAAGGTCCGGTACTGCAGCATCGTCGGCAACGTCTTGGGTGCCCGCTCGACCAGGTCCTTCCGGATAATGACCAGCACCACTCCCGCGGGCCCGAGATTCTTCTGGGAGCCGGCGTAGATCAGGCCGTACTTCCGGATAGCCAGGGGGCGGCTGTAGATGTCGCTCGAGGCGTCGCAGATCAGCGGCACGCCCGACGGCGGGGCCGGTTCATTCCGCCACTGGGTGCCGTAGATCGTGTTGTTGCTGGTGTAATGGACATAGGCCGGATCGGCCGAGTAGCGAATCTCCGAGGCGGCCGGAATCCGGGTGAACTTGGAGCCCTTGCCGGTGGCCGCCTCGTGGGTGGCGCCGAGCAGCTGGGCTTCCTTGATCGCCTTTTCGGACCAGACGCCAGTGTTGATGTAGTCGGCGGTCCGGCCGGCCGGCAGGATATTCATCGGCACCATCGAGAACTGCAGCGAGGCGCCTCCCTGCACGAACAGCACCTCGTAGTTATCGGGAATGCCGGACAATTCTCGGCAGCTGGCGATGGTCTCGTCCAGGATCCGGTCGAACACCTTGCCGCGATGGCTGTGCTCGAGGATGCCAATGCCGCTGCCGGCGATGTTCCAGATATCCTGCCGGGCCTGCGTGAGCACCGGCTCCGGAAGGACGGCGGGGCCGGCGCAGAAATTGAAAATGCGATCTGCCATGGATGGTTCGCTGGTTAGGGTAGTAACGCGACCGAGCTACGTCTGGATGGCGGTCAACTCGACCGAGATGACGTTGGGATTGCCGTTGCGGATGGCGGCCATCGCGGCCTCGGTGGGCGCGCCGTCGAGGTGGACCCGCACGATGGTGGCCTGGGCACCGTGATACAGGATGCTCTCGACTTCCTCGACGTTGATGCTCGAATCGGCCAGCACCCGGAACACGTCGGCCAGCACGCCCGGCTTGTTCTGGTGCCGGATCGAGAGGATGTGACTGGCGGCGCTCCGGGCCAGGCGGTTGACGCAGTTGGGGACCTCGCCGCGCTCGCGGTACGCCTGCACGATCCGGAGGACTTCGTGCGCGATGGCCACCTGTGCCTGCTCGGTGCTGGCCCCGACATGGTGCGACCCGTACACCCCTGGCGCCCTGGCAACGGCACTGTCGAAGTCGGCCTTGCTGCCGGCCGGCTCATTCTGGAAGACGTCGAGCCCGGCCCTGATGCCCCTCGATTGAAGGGCCGCCAGCAGCGCAGCCTCATCGACCACCGAGCCGCGGCTGGTGTTGATCAGGTAGGCCCCCGGCTTGAGGGCCGCCAGGAATTCGGCGTTGACCATGTTCCTGGTCTCGGCCGTCGAGGCCACGTGAATCGAGACCGCATCGCTGACCCGGGCGACATCGATCGGGGTTTGGGCATAGCTGATGCCCAGCCGTTCCGCTTCCGCCACCGTCAGATTCCGCGACCAGGCCACCACGCGCATCCCGAATGACCTGGCCCGCACGGCCACTTCCCGCCCGATCTGCCCCAGCCCGACGATGCCGAGGGTCCGGCCGGCCAGGCCGCGAGCCTTGGAGTACTCGCCCTTGTTCCACTTTCCGGCCCGCAGCTCGATCGTCTGATCGGCCACCCGGCGGTCACATTCCAGCAGCAGCGCCATCACCAGCTCCGCCACCGCAATCGAATTCTTGCCGGGGCAGTTGGTCACGAAGATCCCGCGGGCCGAGGCCGCAGCCACATCGATCGTGTCGATCCCGGCGCCTGCCCGGATGACCATGGCCAGCCCCATTCCTGCCGCCAGCGCATCGGCCGTGACTTTCTTGCCCCGCACGATCAGGATCGCGGGATCGACCTCCCGGATAAGGGCCGGCAGGTCCTCCGCCTTCACGTCGGGATTGAGGGTGACGGTGCAGCCCAGTTCCTTGAGCCCGTCGAGGCCGACCTTCTCGAATTTGTCAGCGATGAGAACGTTCATTGGAGATTCATTGGGAGTTCGTGGCTATGGGGCCAAAGGTCGAGGGTCGAAGGTCGAGAACAGCTCGGAGTGTGTGCGGAGGCCACTCGACCCTCGACCTACATCGTATGTACAAACAGTCCACTCTTCAGCTTCGGCTCGAACCAGGTGCTCTTGGGCGGCATGATCGCGCCCGCATCAGAGACCGCCATCAACTGCTCCAGCGAGGTCGGGTAGAGCGAGATCCCGACCGCCATCTCACCCGAGTCAACCCGCCGCTCCAGCTCGGCGGTGCCCCGGATTCCACCCACGAAATCGAGCCGGGCATCGGTCCGAGGATCGCCGACGCCGAGAATCGGGGTCAGCACCAGATTCTGCAGCAGCGACACGTCAAGCGACCCGATCGGGTCGGTCGGTTCGACCCTGGCCGGATCAATGGTCAACCGGTGCCAACAGCGGGCAAGATAAAAGGCCATCGAGCCGGATGTCGGGGGAACTGGTTGGCGGGTCTCGGTCAACTGGCCCAGGCTGGACAGCCGCGCCAGAAACGCCTCCGGCGTCTGGCCGTTCAGGTCCTTGACTACCCGGTTGTAGGCCAGGATCCTGAGTTCCGACGCGGGAAAGAGCACCGCCAGGAACCAGTTGTATTCCTCGTTTCCGGTGTGGTGAGGATTGCTGGCCCGACGCTCCTGCCCGGTTCGCCATGCGCTGGCCGAACGGTGATGCCCGTCAGCCACGTAGGCCAGCGGAATGGCGCTGAACGCCGAGACCCAGGCGGCCGGATCCGGCACCCGCCAAACGGTGTGGGTCACCCCGTCATCCGAAGTGAAATCAACCAGCGGTTCCGAACTCATTCCGACGCTGGTTAGTCGCGCCACCGCCGCCTGATCGCGGTAGGTGAGAAAGACCGGCTCCGCATGCGCGTTCAGGGTAAGGACGTGGCGGGTACGGTCGTCTTCCTTGTCCTGCCTGGTCTTTTCATGTTTCCGAATGATGTCATGCTCATAGTCGTCGATGTGGACGCACCCGACGACCCCCGTCTGGGCCCGTCCCCGCCACACCTGGCGGTAGAGATACAGACTGGGCGCTCCATCCTGGACCAGCCGGCCCTCCAGCATCAGGCGGTCGAGGTTGCTCCGGCCCATGGCGTAGACGGCGTCGGCGTGGCTGTCGGTCTCGGGCGGCAAATCGATATCCGGGCGGCCCACGTGCAGGAAGCTGTCGGGATTTCCCCGCGCCAGCTCGGCCGCTTCGGCGCGGCTGACCACGTCATAGGGCGGAGCGGCGATGCGGGGAGCGAGCCCGGCGGCGGGCCGCCAGGCACGAAAGGGATGGAGTCGCATTGCGGCGGCGCGGAATGAAGTCGTTGAATCCGAGTCAGGAATCGTTGAGCAGATCGTCCAGCACCCGGTCGATCACCTCATGGGTTTCGCCGGTCAGTACGGTGTGCAGCAGGTCTTTGGCTTCGGCGCCGAGATCATCGGGAAACTTCCGGTCCCGGGCGACCCGGACCAGGACGCCGAGCGGGAACATGGCCCGGCGCTCCTCGCCCGCCTCCACCTCGGCGTCCTCGAGCGAGTCCTCGTACCGTGGCACGCTCTCGGCCCACGGCTCCAGTTCTTCCTCGGATTCTTCCTCAAACGGCCCGCTGGGTACCAGCGCGTACAAGGTGCCCTGAATGCCGGGACCACCGATGGCCACGTGAAACAGCAGGGGAACCGGCTCCGAGAACAGCTCGGAGATCGGCAGCCGCTCGACAAATTCCGTCGGGAAGGTGTTGCGGGCAATCAGCCGCTCGCCCAGGAACGAGCCGAGCCCCGCCTGCCCCGCCGGCACCCGCTCATCGTCGAGCGGGCGCAGGACCAGCGGCACAGGCGTAGTGCTGACCGTCACACCGTCGTCGGCGGGGCGGCTGGCATCTTCGGCGTAATCAGGCTCGGACATTGACTCCTCCCGGCGGTAATGTAGCCGGGCAGGGCTCCGGGTGCCGTGCGCGGTCCGGCCCCTCCTGTTAAGCTTGAGACGGCCGCAAATCGCTGCCGTCTGCCCGGAGTCCGGGCAGGCCCCATCACCTTGCAGGAGTGAGCATGGCCTTCACTTACTCGCGTGCGTACCCCGCGATCCTGGCAGCCAGTATGGTTCTGGCCGCATGCAATGCCCCCAAAACCGGATCACCCTCTGGCGCCGGCGACAACGGAGCCACCGTTGCGAATGCTCCCGCGATGGATTCCAGCTCGCTCAAGCTCTCCGCCGAGAAGGACAGCCTGCTCCGGGAAGTCACCGAGAATGCCCAGTTGATGAGCCAGATCAGTTCCGAGCTGGCCAAGGTCAAGTCCAAGAAGGGGCAGATCCCGGTCGTCGCCGGTGAAGGTGTGCCGACCTACCGCGACAGCGTACTGTCACGAATCCGGGAACTGAGCACCAGAGTCAACGAGAGCGAGTCGCGGCTGGCGTCGAGCCGGCGCCGGATTGCGGCGCTGAGCAACGGATCGGATTCACTTAAGTCCGAGGTGGCTGGCCTGCAGACGATGGTTGCCAATTTTCAGTCGGCCATCGACGACCAGAAGAACACCATCGAAAGCCTCAACCAGCAGCTTGGGGCGCTCCAGGACGAGAACCGCAGCCTGACCGAGGCCAAGGTTGCGCTGACCGACACCGTGAGCAACCTGGTGGTCGAGAAGCACCGGATCTGGTATGTGATCGCCCCGAAAGACAGTCTCAAGGCCGAAGGTCTGGTCACCGAAGAGGGCAGCAAGTTCCTGTTCTTCGGCAGCAAAGCGCTGGTGCCGGCCCGGTCGCTGGATGCCTCGCGATTCACCGAGGCCGATCGTCGCGAACTGATCCAGCTGACCTTTCCCGATTCGACCAAGACCTACCATATCGTGTCCCGTCAGGACCTCTCGGCACTAATGAACCCCCCAGCCAAGGATGGCAAGATCAAGGGCGGCATCGGCATCGCGGATCCGATCAAATTCTGGGGCCCGTCACCCTACCTGATCATCGCTCAGGACTGAGTCCAGCCGACCGGTAAATTCTTGCCGGTGACCGGCCCGGTCACTCCGAAAAAATTGCGGGGGCGGCTCGAGCATTAGAGCCGCCCCCGCGGTTTTTACGGACTGCGGCTCACTGAATATCAGGGCCGGGGCCGGAAGTGTCCGTGGC
>JBEPVA010000003.1:0-51903 GCA_041691295.1 Gemmatimonadota bacterium
GCCGCCGGTCGAGACGCCGGGCCAGCGTTTCGAGCCGCGCCGATATCCGCTGATATTCGTGCCGGCTGGTGAGTGGCAGGTCGAATCCCCAGATATGAATCAGGTCCGCAATTGGCGGGGAGCCCCGGGTCTTGGCGGTCCGGTCAAAATCCAGCAGCGAAAAAAACGAATCGACACCACCGCTGAACATCAGGGCCGTGCCGCCCGCGCCCCGGGCCGTCACACTCCTCACGCCGGCCACCTCGATTGGCACGGGCCGCCGCCCGGGAAACCACCGGGTCCACAGCGCCTGGAGCCGGTCGGCATTGGCGAGCAGGACCGGATCGACGGTGGCAGGGAGGCGGAGCGGCTCGCCGAGGTGGAAGGCCAGTGGCAGCAGGGCCAGCAGCCAGCCGTCCCCGCCCAGGATTGGGTCCGCCTGCACCTCGGGCAGGTCGAACCAGAGCGGCTCGGGCTGAAAGCCTGGCCGGTCGTAATGAACCATCACCGCCACCCGCTGGTGACCGGCCAGGAGGGCCGGCCCGGCCCGAACGGGTTCGATTCGCATGGTGCCTCAAGATAATGCCACCTCCCGGGGCCACGGTTGACCCGCTGAGTCCCGTAGTTACATTGGGATCAATATTTATGTCAATACAAATCTCCCGGATCCGCCCGCGCCGTTCATCGCCCCCGGCCGCTCCCGGTACTGATGCCGAGCGGGTGGTGCAGGGCCTGCGCCGGGTGGTCCGGGCGCTGCAGACCTTCTCGCAGGAGATCTACCGCAACTACGGACTCACGGCGCCCCAGCTCTGGGCGCTCAAGACGCTGCGTCGGGAAGGATCGATGCCGATCGGCCGGCTGGCCGAGGCGCTGGCGGTCCATCAGAGCAGCCTGTCGCTGCTGGTCGATCGATTGGCGGCCCGTGGGCTGGTCCGGCGGCGGCGGGGCCAGACCGACCGGCGGGTGGTGGACCTGGTCCTGACACCCAGGGGCCGGACGCTGGCGGACGATGCCCCCGAGGCGGCCCAGGGCCGGCTGCTGCATGGGCTCGAAAAGCTGCCGCCGGCGCGAGTCAGGGAAATCCGGGCCTCCGTCGACCAGATTGTCGATGCCATGGAAGCCGGAGACATCGAGGCCCGCTTCTTCTTCGCCGACGGCTGAATGGCAACCACAGACCGGTCAGAACAGCGGGTGCTGCAGCTCAGCGGTTTCGGTGTGGCGGCCACAGCGGCCACGGCCGTGACCCGGCACCTGACCGCGCGTGATCGGATGGTGCGGGCGGCCAAGGCCTTCGGGCTGGCGCTGGCATCGGCCCTCATCATGCTGCCGATTCCAATCATCCACCTGATCGGGCCCCCAGTCGTCCTGCTGATCGGTCTCGTGGTAGCCGTCAAGCGTCTCGGTCAGGGGCAGATCTTTGCCTCCGCCGAGGGTGAGTGCCCATTCTGTCACGTGACCCAGCCGCTGGGATTAAGAGACAGCCGATTCCGGCTGCCGGTCGACCTGATCTGTCGTTCCTGCCGCCAGCCGCTCCAGCTTGAATCCAGGTCGGACCAGCAATCCCCATCCCTTGGCTGACAATCTGAGGGACTATACCGCCGACCGCCGGCTGTTTGTCACTGGCGGCATGGCGATTGTGATCGGTGCCCTGAGCGGGCTGGTCGCCTGGGTGCTGCTCCGGCTGATCGCGCTGGTCACCAATCTGGCCTATTACCAGCGATTTTCGACTGCACCGTCAGTACCCTCCGGTCACCATCTGGGTGCATGGGCAGTGGTCGTGCCCGTGATTGGCGGATTGCTGGTCGGGCTGATGGCCCGTTTCGGATCCGCCAAAATCCGAGGTCATGGGATCCCGGAGGCGCTCGAGGCCATCCTCATCGGACAGAGCCGGATGGATGCCAAGGTCGCCTTTCTCAAGCCGGTGGCTTCGGCGATTGCGATCGGCACCGGCGGGCCGTTTGGCGCCGAGGGGCCGATCATCATGACTGCCGGTGCCTTCGGGTCGCTGTTTGCCCAGGGCTTCCACCTCACCTCGGCGGAGCGGAAGACACTGCTGGTCGCCGGTGCGGCGGGCGGCATGGCCGCGATCTTCAGCGCCCCGTTCGCGGCGGTCATGCTGGCCGTCGAACTGCTGTTGTTCGAATGGAAGCCGCGCAGCTTCATCCCGGCCGCAATCGCGGCGTCTACCGCCTGGGCAGTCCGGATCCCCTTGCTCGGATCCGGCCCGGTCTTTCCGGTCAGTGCCCACGGCAGCTTCACTCCGGGCCAACTGCTGGCGGCGGCAGGGCTCGGGCTGCTCGCCGGGGTGGGCGGCTGCCTCCTGACGCTGCTGGTCTATGGGGTCGAAGACGCCTTCGACCGGCTGCCGATCCACTGGATGTGGTGGCCGGCCCTCGGCGCTGTCGTGGTAGGGCTGGGAGGATTGATCGAGCCGCGGGCGCTCGGGGTGGGGTATGACGTGATCCGGGACCTGCTGGACGGCCGGATCATCGGCGGGATGCTGGTCGGATTCCTGGTCGTCAAGGCCGTCATCTGGGCGGTGGCTCTTGGATCGGGAACCTCGGGCGGCGTGCTTGCGCCACTCCTGCTCGTCGGCGGCGCGCTCGGCGCACTGCTCGCCCGGGTCATTCCGGTCGGTGACTCCGCGCTCTGGGCGCTGATCGGAATGGCCGCGATGATGGGTGGCACCATGGGAGCGCCACTGACCTCCATTGCCTTTCTGCTCGAGTTGACCGGCGATCTCAGCGTGGGACCCGGGCTGCTGGTCGCCTGCACCATGGCCTCTCTCGTCACGGTCCTGGTACTCCGCCGCTCGATTCTGACCGAAAAGATTGCCCGCCGAGGTTTGCATGTGGCCCGTGAGTACACGGTCAGCCCACTCACTCGACTCCGGGTCAGGGATGTCATGCAGGCTTCGGTTCCGACGCTCGGTGGTGCCGATTCCCTGGCGAGCCTGATCGATGGAATCGCCGAGGGAGACCCAATTCTGTCCCATGGTCACGCCTGGCCGGTGCTCGATGAAGCCGGGAAGTTGAGCGGGATTCTTACCCGTGGTGATCTGGTCAGGGCCCAGGCCTCAGGCAACTGGGCAGAGCTGTCCATCGGCCATATCGCGACCGGCAGCCCCGTGGTGGCTCACCCGGACGAGCTGGTCGAAACGGCGGTGGTGAGGATGGTCAGTGCCGGCGTCGGCAGACTCCCGGTGGTGGCTCCGGACCAGCCTGCCGTGCTGGTGGGGTTGCTGGACCGGGCAGCCATCACCACGGCCTGGGCCATGGTCGCTGAGGAGGAGGCTGGGCGGGAGGATGGGTGGCTGACCGCACCGATGCGAGGATTGCGGCGTCGGGTAAGAGAGGCCATCGATGGACCGACAGGCCTGAACCCGGCAGCCTGACCCCCCTACCATCAATGGTAGTTGCGTAAATAGAGGCTGTATCCCATCGTATTGTTTTTCCGGAAGCCCTTTGGGCTTCCCGGACCCGCCAGGTAAAAAGCCAGACTTCGCAACAGCTCAGAGACTTTTCCCGCCCGCCAACCCTGGCGGGTTTATGTATTTTGACCTTCCAGCCGGAGACGTCCGATGCCGACCCCGCCACAGCGCAACCACCGTATCACCCTGGAGCAAGGCATCGAATTCACCAGCCGGTTCCGCAAGGCCGCGCCCGACGCAATCAAGGCCTCGCTGTTCTGGAGCATTGGAGGACTGACGGAACTGATGGCCCAGAAGAATTGCGCGGGCCTCCGGATCTACAACGGGCTGGATGAGGCTGGCGCCCCTGTACCCGTCCTGGTGGCCGTCAATGCAAATGGCGATGACCTGACGTCGGGAATGATTCTCGAGCTCACCCTCCCGTGCCCGCCGTTCTGCCCGCTCACCAGTCGGCTCTGCACCGGATGATAGCCGCAGTTTACTTCTTCGCCTATCTCTACTTCGCCTCGGAACTCCTGCCGCCATTGATGGCGCTACTCAGGCGCCCCGTGGATCGGACTCGTTCGAAAGTGGCACTCTTCTGCCTCGTGATGTTCCTGTTCGAAATGGTGCTGATCGGCTTCCAGCACAGAGCGCCAGGGGGAAACGTCTGGCTATCCTATATCGTGCATCCGACCGAAGCAGTGCTGGTCTGCTGGATACTCAGCGATTGGCAGGTACGACCCCGGGCCCGGAGGGCCCTGGGGTATCTGGTTCCGGTCTACCTGATCACCATGACCATCCTCACTCTGACCGAGGAACGTTCGGACACTTTCAGCCTGATCACCGGTTCGTTGTCGGGCTTCGCAATGCTCTGCCTGGTGCTCTACACCCTGGTGACCAACAGCCTCCTCGAGCGAGAAGAGCTGCGCCACCGCGACTGGTTCTGGGTCTGCCTTGGCTTCACCGTATACTTCTGTGCCGAAACGGGGGTCGAGCCGGTAGAACGTTTTCTGCTCTCGACAGATCTACCAGCGCTCATTCGGATTGCGATCGTCAAACCCGTGGTTGAGACCGTGGCCATGGTGCTGATCGCGCGGGGGATGTTCTGCCCGGTCCGACCCGCAGAGACCAGGATGGTTTGATAGCTGCGGGCGGATGATTGCCACGGCGGCCCGATTTGACTGGTTCTGGATTTGCAGTGGTTTATTGCTCTATTTCATCGGGATGATCGAGTTTGACCCGATCCTGCGACGGCTGTTCGCCGATAATCTGAACGGCGCCTTCGCGGTACGGGCCGCCAAATCGGTCTCCGATATCATCGCCATGCTCGCGATCGCCAAAGGCCTGCTGTGCACGAATCCACAACTCCGATCGCGTGGGTCTTCGTCGCCTCGCTCCTCGCGGCCGTTGCAGTTCTCATAGCGTTCGGCGTGGCCCTGCTGGTTTACCAGCGCCGGTTCCTGGCCATGCACCGGGAATACTCCAGCCAGCTGCTGGCGGCGCAGGATGAGGAGCGGGCCTGGGTGGCCCGCGAGGTCCACGACGACGCCCTGCAGCGGATTGCGCTGCTCGACCATGAGTGCAACCGCCTGGTGCCGATGGTCCGCCCCGACGGAGAGGGCGCGTCGGTCGACGCCATCCGCGGTGAAATCAAGGACCTGGGCGTGGTTCTCAGGGGGTTGGCTCACCGGCTGCACCCCGCTCTGCTCGACCGTGGCGGACTCTGTGTAGCATTGAGCAATCTGGGTGGGGAAATCGAGCGCAGCAGCTCGCTCCGGGTGCTGGTCACTGTTCCGGCCGCCGTACCACGGATCACGCCGGCCCAGGCACTGGCGATGTACCGGATCGCGCAGGAGGGGCTCCGCAACGTGGTCAAGCACGCCGGCGTCAACGAGGCCCGGCTGGAACTGGCCGAGTCGGTGGAGGGATACACCCTGTCGATCCTCGACGCGGGCAAGGGGTTCGATCCTGGCGCCGCCATGAACGGCAAGCGGGGGCTGGGACTCGTCACCATGAAGGAACGGGCCTTTCTGGCCCAGGGCCACTATTCCATGACCGCTCGACCGGACGGCGGCACCGCTGTCCGGGTTCGCTTTCCCAAGCTGGCGGAGGGCACATGAGCACCAAGGTCACAGTCATTCTGGTAGAAGATCATCAGCTGGTCGCCGAAGGGATGAAGGCCGCGCTCCAGGACGATCTGGACATCCTGGCCTGCGTCCACACGGCCGCCGATGCGCTGGTGGCGGCGGTCCAACTGGCGCCGGATGTCATCCTGCTCGATCTCAGCCTCCCCGACCGCAGTGGCCTCGAGCTGATCTCGGAACTGCGATCCATCGCCCCGAACTCGCGGATCCTGGTGGTCAGCATGCACACCGACCGCTCGCTGGCGGAGGCGGCGGTCAGCGTGGGCGCCCAGGGCTATGTCCCCAAGGACGCCGGCATCTCCGAGCTGCTGGTGGCCATCTCGGAGCTGATGGCCGACCGCCGCTTCCTCTCGAGCCTGCTTACCCGGGAACACTTCAAGACCCGGGTAGGACCGACCCAGCTGGGACTCTCTCGGCTCACCCCCCGCCAGCAGCAGATCGTCCGGATGATCGGGCGGGCCCTTTCCTCCGCCGAAATCGCCGAGCAGCTCGGCTTGAGCCTCAATACCGTCGCCTTTCACCGCAAACGGATCCGGGCGGCGCTCGGCATCGATTCCGAACTCGGGTTGGTGAAGTACGCCTGGATTATCCAGATGGGAAATGAGGGCGCTGCCGAGGTGCTCGAAGGGTGACCCCGCCGCCGACCGAGAACCCGCTGCTGCTACACCGGCTCGGCTCAGCCGGCGCCTTGCGTGATCAGCCGGCCCTCCGCTGGCAGTCCGGCACCAGTTCGGAACGGATCGAGCGGATTGCCGAAGAGGTGCCGGTCGCCATCGGGTATAACGGCCAGGCGCACGTGGTCATGATGGCCACCCCGGCCGACCTCGAGGATTTTGCCCTGGGCTTCAGCCTGACCGAAGGGCTGATCACCTCAGCCGCTGAGTTCCGCGGTGTCGAGGTGGTGCGCTACAGCCGCGGAGTCGAGCTGCAGGTGGCGGTCGATCCCGCCCGTGATGCGGTGATCGCGGACCGAGGCCGCCGGCTGACGGGGCGCACCGGCTGCGGCCTCTGCGGGGCGGACAGCGTGGACGCCGTGCTCCGGCCCATCCGTCCGGTTCCCGACGGACTGGTCATATCACCGACCGCTATTCACCGGGCGCTGGATGCGCTCAGCGCCGGGCAGCGGCTCAACGCCGAGTCGGGTGCGGTGCATGCAGCCGGCTGGGCCGATTCGGATGGAAGTGTCGGGCTGGTACGGGAGGATGTAGGCCGGCACAACGCGCTGGATAAGCTGATTGGCGCCGTGGTCCGGAAGGATATTGACCCAGCCAGCGGTTTTGTGGTCGTCACCAGCCGGGCCAGCTTCGAGATGGTGCAGAAGACGGTGACGCTCGGCGCCTCCCTGCTGGTCGCGATTTCGGGTCCGACGGGATTGGCGGTGCAGGTGGCGGAGCAGGCTGGGTTGACGCTGGTCGGGTTTGCCCGGGCGGACCGTCACACCATCTACGCCAATCCGCATCGAATCCAGGGCTGACCGGCACTCCTCCGCTCCACCCGATCAGCGATGCGACAGGCTGATCTGCTTCTCGATGGTGCCAGCCAATTCCAGAGTGGCAGCCAGCCGGTGGAGCTCCCGTCCCGACGGAGTGAGTGGTTCGCGGTCCGGAACCACCAGCCCGACGGTGTGGGTGGGTGAGGGCTTGACCAGGGGGGTGGCGCGGATGTGACTGATTTCGCCTAGCAGGTAGAGATAGGTCTGGGGCAGGATGGTGGACCAGTGGCCGGTCCGCAGGTGATCGCAGAGGGTCAGGATCGAGTTGGTCTCGAGATGCGGGTGGACGTCGGCCCCGGCCTCGTGAAAATGCAGGTCGATGATCCGCCGGTTCTGCATGTCCGGTGTCAGCAGGCAGAGCGGTGTCGCGGCCGCGTCGAGCCAGCTGATCGAGTCCCGCCCGGCCGGAGTGCCATCTTCCGGGGTGAACAGGTAGTAGCGTTCGCGGTAGAGCTCGAGGGTCCGGACCCGCTGCAGTGGCTCGTTGTCCAGGTAGGTCAGGCCGCCGTCGAGGCTGAAATCGTCGAGGCCGCGCTGGATATCGGCCGAGGTCATCGAATGCACGGTGATGGTGACCTGCGGGAACTGCTGGGCAAACGGCGTGGTCAGCAGGGACACGACCGGCAGCGCGACCGGAATGGCGCCGATCCTCAACCTCCCGGTCAGGCTGGCCTTCATCTGGCTGACTTCCTGATTCAGGCTGTCGCAGTCCGCCAGGATCCGCCGGGCCCACTCCAGGACCCGGGCTCCCTCCGGGGTAAATCCCTGGAACCGCTGGCCCCGCTGGACCACCAGGATGCCAAGTTCCTCCTCCAGCTGTTTGACGCCGGCCGACAGGGTCGGCTGGGTGACGCCGCACTGGGCGGCGGCCCGGGCAAAGTGCTGCTCCTGGGCCAGGGCGACGAGGTATTGGAGGTTCTTGAAGATCATGGCAGCTCTCCGCGGCTGCCGGAACCTTAACTACAGGACACAGGAGACGGGAGACAGGAAACGGCGCAAAGCGAAAGGAGGAGAGAGGAAGGGAAAGGTGACGGGAATAGCGGCCCCGGACCGTTTCGCCTTCGTCCCTCCTCCTTCCTCCCTCTTCGATCGGTTACTTCAGGTTGGCCAGGATCGCGGTGACCCGCTGCTTGTTGGCCGGATCGGTGTACAGTGACAACGCCTTCTGGTAGTTGGTGCGGGCCTTGGCCTTGTCACCCTTGAGCGCATAGGCCTCACCGACACTGTCCCAGGTATTGGCACTGGTGGGATGGTCCCGGGTATTCCGTTCCAGCACCGCGATGGCCTCATCGTACTTCTTGGCCGCCAGCAGCTGGTACCCATAGGCGTTCAGGTCTACCTCAGTCGTGGCCATGGCGCCGGCACGGGTCCGGATCTTGTCGGCCTCGACCTTGTCACCCCGGCGCTCGACCAGGTTGGCCTTCATGGTCAAGTTGAGGAACGAAGGCCCGAGGTTGATCGAGCTATCCGCCCAGTTTTCCGCCAGCGCCATGTTTTTGGTGTTGGCCATGGCCCAGCCCGCCGCCTGAGCCCAGGCCGGCGGAAAAAACCGGGCCAGGTTGCGCAACTGCTGCTTGAGGCTGTCAAGCACCACCTGATCCCGATCGACGCTCACGGTAAAGCCCACCGCCACCTTTTCCCAGCGCAGCGTCACGGTGACCGCCTTGTCGGTCGGGTCATCCATGGTGTACTCCAGTCGCTCGACATTCTCCGAGGGCCTGGGCGTGGCCGTGATCCGAAGCGCGTCCTCCGACTTCGCGTAGCTGAATGCGCCCCACGCGTTGGCTTCCTTGCTGAGGATCACGGTCCACTTGTCCTTGGCCGGAATCATGAACAGGCCGTAGCGCCCTGCCGGCAGCGCCTGACCCGACACCGTAAACGGGCTGGTCACGGTCAGGACGGTGTTGATGTTGGCCCCGGCCCGCCAGACCGAATCGTAGGGAACCAGGCTGTCCCAGACGATCCGACCATTGATCCCCGGCCGGCCGTAGTCAATGGAGATGTTGGTCAGGCCGACGGTCTGGGAAATGGTGGCCCGCTGGCTGGCGTCCGGAAAGACCAGCCGAAAATTCTGGGCCGCGAGGGGGGCAGTACCGAGTGCGAGGAAACAGAGCGCGGCGGTGAGCGGCCGGCCGGTACAGCGGACGAACGATGGCATCGGATGGAGCTCCAGGGTCTGTTGGGGTGCAGGCCATACGGGAGGATGGAGTCGGGGTTGCAATTCGTTTCGCCCGCGTCGAGGCCGGCCAAGGGTGTGTGCCACGGCGGAGGCCGGACGTCCTGTTCCTTTCGGCTCGCGCGGGGCGGCTGTAATTTCCCTGCGAATGGGTACCCCTCCTCCGGCATTCGCCGCCCCCCCGCCCCGCAAAGACGAGGCAGTCCGCAAAGCCCAGCTCAAGGCAATGAAACGGGTGGCCACCGGTCTGCTCGCGGTGGCGCTCCTGATCTTCATTGTCGCCCTGATCTACGAACCGCTCTATCCCTGGCTGGGCTACGTCCGCGCCACCGCCGAGGCCTCGGTGGTTGGTGGCCTGGCTGACTGGTTTGCCGTGACCGCCCTGTTCCGCAAGCCACTCGGCCTTCCGATTCCGCACACCGCAATTATCCCGACCCAGAAGGACCGAATCGGCAAGATCCTCGGCGGCTTCGTCCAGAATCACTTTCTCAGTCGTGAGGTGCTGGCGGCGCGGCTGCGGTCGATGAACCTGGCGGAGCGCAGCGCCCGCTGGCTGAGCGATCCGGACCACAGCGCGGCACTGGCCCGGCATGCCGCGGTCGGGCTGGCCCGGGCAGTTCAGTCCCTTCCAGAAGGAGAAATCAGCGACCTGATCCGCACCAACGCGGTCGCCCGGCTGCAATCGGTCCAGCTGGCGCCATTGCTCGGGCGGTTGCTCTCGGTGGTCGCGACCGATGACCGACACCAGGTCCTGCTCGATGAGGCGCTGGAACTGGTGCTGAACGGACTGGAAAAGAACCGGGAGGGGCTGCGGGAGAAGATCCGGGAGGAAAGTCCCTGGTGGGTGCCGGCCCCGATGGACGCCGCCTTCCACAAGCGGCTGGTGGCTGCGGCGACCAGGCTGATCGAGGAGGTCAAGGCTGATCCCCATCATCCACTGCGGCTCAAGTTCGACGTGTCGTTCCGCGGTTTTGTCGACCGGCTGGAGCATTCGCCCGAAGTCATCCGGCGGGCCGAGTCGCTCAAGCTCGACCTGCTGGCCAGCCCGGCGGTGGAGGAATTCGCCAGTTCGCTCTGGGGCAAGGCCCGGCAGGCGGCCGCGCGGTATTCACCCGACGGTGACGGCGCTACCCTGCAGCCGCTGGCCCGCGGGATCAGCGCCGCCGGCGAATCGCTGCTGGCCGATCATGCCCGGCTGGCGCAGCTGGATGCCCAGATCATCGATTTCGTGGCCGCACAGCTGGAGCATCACCGGCACGAGGTGGCCGAGCTGATCGCCGCGACGGTGCGGCAGTGGGATCCCGAGGTGGCGGCGGAACGGATCGAGCTGGCGGTGGGCCACGACCTCCAGTTCATCAGGCTCAACGGCACCCTGGTGGGGGGATTGGCGGGGCTGGTGATCTATAGCGTCGTGCAATTCCTCAAGTAAGCGGAGACTGGAGACAGAAGACAGGAGAGAGGAAATGCCCCGGACTTCGGATCGCTTTGCCGATCAATCGCGGAAGCTGCAGTTTCTGTCTCCTGTCTCCCGTCTGCTTTCTCCCTACTTGGGTAGCGTATAGTCCAGCGTCCACCAGTGCTTCTTGCCCTCGATCACGAGGGTAAAGGTCCCGGCAATCCCGCTCAACTCTTCCGTCCCCGAGCCCGGCACGACGGCAATCCGCATTTCCGTGGACTCAGGGGTCATGGTGCCGTTGTGCATCAGCGCGAAGCTGCCGGTTCGGCCATTCAGGGCGCCCGTGACCCGCTCCAGCGCCACGTAGGCCCCGGACCCGTCCTTCGGACCCCCCGACGCCAGCATCTGACCCAGGCTGGTGCCGGTGATGTCCCCGCTGAACTTCTTGTCCAGCGCAAACCGGCTGAAGCCGCCGGTATCGACCGAGTCGGCAGTGGTGATCGGCGAGACTTGTACCTCGAACGCGCCGGTGGCATGCATCGTCATGGCTCCCTCTTTCCTGGTGGTCGGAACGGCTGAGGATGGAGTCTGGGCCCCGAGTCCGGCGGCGATACCGACGACCAATATGGCAGCGACCGCAAGGCTAGATGTCTGAGACACCGTCACACTCCGTTGCTGAACGGTGGTGCTGCGCTCCGGACCGGTCACGCCCCTGTCCGTCGAGCGGTGCCTCATGATACGGTAGCACGGCCCTCCCGTCTTGTCAGAACGCGACACTGCTGATGCCGATCCGCACGGTCGATCCGCCCCGCGGGGTCCTCAGGGCGCCGGTGAGCGGCAACCAGCAATTCAGCCACGCACGGTATCAGCCCTCGCCCGACCTGGCGGGATTCATCGAGCACTACTGGTCGGTGACCTGGGGCCTGCGAGCCGACCAGCCCAGCCGGGTGGACACCCTGCCCCACCCCACTGTCCACCTGATCTTCGAGACCGGCAAGGGTGGACGGATCGGCGGGGTGTCGCGCGGCAAATTTTCCACCCTGCTGAGCGGAACCGGACGGATCTTCGCGGCCAAGTTCCGGCCCGGCGGATGCTATCCTTTCGTGCGGCAACCCGTGGCCGGCTACAGCGGCAGGATCCTGACCATTCCCGAAGTCTGGGGTCCGGGGGCGGCGTGGATCGGTGACTCGATGATGAAGGCGGAGGACGAGGACGAACGGATGATGCTGATGGAAGGGTTCCTGCGTCAGCGCAATCCCGTCGCCGACCGGTCAGCCGCCGCCACCGGCGCCATGGCCGAGTCGATCGCGACCGATCGCAGTCTCAGCAGCGCGGAAGAGCTCGGGCGCCGGCATGGACTCACACTCCGGACCCTGCAGCGGCGGTTTGCCAGATACATCGGGGTCAACCCGAAGTGGGTCATCCAGCGCTACCGGCTGCACGAAGCGGCGGAGCAGCTGGTGCAGCAGCCGGCCAGCCAGGCCGCGCTCGCGCTGGAACTGGGGTATGCCGATCAGGCGCACTTGGTGAAGGACTTCAAGGCGATGGTGGGAATGTCGCCGGCGGCCTACGCCAGGCAGGCGGGGGGCCAGTAGGAAACTCGCCTCCACCCCACCTCGTACGACCCCCCCACAGCCGGACAGTCACTCCACTTCCCGAATCATTCCCGATTGCACGAGGCCGCTGATGAGGTCGGTTGGTGCCGGCGCGGTATTGGTGTGGGGACTCTGGTTGCCGGCGGGCCTTGCCGCCCAATCCGCCGCCACCCTGATGTTCCGGGGCGGCCCGGCTCATCTGGGCTTCTACGATTCGCCTGCCGGTCGTTCCCTGATCGGACTGCAGTGGCGCTTCCCGACGGGCGGCTCCGTCATCGCATCACCCGCCGTGACCGCGGGCCTGGTCTTCATCGGCAGTGGCGACGGCAAGCTCTACGCGCTGGCCCGCGAAACCGGCGCCCTCCGCTGGAGCTACCAGTCCGACTCAGCCATCGCGTCGTCACCGGCGGTCGGTCACGGCGCGGTCTATTTCACTTCCCGCTCGGGCCGGATCTATGCGGTCGATGCCAAGACCGGCCAGCTTCGCTGGTTCAGAGGCACCGACACCGTCATTCCATTTCCGTGGGGTCACGAGAGCGGCGATCACTTCATCTCGTCCCCGGTCCTGGCCGGTGACCTCGTCATCGTCGGTGCCGGGGATGGCGGCCTGTACGCCCTCGGTGCCACGACCGGCCGGGTGATCTGGCGCGGGTGGACCGGTGGCCGGGTGCGGTCGTCGCCGGCGGTGGCCGGTGATCGGGTGTACGTCGGGTCGGCGGACGGCAGCCTGTATTGCTTCGACCTGAAAACCGGAGTCAAGCGATGGCGATTCGACACCGATGGCGCCGGGCTCAACTCCGGCGACTTCGGATTCGACCGGCGCACCATCCAGAGTTCGCCCGCGGTCAGCGGCAACACCGTATTTGTCGGTGCCCGCGACGGCTTCCTCTATGCCGTCTCGGCTGATGAAGGCAAGCTGCGGTGGCGGTTCGATCACCAGCAGTCCTGGATCATCACTTCGCCGGCAGTGACCGGGGATACGGTCTACGCCGCCAGTTCGGATGGCGGCTTCATCCAGGCACTCGACGCGAAGACCGGGAAAGAGCTGTGGCGCCAGACCACCGGCTGGTCGGTCTGGTCGTCGCCCGCAGTAACCCGTTCCACCCTGCTGGTCGGCAGCGGCATCGGCCGGCTGCTGGCCCTCGACGCCAGGACTGGCTCAATCCTCTGGCAGTTCCAGACCGGCGGAACGATCTACTCTTCACCGGTCGTCAGCGGTTCGGTGGCCTACGTCGGCAGCACCGACGGATCGGTCTACGCCATCCGGCTCGGCGACGGCGACACCACCTATCGAGCGGTGTTTTACGACTCGACGTACCAGAAATCAGCCAGCTTCGACAGCAAGGCGGTCACCCGCTACCTCTCGACCGCAGGCTACGCGACGATCGGTGAATCGGGATTGGCCTCGTGGCTCGATGCCCGAATCGCCGACCGCGCACCCAGCACCCTCGTCTTCGCCATCGACTATCTGCCCAGCTCGCTGACCACCGGCGAGCTCGAACAGTCGCCGTTGCGGCGCTACCTCGAGGCCGGCGGCAAGGTGGTGTGGCCCGGTGCTCCCCCGCTGCTCTGGCCCCGGGATCCCGCCACCGGCGAACTTGGCGCCTACAACACCATGCGCTACGACGCGCCCGGCAGGCTGCTCAGGGTATCCCATGATCATGCCAGCTTCGATCCGCGAGGTACCCATGCCACCGCCCGCGGAATCCGCTGGGGCCTCGATGGATACTGGAAGGACAACTGGTCAGTGCCGCCGCGCGAAGTGTCCGAGGTGCTGGCCATTGATGAATGGGGCTTGGCGTCAAGCTGGGTAAAGCAGTATGGAGGGCCTCCGGGGACCGGATTCATCCGGGTGCCGGGTGCGGACCCCAAGGTGGTCTATCTGGTGGCGGAGATGCGGCCGGGGAGCCGGAAGCCGTCGACTACAGCCGTTGGCCATTAGCCGTTAACCAACCAGGTGAGGCCACCAGTGCCCGGGGACAATCCACTCGCTCCCTCTCGCCTATCGCCTATCGCCCGTCTCCTGTCTTCTGTCTTCTGTCTTCTGTATCTGGCCTCCGCCGCCAGCCACAGCCCGAATCCGCACAGCCAGACCAGTCGCGACTCGTATCGATCGTAGATCCCGGAGGTATTGCCGCACAGCACTGCATAGAGCAGGACCGAAAGCAACGCGGTGACCAGGAACCGCACCGAGCGGTCGGCTCTCCATCGGCCGCCTCGGAACCAGGCGACGATCACCACGGACAGCGCGGCGAGCAGGCATCCCCATCCCACCGGCGTATCGATTGCGCGCAACCGCGACACTGGCACCAGATCATGCTGCTGGCGCGAGGCGGCCAGCGCCGGTCGGTCTCCCGGCGCCACCAGCGCCATGGCCGAATCGAGCCCGGGCAGCGCCAGGCTGTCGAGGCCTTCACCGGTGCCAAACCGGCTCAGCGCACCGAGGCTGTAGTCCAAGGCGACTGCCAACTGCTGGCCAGGGTGTTCACGCCATGAATCCAGCAGCAACCTGCGAGTTTCCCGTTTCGTGACCTCAAGCTGTTCGAAGGGGTGGAACGGGAGCCGGTCCTGCCAGAGCAGTTCGTCGGTGGTCATCGGCAGGCTGGCGCGATAGGGGCACAAGGCGTAGTCGCGCGCCCCGCAGTGATAATCGAGCAGGCGGCTGGCCTGGCCGCTCTCGACCAGGTGAGCGAGCAGAAAGGCACTGCCACCGCCGACCAGTTCCCAGCGGTGGCTGCGGCTGTAATTGAAGCCGAGCATTCCGGTCAGGCCTGCCCCGATGGCCAGCAGCCCGAGGAGTGCGCCTCGCAGCTGTGATGGCGTCGCCCGACGAATCGGCCAGCTGGTCACCACCAGGGCGACCATCAGCATCACTCCGAACGCGGCGTGGGTGACATGCACCGCCGCCGCGATTGCAATCGCGATACCCAGCAGCAGCCGCTCGCCACGGCGCAGACGTGTGCCGCCAGCGATCAGGCCGAACAGCGCCAGGACGAGGATCGGCGTGAAGACATCCGGCATCAACTGTCCTGCGATCCAGGGCAGGGCGGTCAGCGCCGCGATCAACCCGACGGTGGCAGTGAACCGGATCGGATTCGGGCGCCGGAGCACCAGTCGGGCCACCAGCCAGAGCAGCCAGGCCAGGAGGACCGACTGCACCGCCACCACCGACCAGAGCGAACCGGTCCAGCTCAATGCCCTGATGAACAGGCTGTAGCCGATCACCCGGTCGAGCCGAGGCGCCAGCGTGACCGAGTGGACCAGATAGGCCCGGGTATCCCAGAAAGTGAGGGGAAATCGGTTCCAGATGGCGGCGCCCAGCAGCAGGAGGGTGCTGGCCAGGATGACGAGGGTCGCACGAAGCGGGGAGCGCACGGCTGAAGTATATCGCCGGGCGGTCGCTGCCCTGCCCGGGGAAATCGTGCCTGGCCGCCCGTCGTTATATTCTCAGCTCAGGCCGCCGCTCCTCTTTACCGGGAATCAGGCACGAGTGACGTCGAATACCACGGGCGAAATGCCCTTTCTGGATCATCTCGAAGAGCTGCGCTGGCGGATCATCTGGTCGCTGGCCGCGGTGATCGTGGGCATCGGTGCCGGTATCGGCGTGGTCTTGCTCACCCCTTTCATGGAGTGGCTCGAACGGCCGATCATGCCGTACCTGCCGGACCACAAGCTGGTCTTTACCCATCCCGGCGACCCCTTTTCGATCGTGATGCAGGCCTCGGTGGGGCTTGGGCTCCTGATCGCCCTGCCGGTCGTGTTGTTCCAGCTCTGGGCCTTCCTGGCGCCGGCGCTGTACAAGAGCGAACGTCGAATCGGGCTGGCCGTGGTGGCGGGCGCGGTCCTGCTGTTCATCGCGGGCGCTGCCATGGGATTCATGGTGGTGCTGCCGCTGGCCATTCCGTGGTTGATGGATTTCGGCAAGGGCTGGCTGACCCCGATGATCACGGCGAGCGAATATTTCGGCTTTGCCTTCAGCCTGACCCTGGCCTTCGGCGTCGCCTTTGAGCTGCCGGTTGTCCTGCTTGGCCTGTCTGCCCTTGGGGTGCTCAGCACCGAAATGCTGATCCGGTTCCGGCGTCACGCGCTGGTAGCCGCCGTGGTCATCGGCGCCTTTTTGACTCCCGGCGACCTGCTCTGGACTACCATCGCGATGGCGGTGCCGCTGTACCTGCTGTATGAGATCAGTATCCTGCTGTCCTACTTCGTGGCCCGCCGGCGCCGGAAGGCCGAAGCCGCCCGGATGGCCGAAGGCTGACACCGGCCTCAAGCTGTTACTGAGCCGATAGTTGCGGTGGGTTGATCGAATTTCGCGCCGCCGAGGGTTGCGCCAAGCCGGATCGATGGGTAAACTGGGTGACAGAACATAGGGGCCGTGCTCAACCGGCGGCCCCGCCTTTTCGGGGGAGTGCAACGGGCTCCCAAGATGAAGGCGCGATTCCAGGCCGGTGCCGGCCAATGGATCGCGCCTTTTGCCGTTCTGGGACCGGGAAATCGGTCCCGCGCCCACCACGCCGGAGGTACTCGTGGCACGCACGGAGACTGAAGCGATCGATAGTTACGTCAGCGATATGCTCTCGCTTGAGGAGCATATTGCCGAGGTCCTTGGGGCCCAGATTCATGAACTGGGCGACAAGCACCCCGTCGTGGTGACGGAACTCGGTCGCTGCCGCAGTGTCGTGCTGAATCACATCCAGGCGCTGCGCAAGGTTCGCAAAGTGGGTGACCCCCACGTAACCGGAAGAATTGCCGGCGCGATCAAGAAGGCCGGCGCGCTGGCCGCAGGACTCAGCGCGGGAGCTCTCGACCTGCTCCGGATGGAGCGGGCGCCCAAGGCGCTGCGGGACGACTACGTCGCGGCCAGCCTGGCGAGCATCGGATACGGGATGCTGTACGCCACGGCGGTCTCGCTGAACGATGAAATGGTCGGCTTCCTGGCGGAGCGGCATCTCCGGGACTACGCCAGCATGACGATGTCCCTGTTCCGCCTGATGCCGGGGACCGTGCTCGAATCGTTGCGGGAGCGAGGCCTGGCGGTGCGGGATGAGGCGCTGCCCGGGATCGGTCGGTCGCTCGGCGAGGTCAGGATTCCGGCGGCTGATCCCATGCCGCAGCCGGCCTGACCATGACGTTGATCGAGCAGCTGGGCTGGCTGCTGCTGCTGGCCGTACCAGTGGCCTGCGTGGCGTGGACCGTGACCCATGAGGAACTGTTCCGCGAGCCTCGGGAATGGCTGACCGCAAAGTCCAGGAATGCCCGCAGCTGGCCGGCCCGCAAGCTGTTCTATATGCCGACCTGCGAGTATTGCCTGAGTCATTACATCGCTCTGGTTGCCGTGTTGGGCACCGGATTCCACCTGCTGCTCAGCGACTGGCGGGGCAGCGTCCTGGCCATCTTCGGAGTGGTCTGGGTGGCCAATATCTACATGAGCGCATTTGTGCGGCTGCGGCTCGAAATCAAGATCGAACGGACCGAGGCCGAGAAGCTGGAGGCCCGGACCAACGCGTCCGAGGCGGTCGGGAGCCGGCATCCCCGCGACGCCAATGTACGGGTCCTCTCGGTTCCCAAACGGGACGCGCACTAGGCCGCAGGACATCACGATCCGGGCTCCATTCCGGATCACCTTGACGGGCGGCTCAGAGCCGCCAGTTGAAGGCGCTTCCTCTCGGATGTCCTGAGAGGCCGGCGCCTTTTTTCGTGAAGTGACCGCCCTCCGGGGCGATGATGACTCACTCGACCAAAGGCTGACGACACCATGTCTCGCAATTCATCCAGCGCCATCTGTGCCCTTGCCGTGCTCGCCGCCGCCTGTGGGGCCGGCAAAACCGAACGCCCGGTCGTGACCACGACGTCCCAGGGAATGGAAACCTCCCCGGCCGGCACCGAGGCCGCGGGCCGCGACCGCTCGCTGGTCCGGTTCGTCGATGCCCTGCCCCGCCCTGGCGACGTGGACGTCACCGCCGACGGCCGCACGGTCTTTTCGGGCATCGGCTACAAGACCGTGACCAGCTACCAGGAAATCCACGAGAACGCGCCCACCTTCCGGATGCGGGTCGCGGGCGCGGACAGTGTCCTGGCTGACAACAAAGAAGGGCTCCGCGATGGCTCGCGTTACACCGTGATCTCGATGCCCGGCGTGAATGGCGAACCGCGGCTCCGGGTTTTCAAGGATGACCTCACCACCGACGCCAACAAGGCGCGGATCAGGGTCATCCAGGCGGTGCCGCGGCTGGGCGAAGTCGACGTGGCGGTGGTGGGCCACCGGGAGCCGCTGTTCAAGGGGGTGACGTACGCCAGCGAGGTGGGCTATCAGGATTTTGCCCCGATGACGGCGACGATCGAGATCCGCCAGGACAAGATCCATATGGCCCCGGTACGGATCAAGGAAATGCACCTCGAGGCCGGCCACGCCTACACCATTGTGCTCACCGGTGATCGCAATGGCGCGGTCGAGGCCCTCACCTTTGACGACCAGGTCGAGTCAGCCACCCCGGCTCCGGTGGCCGCCACCAACTAGATGACTGACACGATCACTCCACCATCCGCGTCACGCGCGAGGTAAACGATGTCCACTGAAGGCACCCGGCACCTGCTGCTCGATGAACTGCACGAACTGTACGACATCGAAAGCCAGATGGCCCGGGTGCTGCCGCGGATGGCGGAGCTGGTCACCCTGCCGCGGCTCAAGGCGGCACTGCTGGGTCAGCTGTCAGACTCCCGAAACCAGGTGCAGCGACTGGCCTGCATGCTGTCCGATCTGGGGCAGTCGGTCCGGAAGCGGACAACCCGGAACCTGAGCCGCCTGTTTGACAAGCACGGCAGCGTGGTCTTCTCAGGCGCGAGCTCCGAGTCGATGAACCGGGAGTTCCTCAAACTGGCCCGCCGGATTGAGCAGTCCGAGATCACGCTGTGTGGCTGTGCCATTACCTATGCCGAGCTGCTTGGCTATGTCGATGTGGTGCGGGTGCTGCGGGCTACATTGGAGGAAAAGGAAGCGACGGAAAGCCAGCTGTGCCGGGTAGCGCGAGTGCCGGAACCGCTGCCGATCAGCGCCGCGCCCGTCCAGTAGAACTCCAGCGGCGGCAGGATACCGCATCGTGCGGGCGGGGGCCGAATGGCTATCCCGCCCGTTCGAGCGTAAAGATCCTGGCGTCATCGTTGGATATGCCGCCCACCAGGTCCCCCAGGATCCGGGCTGCGACGACCGAAAAAGTGATCCCGTTGCCGCCGTACCCCAGCGCGAACCGCAGCCGCGAACCGGACGCGCCTGGGCCGATGGACGGCAGTCCATCGGCCGTCTCCCCGAAGGTGCCGGCCCATGAATGGGCGGTCGTGGTCTCGAGGCCTGGCAGCAGCTGCCTCAGGCGCTCCTCGAGACGTTTGGTCTTGGCGGGAATCAACCGGTTCCTGAGCGCCGGACTCCGGAATGGCACATCCTCGCCGCCGATGACGATCCGGCCATCCTGGCCGGTCCGCAGATAGTTGTAGGGGCGGGCGGATTCCCAGACCAGGCACTGGCCATTCCACTGGCCCCGCTCACCCGGCTCGGTGGCCCTGCCACACGATGTGTTGAGGGTGACCAGCTCCTTCCGGAGCGGCTCGGGCACCTCATACCCTCCCGCAAAGATCACCCAGTCGGCCCGGATCCTGGCGCCGGCGGACAGCTCGCCGTCAACATGGCTGCTGGTCGCGTCGCAGCGGCCCACCGGTCCGTCCAGACAGTCTCGCTCGCCCGAACCGCGTGCGGAATGCCGACTTGCTCGACCTGCTCGGCGAGTTCGACATCGATTTCGTATTGCAGCAGGGCGGTGCTGGCGGCGGTGCTGCCCAGCCCGGGATCACGCCGGTCAACCACGATGACATCATGGCCTCGGGAAGTCATGGCATCGGCCACCAGCGCGCCGGTAAGACCGGCGCCGATGACCAGGACCTCGCAACGATGCTCGCCGACCAGCGGGGCTACGGACGGCGTGAGCTCATGCTGGATCAGCCACCAGGGTGCGCCGCCGTGTAGATCCATCCTGCGCACCCTCCCTCAAACGTTTCGATGTCGGTCCCGCGAGTCTAATCATCCATCTTGAAGCCGAGCCAGTTCCTGACGTTCTCGCTGACCCGTTCAGCCGCGGGCGGATCGAGATTGGCCAGTACGATCAGCACGTAGCCGCCGGGCAGCGGTCCCTCGACTGAAGCATTCAGGCCGCCGGAACCGCCGGCAATGCCCAGCCCGCCCTTCGGAGTCCCCGGAATGGTGCCGGCCTGGACCGCCGACATGAATTTCAGCAGATCCCCCGCGGTTGAGTAACCACCGCCCGCCGAGCTGCCTCGGCCCGGAAGTTCCTCCCGGTTGGAGTGGAGTGGAGTACCCGGGGCGGCGTCACGGTCTCCAGTGGTGTACCCGACTGCCGTGTTGGGTGGCAGTGAATCGACGGCGTACGATCCCGTCCGGGTCATGCCGGCCGGCTGGAGGATGTGGTGGGACACATAGTCGTAGTAGCTCTCGCCCGATAGCCGTTCGATCAGCAGACCGAGCACGACGAAGCCGGCGTTACTGTAGGCATCCTTGCTGCCGGGCTCGAACTGCAACGGTTCTGAGACGAACAGCGGCAGGTAATCCTGCAACCGCCGGATATCACGGCGCTGGCCGCCGGCTGGCGCGGCAAAGATGTTGCCCCCGATTCCCGACGTGTGGCGCAGCAGCTGGCGGATGGTGATCCGGCGCGCCACATCGGCATTGGGGTAGTCGGGCCAGTACGTGGCCAGCGTGCTGTCCGGGTCGAGCTTGCCCGCCGCCGCCAGCTGACGGATGGCGGTGGCGGTGAAGACCTTGTTGATCGAGCCGATGTTGAAACCGGTCTCGATATTATTGGGCCGTTTGGCGTCGCGATCGGCCATTCCGACCACGCGCTGGAGGACCGGCTTACCGTCCAATGCCAGCAGGACGACTCCGCTGAACTGATCGAGCGCCGCCAGGCTGTCGATCGTCTTGTTGAGCCGGCCGGTCAGTTCGGTCTGGGAAATCGGTGAGGGTGGCACCCCCTGCGCCGGCATGATGCATGGAGCCGCGGCCACGAGGGTGGCCAGCGCGACACTACGGATGAGTATGGGCATGCGAGCTCTGATGCCCGGATTGCCGGCACGGTCGCGTATTCAGATGGAAACGCGAAACGGACCGGCCACGGGTTCGGGCCGGTCCGTTTTGCGCAGGATCGTGCTAGCGGCTAAACGCCTTCTTGACCAGCGCACCCCGCCGCTTGGCATCCGAGACCAGCCGGTCCCGGGTGGCGACGAACTTCTTGGTTTCCTTGATGGCCTGGGTCACCCGCTTGGAATGCAGCACCGCTTCGCGGGCGGCCAGCAGGTCCTTCTTCACCTTGTACTGCTTGACCTTCTTGGCAATCACCTTCTTGTCCTTCTCGAAATCCTTCAACTGGGCCGAGGCCAGCCGACGAAGGATGGCCCAGCGGCGCTCGAAGGATTTGATGCTCTGCAACGGCATGGTGGCTACTCCTGTTGAATGAAGACCGAAATCCCCGGATCAGCGCAGCCGGAGGTGAGCCCCTGATGGCGCCGGCACTCCGACGTGATCGACCGCCCCGGGCGCCCCTTCCATGGAGGCACAATGGGCGCAGCAGTAAAACGAACTGTTGGCCTCGATGCCATGACCGATGATCCGGCAGCCGCAGTGATCGCAGGTCGGCGCCAATTTGTGGATGGCGCACTCGAAACTGTCGAACACATGCCGCTGGCCCCCCGCGATGACCTCAAAGGCCAGGTAGTACTCATTGCCGCAGGTCTCACACACAGCCATGGCTCCCCCGGAAGTATAGGATGGTGATCGGGAACAGGCTTACGCCTTTTTCTGGACTCCGCCGAAGACCAGCAGGCCCAGTCCGGCAAGCGCCACGACCGGCCCGACCCAGTTCGGGACGGTGTGATCGTCCGGCGCGGTGATCTTCACATCACCGACCTTGACGATGTCCTTCTGGGTCGTGAAGCTGCCGCCGCGGACGAAGAGAAAACCGCCCAGCAGGACGAGGATGATGCCAACCAGCATGGTCGAGCGCATACGGCCTCCCTGTAACGAGGAACCTGCAACCGGCAACACAAAAGGCGCGATCGTCCGCTTCAGGAGGAAGCGAGGATCACGCCTTCATCTCACGGGGCCAGAGCCGCCGGGCGATAAGGTGGGCGCCAATGGGCGCCCGATATGTACGACCATGATACCGCGAAATCCCGGCGGAGGCAAGAGAACCGCCCGGTCCCTATATTCCGCCTCCGTGACGATCGACACTCCCACCGAACTCGAAGCGGCTCTCGCGGAACGGTACGAGATCCGCCAGGTACTGGGCAAAGGCGGCATGGCCACCGTCTTCCTGGCCTATGACCGCAAGCACCAGCGCGAAGTCGCCGTCAAGGCCCTGCGGCCCGACCTGACCGCCACCCTCGGCGCCGACCGGTTCCTCAAGGAAATCCAGATCGTCGCCCGGCTGACCCATCCCCATATCCTGGCCATGCATGAGAGTGGAGAAGCCGCCGGCTTCCTCTACTATGTCATGCCCTACATCACCGGCGGATCGCTGCGCAACCGGCTGGAGGCGGCCGGTTGGTTCAGGCCAGCCGACGCAGTGGCAATCGCGGCGCCGGTGGCCGATGCCCTGTCCTATGCCCATCGCATGGGGATTTTCCATCGAGATATCAAACCGGAAAACATCCTGTTTTCCGAAGGCCATCCCGTGGTGGCCGATTTCGGAATCGCCAGGGCGGTAAGCACCGCCGGCGTTGGCAACCTGACCCGGACCGGTTTCCCGCTGGGTACTCCCGGATACATGAGCCCCGAGCAGGCCGCCGGCATGACTGACCTGGATGGGCGGAGTGACGTCTACAGCCTGGCCGTCGTGGTCTATGAGATGCTGGTCGGCGAAACACCCGGGCGCTGGCCCACAGAAGACGCCGTGCGAGCCGGCCGGTTCCTCGAGGCCTCAGCCGGCCATCGCGCTCGACTCACTGAAGCTGGAGCGGCAATCGAAGGGGCGCTGGTCCGCGGCCTGGCCATCCGGCATGACCAGCGGACCGCCACCCCAGCGATCCTCCTCACCGAACTGCAGGGGCAATCGGCCCCACCACCGCGCCGGAAATACGACGAAGAGCAGATCCGGGAAATCGTGCGGCGGGCCTCCGAACTCGAGGCCAGCAATCCCACCAGTGGTGCGATGACGATCGGGGGGATCGAGGCGCTGGCCGCCGAGGTCGGGATATCACCCGAGTCGGTCAAGAAGGCGGTTCGGGCCGTCAACACCCCAGTGCCGTCGCCGGTTCCGGCCGAATCGCCCGGCTGGACCCGGGTATTCGGGGCCCCGGGCAATCTGGTCATCGAGCGGGAGATCGAGGGCGAAGTACCGGACTCCGAATTCCCGGTCATGGTCGACGAGATTCGGCGGATCCTGCAGCAGCTCGGCCAGGTCAGCCAACTGGGCCGGAGCTTTTCCTGGAACATGACCCAGTCCATGGGTCGGCGCCGGGATGTCGAGGTGGCCGTGTCGGTCCGTGGCGGGAAGACCAGGATCATGGTCAGGGAAAACCTGCTGCAGCTCAAAGGGGTGTTTGGCGGGATCTGCGGGGTGCTTGGCGGCCCCGGGGGTGCGGCGCTCGTCGGCATTTCCATCGGCGCACTTGGACTGCACCCCTTGGCTCTGCTGGCGATCATTCCCACCTGGTGGGCCTCGGTATTCGGCATTGCCAGGACGGTGTACGCCCGGTCGTTCAGGACACGGGAACAGGAGTTCACCTACCTGGTAGGCCGACTGGCCGACATGGCCACCGAGCTGGCCGTCGCCCAGCCAGCCATCAACCCGCCTGCCGCCCGCAAGTTCCTGGGTTGAGCACGCGATCGGAGCTGGACCCGCGGCTCTGCCCGCTCAGGTCCCCTTTACCATGGCCATGACCTTAGTCAGGCTCAGGCTGCCGGCCTGGTCCTGGATCTGCTGCTGGACCTTGGGATAGAGGGTCTGGGCCTCGCCCTGGAACCGGGCAAACAGCGCCTTGAGATCCGCGGTGCTGATCCGGCGCCCCTGCGAGTAGTACTGCTCGGCCACATGACCCAGCGCGTACGTCGCCGCGAACGATACTGCCGCACCCGACGCGACCCGGGTGGCGCCACCGATCAACCCGCCCAGTAGTCCGCCCGCCAGCCCACCCAGCACCTTCATCACCACCCCCTCGAGTGCCTGGGCCGCGGCACCGAGTCCCAGCGTGGCCGCGAGATCCTTCACCTGGTTGATATCAAGCTGCTGGCCGTGCCGCTGTCCGATGGTGTAGACCAGGCGGAGCTGCAACGGAAGGATCGCGATGTTGGCCAGCCGGTCGGGCAGGATTTCCAGAGCACCGGTCAGGATGGCCTGCTGCAGAATCAGGTCGTCGGGATTCGAGGCATTGCCCGACGACGAGACGGTTGGAAAGGGCGAGCTGGTCGGCACACTGCCCGCGAGGGTCGCGGCGGCCTGCCCCATCTTGTTCACCGCCGGCCCCGAAATCCCCAGCGCCATCTTCAGCTCATCCAGAAATTTCTGCTCAGCGGGGCTGGCGGCGCCATCGGCGTTGCAGACGGCCAGCGCAGTCTCGTACACCATCTGCCTGGCCTGGTCGTCCGAGAGTTTGGCGGCCAGGTCTGCCACCCGAAGGCCGCCGGCCGAAACCTGGGCCGCGAGCCGAGTCACATCAGGGGAGCCGATCCTGGCCACGACCGCATCGATGGCGGCCTTTTCGGTTGAATCAGTAGTGCCATCAGCGGCGGCGGCCAGCATGGCAATGGCGACGAGGGCGGGATAGTCAGATGGGGACATGTCTCGTATTCGGTGAAGGGGAACAGCGAGCAGCGAACAGCGAACAGCGAACAGCGAACAGCGAACTGGCAATCCCAAGGTGCAGCACCGACCTGGAATTGCAATGCCTTGGACCTTCCGAGGCTCCAATGGTTCGCCGGTCCGCCCAATACTACCCTCCTTCCGTCTCAAGCCGGCGGTTCCTTGTCACAACCCACCCTCCAATTCCGATCCCCAGTGTGTCCTATTTCACGGCAATCGCCGATTGGGTCCCGTCAGTTGCTGTGTCTCCCTTACCAGCCTCCCGCTGAGAACGTACCATAGGGAGAACCTCAAAATCGTGAGTTCATGACCGCCACCACCCCAAAGCCTGTCACCATCAACCAGGACCGGCTCGACCGCCTCACGGCCGAGCAGGAACAGCTCTTCATCTCCCGCCAGACCAACTCGGCGATGATGCATAGTCGGGCGGTTGGGAGTCTGGCCGGCGGAGTCACATCGAGCTGGCAGATCTCGGTGCCCCAGCCGATCTGGATCAGCCATGGCCGAGGCTCCCATGTCTGGGATGTCGACGGGCACGAGTATGTCGATTTTCATGGCGGTTACGGGGTCGGGCTGGCCGGGCATGCCCATCCGGCGATCGTGGCGGCGGTGAATGCCCGCATTCTGAACGGAACGCACTTCGGCCAACCCAGTCCTGATGCGCCGCTGGTGGCCGAAGAACTGGTCCGGCGGTTCGGAATGCCGCTCTGGCGGTTTTCCAATTCCGGCACCGAAGCGACGATGAACGCCATCCACCTGGCCCGCTCAATCACCGGCCGGATGCGGATCATCAAGTTCGAGGGAGCGTATCACGGCCATCATGACTCGGTCCGGACCCGGATCTGGCATGAGCCGGTGGATACCGCCCGGGCCGATGGCCAGACCGTGCGGACCAGGGCATCGAGCGGGATTCCGAGCCCGCTGCTGGCCCTGACCGAGGCGGTGCAGTTCAACGACCTGGAGGCGGTGAGAGCGCTGTTCGAGGTGCACCGCGGGGATATTGCCTGCGTGATTCTGGAACCAATCCTGATGAACTGCGGCATCATCTACCCCGACCCCGGATTTCTCGAAGGACTGCGAGCGCTGACCCGGAAGTATGGCGCCCTGCTGATCTATGACGAGGTCAAGACCGGGCTCACGATCCACCCCGGTGGAGCGGTCCGCCTGTTTGGCGTCGAGCCTGACATCGTCTGCCTGGCCAAGGCGCTGGGCGGCGGCGTACCGATCGGCGCCATCGGCGGGACCACCGAAGTCATGGAGGAGATCGTGAGCGGCCGGTATGAGCAGGTCGGCACCATGAATGGCAATCCGCTATCGATGGCGGTGGCGAAGGCGGTGCTGTACGATGTGCTTACTCCGGAAACGTATCGCGAACTCGGGCGGCTGGAGCGCCGAATGGCTGAGGGGGCCGAGCAGATCGTGGCCCGGTTTGGGCTGCCGGCCAGGGTGGTCACGGCGGGGGCCAAGGGGTCGATCACCTACTCGGAAGTGCCGCTCAAGAACTACCGCCAGTTCCTGACCCTGGACGGCCGGTATGCCTACTGCGCCTGGCTGTTCCAGTACAATGGCGGGGTGTTCCTGCCCCCGTGGAGCAAAGGCGAGCAGTGGATGCTGTCGGTGCAGCATACCGACGCGGATGTGGACCGGTACCTGGAGACGCTGGAGCGCTTCGCTGTAGCCATCAGCCATTAGCCGAGGGTCGAGGGTCGACGGTCGAGGGTCGAGGGTCGAGGGTCGAGGGTCGAGGGTCGAGGGTCGAGGGTCGCGAATGTCACATCCGGACCCCCAAACCGCGATCTATTGTGAGACCCTAGCACGGAGGTGCTTCACGAGCCCGAAGAAAAACGGCAGCCAGAAGGACCTCAAGCCCCGCGGCATCAAGAGCGGCAGCCAGGAGGCCGCCAGGGTCAAGGGCGGCAAGGTCGCGATGCAGGACTTCCATTTCGTCAAGAAGACTGACAAGGCGAGCGCTTGACCGGCGCCGTCGACACCCACAGGAGCGTCAGATGACTGCCAGGAAGAAGACCACCAGCGCCGAGGACCTGAAGCCGCGCGGCATCAAGAGTGGCAGCAAGGAAGCCGGATCGATCAAGGGCGGCGTCAAGCCGGTCGACAAGTCGAGCGCCAAGCTGCATTTGGCCTGCGCGACGGGCGAACACATCAAGGAGTGACTTGATCCACGGGTAAACCGCAACAGGAGATTCAGATGACCGCCAGGAAGAAGACCGCCAAGGTCAAGGACCTGAAGCCGCGCGGCATCAAGAGCGGCAGCAGGGAAGCCTCGAAGGTGAAGGGCGGCAAGGTCGCCATGCAGGATTTCCACATCGTCAAGACGGTCGATAAGGCGAGCGCCAAACTCTTCTAGTGAGCCGAGGCATTGGAACTGAAGCCGCGAGGCGTGAATGGCAGCAAGGCCAGCGCCCACGATATCAGCTTCACCCATAGCGTCGACAAGTCGAGCGCTAAGTTGTTCTAGGCAGGCTGTCCCACTGGTGCACCCCTACAGGAGCGTCACATGGTTGCCAAGAAGAAGTCGGCCAAAGCCAAAGCCCGGGACTTGAAGCCCAAAGCCGTCAAGAGTGACAACGCGGCCGCGGTGAAGGGTGGGATTGGGAGCCAGTCAACCGGGGCCGGCGCCGGCAAAGTGACGTTCAACCCGTTCTCCATCACCCGCAAGATCGACAAGTAAGCAGGATTCTTCGATCAGGAGTTCCATCCTTGGGTGGGCAGCTCCCCGCTGGCTGAGGACTCGCGGAGCGGACGGGCGGACGGGCGGACGGGCGGACGCAAGGTGCCGCCTGCGGCGCCCGCTTCCTATTTTCTGGATCCGCAGTGCTAGCGGGTCCATTCTTCTGTCTCCTGTCTCCAGTTTTTCGCTATCTTGCGAAAGACTCCGGCGTTGTGCCGAGTCGTCACACGGAATTGGACATGACCGACGAAATCGCATCCCCTCCGGTTCCCCCCCGCGACAGCGAAGCCGACATCACCAGCCAGCTGGCGGAAGGGTTCTTCAAGACCTTCGCGCCCCGGCTCACCGGCCGGGTCCGGTCCAAGGCGCTGCAGGACGCCATCGGCGACTCCTGCTCGACAGCCGAGAATCCGACCTGGCTCGCGATCGCCAGCCAGCCACCGATCGAGACCAGGGCTGCGACTATTCGTGGCCAGGCCCACTCTGCTGCCGGGCTCAAGGCCATCATCAGTTCGTTCCGCTACGCCCTGCCCCGTCTGGGGCCGAGTGCCACGTACCACAACTTCCTCGAGGTCAACCAGAAGGACGGATTCGACTGCCAGAGCTGCGCCTGGCCCTCGCCGGATGGCAAGCGGCACCAGTTCGAATTCTGCGAGAGCGGCGCCAAGGCCATGGCCAGCGAAGGATCGAAGCACACCATCGGGGCCGACTTCTTCCGGAAGTGGAGCATCGAGCAGCTGAGCGGTCAGTCGGACACCTGGCTGGAAAGCCAGGGGCGGCTGACCGAACCGATGGTTCGCCGGGCCGGCAGCAGCCACTACGAACCGATCGGCTGGGATGACGCCTTGGCCCTGATCGGGAAGGAGCTCAACAGCCTCCTGTCGCCGGATTCGGCGGCCTTTTACACCTCGGGGCGGGCCAGCAATGAAGCGGCCTTTCTCTGGCAGCTGTTTGCCCGGCAGTACGGCACCAACAACCTGCCCGACTGCTCCAACATGTGCCACGAATCCTCCGGCACCGCGCTGGTCCAGAGCCTGGGCATCGGCAAGGGAACCGTCGTGCTGGAGGATTTCGAGCAGACCGACCTGATCATCCTGGTCGGGCAGAACCCCGGTACCAACCACCCGCGGATGCTGACTTCGCTGGAGCATGCCAAGAAGCACGGGGCCAAGATCCTCGCTATCAATCCGATGCGGGAAACCGGGTTCATGCGGTTTACCGACCCCAACCCGGACGAGTTCCCCACCCCATTCCATTTCGCGGCCCATATCCTGGGACCCGGAGTCCCGCTGGCGGATCTGCACCTGCCGGTCCGGATCAATGGCGACATTGCGGTGATCAAGGGACTGATGAAGGTGATGCTCGCCGAGGATAACCGGCGCGGCGGAGTGATTGACCAGCAGTTCATCGCCGACTCGACCAACGGCTGGGACGCGGTCAAGGCCGACCTCGAAGCCACCGGTTGGGACGAGATCGTCGAGGGGTCGGGCCTCACCCGGGCCGAGATCGAAGCGGCCGGAATGATGGCGGCCAGTGCCAAGCGGATGATCTGCTGCTGGGCCATGGGACTGACCCAGCACAAGAATGCGGTCGCCACCATCCGGACCATGGTCAACATGCTGTTGATGGGCGGGCACATCGGGCGGCCGGGCGCCGGCACCTGCTGCGTCCGCGGCCACTCCAACGTCCAGGGCGACCGGACCATGGGCATCTGGGAGCGCCCCGGCGAACCGTTTCTCCAGGCGCTCGACAAGGAGTTCGGCTTCCGGTCGCCGAGGCATTTCGGCAAGGATACCGTTGACACCATTGCGGCGATGCATGACGGGAGTATCGAGGTCTTCATCGGGCTGGGCGGCAACTTCCTGGCCTCGGCACCCGATACCGTCACCACCGCCTCGGCGCTGAGCCACTGCCGGCTGACCGCCCAGATCGCGACCAAGCTCAACCGTGGGCACCTGATCACGGGAGAAACCGCGCTGCTGCTGCCCTGCCTGGGCCGCTCCGAACAGGATGCCGGCGGGGTGGTGACCGTCGAGGACTCGATGGGGATCATCAGCGCTTCCAGGGGCAAGCGCGCGCCGGCGGGCCCCGAGCTGCGGAGCGAAGTGGGAATCATCGCCGGGATGGCGACCGCGACACTCAAGGGCCGTACCAACATTGACTGGCAGGGACTGGCGACCGATCACAGCCGGATCCGGGACCATATCAGCCGGGTGGTGCCGGGGTTCGAGAACTACAACAGCCGGCTGGACCAACCCTTCTACCTCCCCAACCCCGCTCGGCAGCGGCGGTTCGTGACTGAGAGCAAAAAGGCCGAATTTTTCGTAGCGCCGATCGCGGTGCACCCGGTGAGCAGCGAACGGTTTCTGATGACAACGGTCCGCAGCCACGACCAGTTCAATACCACCATCTACGCCCTCAACGACCGATATCGCGGCATCTACGGCGGGCGGAGGGTGGTGTTCATGAATGAGGATGATGCCAGGGAAAAGGGCTGGGCCACCGGCCAGCACGTCGATATCACCAGTCACTTCGAGGACGAGCGGCGAGTCGCGCGGCACTTCCAGGTGGTGGTCTACACCATCCCGAGGCGATGCGTGGCCACCTACTTCCCCGAGGCCAATGTGCTGGTCCCGATCGGCAGCGTGGCCGACGGGAGCAATACGCCTACCTACAAGTCGATCATGGTATCGCTGGCCGAAAGCGACGCGCGGTAAACCTCAAGCCATCTGCCGTAGACGCCGACGGCGGGCGGCTGGACCTGCCGGCGCTGGAGGCTAGGGCTCACCGCCATCGTGGAGCGCCTCGAGTTTCCGCTCTAGGCCTTCTCGCCGTGACCGCATGACCTTGAGTCGGGCACCATCGGTCAGCACGACCACCCCATCGCCTCGAAGCGCCGCCTCGACCGAACGTACCCGGCTCAGGTTCACGATGGTGGACCGGTGGATCCTGATGAACCGGTCCGGATCCAGGCGCCGCTCCAGCGAAGCCAGCGTTTCCCGGAGCAGGTGCGCCGTGGACCGCACATGCAGCAGCGCGTAGTAGTCAGCCCCCTCGATCCAGTCGACCTCCCCGCTCGGCACCACGATGACCTGCCCCACCTCGCGCACGATCAACCGGCCCACTCCCCTGGGACGGCCCGGCAATCCCTCAAGCAACGCCGAGATTCTGGACTGGGCGCTCGCTGCATCCCGGTCACGCCGTTGCGCCCTGACCCGTTCGACCGCCTGGGCCAGCCGTTCCGGTGACACCGGCTTGAGCAGGTAGTCGAGCGCGTTGACCTCGAAGGCTCGGATGGCGTGGGCATCGAAGGCCGTCACGAAGACCACCAGCGGCAATTGACTACCGGAGAGAGCGTCGATCAGGTCGAAGCCCGACATTCCGGGCATCTGGATGTCGACGAACAGCACATCCACTTCGAGCTGGTGCAGGCCGGTGAGCGCCGACATCCCGTCGGCGAAGGTGCCGACGATGGTCAGGCCCGGCAGGCGCTCCAGCAACTCGACCAGCCCCTCCCGGGCCAACGGCTCGTCATCCACCACCACGGCGCGCAGGGAGTTCATCGCGACTCCGTGGTGGACGCCGACGGCTGGCGCGGGAGCTCGACCACGACGATGGCACCGGCCCCCGACGGGCCGGGTCGCAGGGACAGCGATGCGCGCTCCCCATACAGGGCAGTTAGGCGCGCCTTGGTGTGCCCGAGTCCGACACCATCCCGCCGTTTGCCCTCGGCGAGCCCTGCCCCATCGTTCGCGATCGTGATCCGCACACCGTCGGTCAGGGCCTCGACCCCGATCTCAAGGTGCAGTGGCCGGGTGGCATCGGTAAAGCCGTGGCGGATGGCATTCTCGACGAGGGGCTGGAGCAGGAAGGATGGAACGATGGCAGAGTGCAGGGCTTCCGGCGCGTCGAGTCGGACCACCAGTCGATCGGCATATCTGACCTGTTCGATCTCGAGGTAGTGCCTCACCGCCGCCAGTTCAGATCCGAGCGTCACCAATTGGGCTCGGGAGGACTCCAGCGAATGGCGCAGCAAACCCGCCAGGCGGGTGACCATCTGCTCGACATCACCGGTGAGGCCCCGCCGGGCCAGCACGGCAATGCTGTTCAGGGAGTTGAACAGGAAATGCGGATCGAGCTGGGCTCGGAGGGTTTCGAGCTGGGCATCGGCCAGCTGGGCGTTGAGCCGGGCAGCAGTCACCTCCAGCAGCCGGGCCCGGCGAAGGCTCAGGGAGCTGTATACCACTCCCACGAACGCGATCCCCAGCAACAGGTCCGTCAGGCCGTTGTGCAGCAGCATATGCAGCCAGGTCTGCGGCAGCGTTCCGCCGAACCCGGCCCAGTGGACCGGCGCGGCGACCAGCGGGACCAAGCCCACTGGAAGCAGCATGAGAAGAATCAGCTTCCATGCGGTTGAGCCACGGGCCGCTGGATGATCAACCACCCCTGCCATCAGCGGAACCAGCGCCGCACCCCAGAGCAGCCAGCCCAGCCAGATGGCCGCCTCGGTCGGGAGCAGGTGGCCCCACGGCGTCGCTACCGCCGCCGCCGCGAACTGCTGCACCATCGTCACAGTTCGGGCGACGGTAACGGCGAGCGCCACTGCCCCGAGGATCACCGGAATCGAGACGCTGCTGGCCGGGCGCTGTGGTAATTCCAGAATCGTCATCCGGTGAAAGTAGCGTGGCGGAACCCCGCGGCGTCAGCCACCGCTCCGCAGCGCAACGATGGGGTCGATCCGTGTGGCCCGCCATGCCGGAACCATGGCACCGATAACCCCCGTGAGTACGGCGCCGAGCACCACCAGGCCCAGCACCCCGAGGTTGAACGGTCCGACACCGTAGAGCAGTCCTGCCAGCAGGCGGGCGCTCGACAGGGTCCCAGCCAGACCGATCAGGATGCTGGCGCCCACCACCAGCAGCGATTCCCGTCCCACCAGCTTCACGATTTCGCCCGGCTTGGCACCGAGCGCGATTCGAACCGCCAGCTCCCGTTCCCGCTGGGTGACCAGGAACGAGAGCACGGCGTAGGTGCCCGCCAGGGCCAGTAGCAGGGCCGCAAGCGCGTAGCCGGACATCAGGCGGGTGGTGATCGCCATCCGCGCGCCGGCATCACGCACGATGGCATCGAGGGTGAACTGGTTGTAGATCGCTATGTCGGGGGCGGCCTCGGTGATGATCCGGCGAATTGGCCCCGCCAGGGCCAGCGGATCGCCGGAGGCCCGGGCCACGATGGTGATTTCGGTGGCAAAGCCCATCGAGGCCCAGCTGCCGAGCCCAGGCAGATACAGCTCGGGGCGCGGCTCATCGGTCAAACTGCGATTTCTGGCATCCGCCACCACCGCCACGATCGGCATCCACGGCGAGACCGGTCCGAATCGCAACCGCCGGCCCAGCGGGTCCTCACCATCAGGAAAGAGCCGGCGCGCCAGCCCCTCACTGATGACCACCGGAGTGATCCGGGCGCTTGCATCATCGTCACCGAACAGCCGGCCGTGGCGCAATCCGATCTGCATCGCCGCGAAATAGTCGTGACTCACCACCCGATAGTCCGCTATCGGGTCAGTTCCGTCCGCCTTGAACGGACGGCCTTCGACCGCCATGGCCAGATCCTCTCTCCCCGGGGTAAGTGGCAGCGCGTTCACCAGACCGGCGGCCGTCACTCCAGGGAGCTGACCGACGGCGGTGATGAGCCGCCGGAGCAATGATTCCCGCGCCGTCCGGTCCCGTAGCGTGGCGGTGGGCAGGTTGATCCTGAGGCTGAGCGCCGACCCTGGATTGAATCCGAGCGGCACCCGCTGCACCTCGCGGGCGGATGCGAGCAGAAGACCGGAGCCATGCAGCAGGAGGACGGCGAGTCCAATCTGGGCGGCAGCAAGGATCCGACGGAGGGCATTGGCGGCGGGCGTTCCGGCGGCCCTGGCTCGCAGACTGCTGGCCGGGTCCCGCCCCGCGGCCACGGCCACGGGAAGTGCCCCGACGACGGCGCCGACCACGAGTACGGCGACCGCCGCCGCGACCAGCGTCCTGATCCCGAGCAGCGGTGCCGCGCTGGCGATGCCGGCCGGTAATAGTGTGACCATCAGCTTCGATCCAAGCCCGGCGATGGCCAGGCCGATTCCGGCGCCGGCCGCACTCAGGATGATGCCCTCGAGCAACGCACCTCGAATGAGCCTGCCTCGGGTGGCACCAAGCGCGGCGCGCACCGCCAGCTCCTCACCACGGACGATGACCCCTGCCAGCTGGAGGTTAGCCACATTGGCGCAGGTCAGCAGCAGCAGCAGCAGGACGCCGACAAGCAGCAGCGCCACGACCGGCCGGACATCGCCGACCACCGAATCAGCCAGCGGGTGGACCTGGGCCAGGTATCCCGATGGATCCAGCACCGACCCGGCGTGCGGGCCGGGAAATTCGCGGCCTACCGCCCGAACTGGCAGGGTCAGATCCCGCCGGGCCGCCTCGAGACCGGTTCCGGCCTTGAGTCGACCTACGACAGAATACCCATGGTTGTACGGATTGAGGCCGGCGGGATCGAGCCGCAGTGGCTCCCAGGCCGCGATCTGGCGCGATCCAAACGTGACGCCCGGTGGCAGCACCCCAACGATCGTGCTGGGTTCTCCCTCGAGGTTCACGACCGTGCCGATCACCGCAGGATCCGCATTGAACACCGACCGCCAGAGCTGGTCGGACAGGACCAGCAGACGTGGACCGTTCGGCAGGTCCTCACCGGCCGTGAAGCGGCGTCCGAGGGCCGGCGCGACCCGGAGTACATCGAACAGACTGGCACTGACCTGGGCCACGATGAGCCGGCGCGATCCGTCACCCCGGATCAGGTTGGTGAAGCCGGTTCCCCAGGCCGCGACCGCGCTGAGGCTGTGACCGTCGCTGACCAGTCGGCGGTACCCGACGTCGGAGAAGCCCAGTTCCGGAAGACCAGGCGCCGGAACGGTCTGGGTGATCCGGACCAGCCGCCCCGACTCCGGATAGGGCAGTGGCCGGAGAAGCACGGCATCGACCACGGCAAACACAGCCAATGCTGAGCCGATCCCGAGACCGAGAGTCAGGGCAATGACGAGCGAATACACCGGTCGCAGCCGGAGTCGCCTGATGGCAAACCAGAGATCGTGCCCCACCGCTCAGCTCGGCGGGGATGCCCGGCGACGGCCTGCCACCGAACCGGCATTCTCGCCGAAGGTGAACGGGCCAGTGACCGAATCGGCGCGGAAGAGGAGGTCGTAGTGGATGACATCGCCGGGCGCGGTATTGTCGAGCACCAGCCGGTTCCCCTTCCTGAGGGTTGGCCCGACCGGCGAGATGTGATCGCCGATCCTCAGGGTTACCGCGGTGCTGTCGTGGAGAATGGCAATCTCGAGGCTGCCTTCCATGGTGCCGCCACCGTAGGTGATTTCGAGGTCGTACGTCCCGGAGCGGATCGGCGGGGTGGCCTGAGCGCCGAGTGCCGGCGCCGCGGTGAGGGCGGCGATAAGGAATGGCAGGACACGAGTCACGATTTCCTCCACGAGGGATTGGGGTCCTGGTCGCCAGACGGCCCACCCTCGAGAAAGCTTCGACCAGGCAGCCAAACCGACTTCTCGAGCAGCCAATCGGCTTCGACATCGGCTCCTGCCGACCTGGCCATGTCACATCCCGGTCGGCGTTTTTGATCTCAGGTGAACCCCACCGTCTACCTCAACCGGAGCGAACCATGTCGACCTCGTAGAAGACCAGGATGGGTACCCCCAAGGACCTCAAGCCCCGCAAGACGATCAGGGGAAACCATGACCATGGCCAAGCGGGACAAGGACTGGAGCCGGGCGGTGGAGGCGGACGAGGCGGCGGCGGTGCGGGGTGGGGATGGGCAGACCAAGAAGCCGCCGAAGGATCGCCAGCCGCTGATGGTGTACAAGCTCGAGGATATCCAGATCAGCGGCACCTGACCGTCCTGAAGGACCGAAGCCCCTGCCAGTTTTCCGGGTGCGGGCTTCGTCGTTCCGGCCCTACCGCCCAGGACGCGCTGCAGCCCACTCCAGCCTGGGCGGGGGTGCTGTCATATTCGATTGAGCAACTTCGATATCAAGATAGGTCGCGCAACCCGATCCCTTCTGGAGGACACCATGGCCAAGGCGAAGAAGAGCAGCAGATCCAAGGATTTGGAGAGAGTCAAGACCGTTTCATCAGATCAGGCCAGATCCGTACGGGGCGGCGACAAAGCCGTCGTTCACAGGGTGGGGGGCAAGTCGCAGCTGGAGTACGTCCGGGTGGTCATGAAGGAAGTGATCATCACCAGCTGATTGCACTGAAGGGGTTCAGGCTCTTGCGCTGATGTGAGGGCCCCGTGATTCCGACGCCCCCTCCCGTTTTTCAGGTTGGGGGCTTCGTCTTTCTGGTGACGCCCGCCGGCGGACCGGCGATTAGCTTGGGACATGCCCTCCCACATCACCAAGCAGTCGTTCCTCGCGGCCCTGCGCTGCCCCACGATGGGTTGGCGGGTGCTCCGTGAAGAGGGGGAATCGATGACTCCAGCCCTCGAGTGGCGCTTCTGGGTCGGGAACGAGGTGGGTCGGGCCGCTCGGGCTCAACTGGGCACTGGCCTGCTCTTGCCGTGGCAGCCTTCAGAAGTTGGCGTCCGGGAAACCCACAAGGCGCTCGCCGATTCCAGCGTCCAACTGATGTTCGAACCGACCTTCAGCCATGGCCCCTTTACCGCGCGGGCGGACGCCATCCGTCGTACCGCCTCCGGCCTGGAGCTGATCGAGGTCAAGTCGGGTAAAGCCGCCGAAGAGGGAGAAGCAGTCAAGCGAGACTACCTCGATGACCTGGCCTACACCGCGTTCGTGGCTGGCGAAGCGGGAGTCACCGCCACCCGCTTCCTCCTGATGCTGATCAATCGGGACTACCGGCTCGGCGGTACCGCGCCGTTGATGACCGAGATCGACGTCACCGAGCAGATCCTGCCGCTGGTCGAACTGTTCCGGAACAACGCGCCGGAAATCGCCGACGCATTGCTGGCCGACGTCGAACCGAATCCGGAACTCAAGTTCGTCTGCCGGGAGTGCCCGTATTTCGAGAAGGATTGCGTCGGGTTCGGCATCCCCGATCCGCTGTTCTTCATCCCCCGGCTGCAGCAGAAGCGGTTCGATGGGCTCAAGCAGTTTGCCAGGATCTCGGCCATCCCGCCGAGCGAGAAGCTGACCGAGATCCAGGAACGGGTGGCCCGAGTCATCCGCAGCGGTCAGGCGGAAGCAGACCATGCCGGCCTCGCGCCGCTGCATTCGCTGGCCTGGCCCATCTTCTATCTGGACTTCGAAGGGGTCAATCCGGCGCTGCCCTGGTTTCCCGATGCGGCACCGTATCAGTCGATGCCGTTCCAGTATTCGCTGCATCGGATCGACGGCCCGGAGCAACTGGTTATCCATTCGTCATACCTGGCGGCACCGATCGGCGACTGGCGCCACGACCTCTGCGCGCAGCTGCTGGACGATCTGGGGGACCGCGGCAGCATCGTGGTGTATTCCAACTACGAGAAGACGGCGCTCAACTACCTGGCCCGGATGCTGCCGGATCAGGCGACGCGAATTGCCGCCGTGATTGACCGGCTGTTTGACCTGGAGACGATGATCAAGAACGGCTACTGCCATCCCGGTTTCCGGGGCCGTTCCAGCATCAAGAATGTGCTACCGGTGATGGTCCAGGGTCCCGGGTACGCCGATCTGGCTATCCAGGGTGGCGAGAGCGCCTCGGCGATCTTTGCCCTGATGCGGGTTGGGAAGTATGACGGAACCCCGACCTCGAAGTATCGCCAGCAGCTGCTCGACTACTGCGCGCTCGACACCCTGGCAATGGTCAAGGTGCATGAGGCGTTGCTGGACATAAGTCGTAAGCCGTAAGTCGTTGGTCGTTGGTCGTTAATGATTCGGGGGGCAGCCCATGATTCTCGCTGTGACGATCGCCACCGCCCTGCTTACCTCACCTCGGCCACTCCCCGCTCATGCCGGTGCTGCGGTCTGGTTCGAGCTGGGTCATCGGGTGGTTGCCAGGATTGCGGAAGGACGGCTCACACCGCAGGCCGCGGCCGCCGTACGCGATCTCCTGGCCGGTGAATCGATGGCGGATGCCTCGGTCTGGGCCGATGAGATCCGCGGTCGGCGCCGGGAAACCGCCAGTCAGCACTTCGTCAACATCCCGCTGGCTGTCACGCAATACGACTCCACCACCCAATGCCCCGGCGGCGCCTGTATCATCGCGGCGATCGAGTCCGACCGCCGCCTCCTGGCTGATCCGGCGGCAACCGAGAACCAGCGTGCCGAGGCGCTCCGGTTCCTGATTCATTTCATCGGGGACCTGCACCAGCCATTGCATGTGTCGGATCACGGTGACCGCGGCGGGAACGACCTGCAGGTCCAATTCTTCGGGACACCCGACAACCTGCACAAGGTGTGGGACGGTGAGCTGATCGAACGGGCGGGCCTCGACGAGAACGCCTACTTCGACCGTTTGCAGCGCCAGATGAATTCCCTGCCGCTCGACAGCCTGAGTGGCGGCACGGTCATCGACTGGGCTATGGAGGGCCACCGGATCGCGGCGGAGCAGGTCTATCGCCTGCCGGTGGGCGGAAATATCGCCGACCAGTATGAAAACGCCGAGTTACCGGTGGTGGACCTGGCGATCATCAAGGCGGGAGTCCGATTGGCGCGAGTGCTCAACGAGGCGCTGGCCAGCTACACCCCACCGGCGCGGGCGGCTTCACTGGGCGCAGGGATCTATTCGGACCGGGAGGCCGCAGGGCACGATGGGGAACAGGCAACGGTGGTCGGCATCGTGGTGACTGTGTACCACACCGGGTCCGGCAACAGCTATCTCAACTTCGGCGGAGACTATCCTCATCAAACCTTCAGCGGTTTCGTCGAACACCCCACCGACCCAGCGCTCCGCGGCCTGGACAGTCTGGCCGGGAAGCGCATCAGCATCCAGGGCGTGATCAAGCGATATAACGGCACTCCGGAAATCCGGGTCACCAGCCGGAATCAGATCACCGAACGCCCCTGACTCAGCCCTGCTCCTTGGTCTTCAGCTGGGCATCATTCTCGGCCAGAAAGGCCCGGATCTGGTCTTCCATGTCGAGCAGCTTGGTCCACTGCTCCTTGTACAGGGTCACCGGAAAGCGGCCGAGTCCGTAGACTGACAGCCCGCCCTTCTCGCTGACCTTGAGTGAGGTGCCCTTGGCGGCGCCCTTCTTGAGGGACGCATTCTCCAGCCGCAACTTTTCCAGCTCTGCCTTCATATCTTCGTCTGACACTGGCAACCTCGTTGAAAAGTCGTTGGTGGTTGGTCACGGGACGAAAGGCGACCCTGTTCGATGAAACTCAGGGGAGTTTCAACCCGCGTCCCGCTCGTCTCTCGTCTCTCATCTCTACCACGTCACTCCCTTGAGCAGATCTTCGGTCGGCACTTCCTCGAAATGCGGATCGTTGTGGATCAACGACTGGGCGTACGCATTGCTCACCGTGCCCTGCGCCCCGGTCCTGGTATCAGTGATGGCGGTGCGGTCGAGCAGGTAGTTGTCGAACGCCTGATTGCGCTTGCCTTGTGAATCGCCAGCAGCGGCCCGGTCCGCGCTGGCCTGATCCAGCGACTTCATATGCGCGTCGAAGGCCTGGTTGCGGGCCTGGTTGAGCTGCTGGCTGGCATCAAAGGCGGCCTTCTGACGCGCCAGTGCGGCCTGATCCTGACCCTGCATGGCCTGGCCGTTCTGCCGGAAGCTGTACCGGATCGCCTTCATGGTGGCCTGATACTTCGGCATTTCACCCCTCGGAACGATGAAGGCGAACACCACCAGCCCCCAGTTGCCCTGCTGGTCGGGCTTGCCCATCTCATACTCGTGCACCGTGATGTCCCGCACGCCCTGGCCGTCGTGCAGATCGACGTCGCCGTTGAGCACGGCGAAGGGAAACCCGTCCGGCCCCTTCTGCTGGTCCACACTGGCGATGTTGATGGCGGGCGGCTCGCGATGCTGCTTCTGGGCCATCTGATTGACCGCCGACAGGTACGATTGCGTAGGGTCCATGCCGTACTGGACGGCGACCATACTGCCCGGCATTCCCATGGTCCGTATCATCTGTTGGGCCGCGGGATAGCGCGGATCCACGGCGTTAAAGGTTCGGGACAACACCACCTGTTCACCCCGGGGCCCCCGGGCAATGGCCCCGCCATGGGCGGACTCCACGATGCGCCATCCGGCCGGCAGGCCGACGCTACCGGTGCCGTCGGGAAATGGAGTGAACTGCAGCGGTTCCGCCGTCCCGGTGGCCGCCATTGCAGGCGCCCTGGGCGCCGCACCCGTGGCCTGCTTTACTGACGCGGGATTCTCCGCCGCCGGCGATCCGCCAGTGATGCCATTCAGCCGATGCAGCATCTGGCCAGCGGTGGTCGGGAAACGCTTCGAGATATCGTAGATCACCGCCGCGGTGCCGTGGCCCCCTTTGGGCTCGGAGAGAATAATCATCCCTGATACCGGACCGCCGCCCGGCGCGCCGGTCCTGGTGTCCCAGAACGCCGCCAGCGATTCGCCCGTCTTATTGCGCAGCACCCGCCCCACCTTTGGCGAATCACCGAATTTCTGGTGGATCCGGCCCAGCATATCCGCGATCACCGCCCGCTCCGACGCCCCCTCGGCGATCGGGCCGTAGACGTACTGACCGCCGCCGGGATTGTCGACCATGGTGATCGACCCCTGGGCTGCCGCCGCAGCCGGTATCAGCAGGCCGAGCCAGAGTCCTGCGGCATATCGGATGGAGTGCTGGCGCACGGGAACCTCGCGGAGGACGGATAGGGATCTGGGCCTGGGAACAGATGCAACTTAGGGACGAAGGGGCGGAAAGGGGAACCGGAAAATGGCGGCTGCGGTGTCGGAAATTGCGGCGGCGTGCCCAAGCGAGCCCCTAATCCGGACCAGCAAGATTGCTCCGGTCGCTGCGCTTCCTCGCAATGACGTGCGGCGGAAATCAGGAGCCGGCCCCGGAGGTGCCGGCCACCTCGTCGTTGCGAGACGGCGGTGCCGCCGCCGGCGAAGCAACCGGCTCGGCCGAACGCGTAAGTAGCCTGGCGAACCCGGCGGGCAACGAAAGGTTACCGTGCACAACCGCGGCAGCCGAGTTATTCCTGCCTCTCAGCTCCTATCTCTTGACTCGCGTCTCTCGACTCTCTTCTCTCGACTCCCACCGCCTACGGCTTAAGGCTCACCTGCACCCCCGCCCCCAGCCAGCACACGACTCCGCCGCCCACCACCCAGTTCCGCCACCCCTGCGTCGAGCCGAGCAGCACGGCGCTGCCGAGCAGGGTGAACTCCGACGCGGCGCGCACGAAGGCGTGATTGTCCTGCCAGACCGGGATCCCCAGTGAAAACAGCATCAGGGCATACAACCCCCAGCTCCACGCTTCCCATCGAGACACCTGGCTCAGTCGGATCGAAGCGATCACCGTCGTGGCAAGGACGACCGTCATCACCAGCGCCAGTACCCATGGCCAGTGCCAGTGCATCAACCCACCCGGGGCCGCTCGGCCGAATCCCAGCAACGGAAATCCGATGATTCCACCCGCCGCGGCCAACGGCTGCCCCTGCCAGTTGTGCCAGAGCCATGCGTGCCAGACCAGGTAGACGGCGATGGGAAGTCCGGCGACATACCAGGTATGACGGCGCAGACGGGTTCGGTCGCCCACCAGGTCGGCGAGTCCGATGCCCACCGCCACCAGCAGCGCCGGCTCCTTGGTCAGCACCGCAAGGCTGAGCAGCAGCGCGGCGACCGGATATTTCAGCCGCCGCAGGCAGAGCAACGCGGCCAGGATCAAGGTGCACTCGACGATTTCGGACAGGTCGCGCGAGAGGGAAGTGACAAATCCGACGTAGCAGGGAAAGATCAGTCCCCAGAGCGCATGGCGGCCGAGTGCCTGGGCATACACGCCTCCGAGCCAGCCCAGCAGGCAGATGGCAATGAAGTTGACGGACAGCATCGCGACCGGGATTAGCGGTACCCGGCCCAGCGACGCCACGCGCACCAGCAGCGGATACAGAATCCGCTGCTGCCGGTAGGCCGGCGCATCGAGCACGATCCCGGCATCGATTCGCTGGTCCGTGAACGGCGTCCGGGCCAGGCGATAGTAGTACTGACCGTCGTACCCCGGCTGGTCGTCCAGCACCGCGAACCCGGCAGGCAACGAGTCTCGATTGACCACTGGCAGTCCAGCCATGACCGGCCTGCTCGTGTTCCACTGCTCCCGGCTCTGCAGGACGAGCAGGAACGCCGCATACAGGAATGCGGTCGCGGCCAGGGTGGCCACCGGGCGGTTCAATTGACTGAATGACAAGGTGATGGCAAAGCTAGGCGAGTCAGACGGTCAGCGCGAAAATCCTGACAACATCTTGATGTCCCGCTCCCTACCTTTACGGGGTCCTCAATCGGATCGGATCGGATGGAAAAGGCGTCGCTCGACTCACGGCATGCGGGAGAGTTGCTGACCCCGCTGGCCCGGTACGGCCGGACGGCGGTGATCATGGCCGCGATCACCGGTGCCGGACTGCTGCTCCGCGCCAGCCTCAATCCCACCGACCTTGCCATGCTGGTGCTGCTGGGCATCGTGGTGGTGGCTGCCCGCTACGGCCGAGGCCCCGCTGTGGCAGCCAGCCTGTTTGGCATTCTGGCCTACGACTTCCTCTTCGTCCCGCCGTACTACACCCTCGATGTCACGGACAAATCCTATTTCCTGACCTTTGGCGTGATGCTGGTCGTGGCGCTGACCCTGACAGGGTTGACGGCCAGGATTCGAGAGCAGGCCGAGGAGGCGCTCCTCCGGGCCGAGCGGTCGGAAGCGCTGATGGCGCTGAGCGATGAGTTCGGCGGTGGGGTGGACCGCGGAACCATTCTCGAAATCGCCGCGCGGCACATCGGACGGTCCGGGGGCGGATCCGCCACGATCGTGCTGACCGACGAGCTCGAACTCGATCACGGCATTCCGCGCTGGCCCGAGGTCCCGGCCCTGCAGGATATCTCTACCCGGGTGGCCGCGGGCTGGAGCTGGCAGAATCGGGAGGCCGCCGGCTCCGGCACCTCCCACGGCGCCGACGCCGATGGGCTGGTGGTGCCCCTCCGCTCCTCGTCGCGGGTGTTGGGAATCGTGGTGCTCAGGCCCGAACCGTCCGACCGCCGGGTGACGGATGCCGAGCGCGCCACGGCTCAGTTGCTGGCCGATCAGACGGCGCTGGCCCTCGAGCTGGCGGCCCACCGAGCGGAGGTGGAGGACCGCGTCTAGCCCCTCACTGGCACCCCCCGCCGCGAGAGTCCATCTTACTGTCCTCCCCACTCCTGGTTCCCCCTTGGACGACGCGTTCGACCGCCTGAAGACGGCACTGGCCGGCAGCTACGCTCTGGAGCGTGAGCTCGGCCATGGCGGCATGGCGACGGTCTACCTGGCCCAGGACCTCAAGCACCGCCGCCGGGTGGCCATCAAGGTGCTGCGGCCGGAGCTGGCCAGCGCCCTCGGCCCCGAACGTTTCTTCCACGAAATCGAAGTCGCCGCCCGGTTGCAGCATCCGCATATCGTCGGGGTGCTCGACTCCGGGCGGACAGGTGGGTCGGGGTCAGGAGTCGAGGGTCAAGGGTCGAAGAATGAGGCGGAGGCCAGCTCGACCCTCGACCCGGGACTCTCGACCTTTTTCTACTACGTCATGCCCTACGTCGAGGGCGAGACGCTGCGGGACCGGCTGACCCGGTCGGGCGAGCTGTCGGTGCAGGAAGCAGTACGGATCCTGACTGAGGTCGCGGATGCCCTGGGCTACGCCCACCGCCAGGGTGTGGTCCACCGCGACATGAAGCCCGACAACGTGATGATGTCCGAGCGTCACGCACTGGTGATGGACTTCGGCGTCGCCAAGGCGATCTCGGAGGCCAATCGCGGTCACAATCTGACCACAGTCGGCATGGCGCTCGGCACGCCGGCCTACATGGCGCCCGAACAGGCGGCCGCGGATCCCAGTCTTGACCACCGGGTCGATATCTACGCTCTCGGTGTCATGGGCTACGAACTGCTGACCGGGCGGCCACCGTTCAGCGGCATGTCGGCCCAGCAGATTCTGGCCGCTCAGGTGACCCAGGCGCCCGAGCCGCTGCTGGCCCGACGGCCGTCGTGTCCGCCGGCGTTGGCGGCCGCCATTATGAAATGCCTCGAGAAGCGGGCCTCCGATCGCTGGCAATCGGCCGAGGAGCTGCTGCATCAGCTGGAGGGATTGGGAACGCCGACTGGCGGAACCACCCCGACCACGGCAGTCCCTGCATTCACCGCCCCGATCCCCGCGGCCGCGTCTTCGAGCCCGCGACTGTCCGCCCTCTGGCAGCGAAGCGGCTACCTCGGCCTCGGCGTGGTGCTGGCGCTGCTGGTGGCGTGGGGCGTGATGCGGCCACGGGGCGGCGCGGTCGCCGGCGGACTCAAGCGCGTCGTGGTGCTGCCGTTCGAGAACCAGGGCGATTCGAGCCGCCAGTACTTCGCCAACGGCGTCACCGAGGCGATTACCTCGCAGCTCGCCGGAATCGCCGGAATCAGCGTCATTCCCCGCAGCACCGCGGCCCGCTATCGCGGCACCACCAAGAGCCTGGCCGAGATCGGCAAGGAGCTGGGGGTGACGTACGTGCTCGAGGGAACAGTGCAGTTCGAGGAGGTCAAGGACAGCGCGGCCAGAGTCCGGGTCAGCCCGGAATTGATCCGGGTGTCCGACACCAGCAGCGTCTGGGCTCACGGCTACGACGCGCAGCTGGCCAGTGTCTTCCAGGTCTATTCCAACGTGGCCACCGAGGTGGCCCGGTCCCTCGAAGTGGCCCTGAACGATCCGGAAAAGCAGGCGCTGGCGGTACGGCCGACCACCAACGCTGAGGCGTACGATCTCTATCTCCGGGCCAACGACTATCTCAATCGCGGCCTGGCCGTCACCAATTTCACCAATGCCATTCCAATGCTGCGGCGGGCGGTGACGCTGGATCCCGATTTTGCGCTGGCCTGGGGCCGGCTCTCCGAGGCACTGGGGCTGTCCCACTGGCTGTACATCAACCGAACCCAGGCAGCGATTGACGAAGCGGCCACCGCGGCCGACAAGGCGCTGGCACTGCAGCCCGACCTGCCGGAGGCCCACCGCGCGATGGGCAGTCTGTACTATCGCCGCCGCGAGTATGACCAGGCGCTGGCGGAGTTTGCCAAGGTCGAGCAGCGGCAGCCCAACAGCGCAGACCTGCACTCGGTGATCGGGTACGTCTACCGCCGGCAGGGAAAATGGGAGGAGTCGCTGGCCGAATTCCGCAAACGGATCGCACTCGATCCAGGGGCGCCGCTCGGGTTCAACGACGTGGGAGAGACGCTGAATCTGATGCGGCGCTACCCCGAGGCAATCGCAGTGCTGCAGCACTGCATCGACATCGCTCCCGACGAGCCGGATTGCTACTCATGGCTGGCCAGCGTGCAGACCCGACAGGACTCGGCCCTGGGACCGGCTCAGGCGACGCTCAAACGCGCCCTGAGCCGGATGAGCGCTAACCGGTTTGGCGGAGTGCTTGAGACCGGCGCCTGGATCGTGTCCACAGACGATTCACTGCGACGGGCATTCCTGGCCACCACTTCGGTCGGATTCGGGCGCACCAGCGCCGATTACTACCAGTTCCGCGGCGACCTGCTCCGGCTGAGCGGGCATACCGCCCAGGGCCGGGTCTACTACGACTCGGCGCTGGCGGTGCTCACGGTCAACCTCAAGGCGCTGCCCTATGACTATGGCTGGCACCAGCGGATGGGTCAGGTGCTCTGGAAGCTCGGGCGCCAGGCCGAGGCACTGCCTGAGGGCCGTCGGGGAGTCGAGATGATGCCGCTCTCGCTGGATGTCTACTTCGGCGGGGACGCCATCATCGACCTGGCCCGGATCTATGCGGCCGGCGGCCAGGCCAAAGAGGCGGTAGAGCAGTTGAAGGTGGCGCTGGCCATGCCGTCCAGGATCTCGGTCAACCAGCTGAAGAACCAGCCTGACTGGGACCCGATCCGGAACGATCCCGAGTTCAAGAAGCTGCTGCAGTAGCAGGTCCTCCTCCCGGCATTGCCATTCGCAGCAACCATCTGCCCGCCTGGCGTGTCTCTATAGCTGATTGGCATCTACAGCTGTTCGAGTTCGGGATCAGAAATCCCATAAGCGAACAATCCCGTCCTGCTGCAGTCGCGTTACTCCTTACAGGGCAATGCATTAGAGATGTAGCAACAAGGCACGAGTCCTGCCTTTCCACTGGCATCCTCGATCTGGATCGATCCGAACTCATGGCACCCTCGGCAACCTGGCAGGATCTCGAGCCCAGCGACGCGACTCACTATCGCGCCTGCATCGCCGCGCTGGGTGGCGATCGGTTCGAGATCATCAACCTGCTGGGGGCCGGTGGCGGCGGGGCCGTGGTTCTTGCCAACGACCTCGAACGCAAGACCCGGGTGGCCATCAAGTGCCTGGGCCCCGACTACACCGGTTCGATCGAGACCCGCGAGCGGTTCCGCCGCGAGGCGCTCATTGCCACCCAGCTGCAGCACGCCAACATCGTCCCCTGTTTCGAGTTCACCTACCAGGGACGGTTTGCCATGGCGGTGATGCGGTACATCCCCGGCCTTGCATTGAGCGAGCGTCTGCAGAAAGGTGAGCGGTTCTCCACCTCGGCCGTCCTATCCATGCTGATCAAGCTGGCCGATGCCCTGAGTCATACCCATGCCCGCGGAGTGATTCACCGCGACGTGAAGCCGGCCAACATCCTGCTGCAGGAGGGGGACAACTGGCCCTTCCTCACCGATTTCGGGATCGCGACGCTGCATACCTCGGAGCAGTCCAGGTCCGAGGTCCAGAAAGGGTACGGCACCCCCGCCTACATGTCCCCGGAGCAGGTGCTCTGCCAGTGGGATGCCGATCATCGGACGGATATCTACGCCCTCGGCGTGGTCGCCTTTCAGCTGCTGACCGGACGGCTGCCGTTCGAGGCCGGATCGTCGCTGGCCCAGGCGGCGCTCCGGACCGTGCGGGAAGCACCCTCGGTCCGATCGATTGCGCCGGAAGTCCCCGAGGCGCTCGCAGGGATCATCGAGAAGTGCATGGCGCGGGATCCCAAGCGGCGCTGGAAAAATGCGGCGGTGCTCCGGCTGGCATTGCTGCGGGTCCAGAACCGTGAGCGGCGGGCCCACCTGGCGCCGATGGAATGGTGCCGCGAGGTGCTGCATTCGTGGACCCTGCGGCCGGCCAAGGTGCGGGCGGTGGCGCGGATCGCGTAGAGGCAGACTTCAGGAATGAGTTTCTGTCATTGCGAGGAGGCGGCATGGCCGCGGTGGTCCTCTCCCCTGTCCCCTCCCCGCTTCGCAGGGAGGGGGACTCATTCCGAAGATTCCAACTTCAATAGCGCGCCTGAATGGGTGCTCAGTCGCACTCCTAATGATCTAGCTAGTCCGCTGGCCCGCCCCCTCTTCCCCTCCGCTTCGCAGGGTGGCGGATGCATTCCGCGATCCTCTTCCCTAACCCCTCCCAGCTTCGCAGGAAGGGGGACGCATTCCGCGAATTCCCGCTTCAGTCCTGCGGTATCATGGTTATGTCAGACGACTTTGACATGAGCATACTACGGGATGCGTCGATTCGATCGTCGGCTCGAAACCCGCGAGAAGGTGACCCGCTCTCGAGAGCTCAGGCGCGAGTCCACGTCCGCGGAGAGGACGGCCTGGCAGATCCTCCGGCGGAAGGGAGTTCTCGGGCTCAAGTTCCGGCGTCAGCACCCACTCCATGGTTTCATCGTCGATTTCTACTGCCCTGCTCTTCGTCTGGTGCTGGAGATCGATGGAGATATCCATCAGAGACCAGCAGCGGCACAATATGACGTTGAACGAGAGACAGTCCTAAAGCAGTTGGGGTATCGGGTAACGCGGCTGACCAACTTTCAGGTCAGCCATGAAAATCTGTGCCGAATGATCACGGAGGCATTGCAGGCAACGGGTATTGGCACAAAGCCATAGCACTCAAGGAATTCGTCCCCCTCCCCATGAAATGGGGAGGGGACAGGGGAGAGGATCATTTCCCCGCCCCCATCCGCTCCAGCAAATCCTGCTTCCGATTCCTCGATACCGCCACTCTCGTATCGTTGGTGAGCACCACCTCGAGGCCCCGCAACGCCTTGCGGCGGACCTCCACCACCCGCTCGAGATTGATGATGGCCGAGCGATGGACCCGGAGGAAGCGACTCGGATCGAGCCGTGACTCGAGGGCCGCGAGGGATTCGCGCATCACATGGCTGGCGCTGCCCACGTGTAGTTCGGCGCAGTAGTCTCGCGCGCCGATCCAGTCGATGGCGGCCACATCGACCACCACCGACCGGGCGCCGGTCGAGACCATGAGGCGTTCGGGGTATGCGGACCGGGACTCCATATCGGTTCGGCCCCGCGAACTCACCTCGTCCAGCAGCGCCCGGAGCCGCTGCTCCAATTGCTCGGCCCTGCTCCGGCTCGATTCGCCGCTCCGAACCTGACGGACCCGGTCGAGGGCCCGGCGGAACCGGTCCTCTGCCACGGGCTTTAGCAGGTAGTCGAGCGCCTGGACTTCAAAGGCGTTGACCGCGAACTCGTCATAGGCGGTCACGAAGACGACAGCCGGCAGCCATCCGCCTGACTCCTTCATCACCTCGCGCAGCACGCCGAATCCATCAAGCCGGGGCATCTGGACATCGAGAAAGACGAGGTCCGGAGTGAGCCGGACGATCTCCCGGACCGCATCGCGGCCGCTCAGCGCTTCCGCCACCACCTCGACATCATGGTGGGGCCGAAGCAACGCCCGCAGCCCGGCATTGGCCAATGGTTCATCGTCGACCAGCAGGGCCCGGATGGTGGCCATCTCAGTACACCTTCGGCCCATCATTCGGCGGCCGGGCCGGGGTGCGGTGCAGCGGGAGCGTGACCCTGGCGATCACACCTGACGGCGAGTCGTTGGCCAGCGACAACATGGCGGACTCACCATAGATGTGGCTCAGTCGCGACCGGGTGTTGTTGAGCCCGACCCCGCCGTACCGTTCGACGGACCAGGCGCCCGGCAGGGAGGGACCCTCGTTGCGAACCTCGAGCAGGAGTTGGTCGCCGCGGGCAGCGGCGGAGATGGTCAGGCGGCCAGCGGCGTCATCGGCACCGAGACCGTGACGGATGGCGTTCTCGACCAGCGGCTGCAGGATGAGATTCGGTACCAGCGCGGAAGTGAGCTCCTCGGGCACCGACACGGTGACGCTCAAGCGGTGACTGAATCGGATCCGTTCGATGGCCAGGTAGCGCTCCAGGAAGGCCAGCTCTTCTGCTAGCGTGATTTCGGGTTCGGCAGTGCCGTGGAGCAGGTGGCGGAGGATGTCCCCCAGTTGGGTAAGGACCGCGATGGCGCCGGGTCCGTTCTCGGTCCGGACCAGGGCCACGGCCGCGTTGAGTGTATTGAAGAGAAAATGCGGGTGCAGCTGACTCTGCAGCGCGTCCAGTCGGGCGGCGGTCAGCCGCTGGGACAGCTCGGCGGCCTCGAGCCGGGCCTCCTGGTAGCGGCGGTAGTAGTCGACCCCATAGTACGTGCCGACCACGGTCCAGTACATCAGGAGATTGATCGGCAGCCAGTCGAACAGGGAGACGGAGTAGTAGTCAGGGAGGGAGAGCGACGAGGGCCGGACCTCGAAGTACCAGCCGGCCGAGGCGTGCACGGCGGTGTGAACCATCCCGACCAGCACGCTGAGCACCAGGTGGGTCGCGAGTGGTCCAGGCGCCGGCGGCCAGGAGAGCCGCACCCGGCGGCAGATCCAGAAGATCAGCGGCGAGAGCAGGGCCCAGAGCATCCAGCCGGGAAATGCCGCGCCCAGCGCTCGGCCCCATGAGGCAGGCATGCCGGAGATCCGCCAGCCGGCGTAGTAGTCGACCGCGTCGGCCAGTGACAGCACCGTCCAGAGCGCCACACTGCACCACCAGAGGATCCGCCCGCTGCGGCGGCCCAGCTGAAGCTGGGCTTCTTCCGGTTCTACAGCCACCATCGCTGGCTCCTTGAGGACTTCGGCCGAGAGCAATGATCGCCGGTTTTCGGACCGGTTGATAGCTCCGCCGGCCCGATGGCCGGCCCATTGGCTGCAGCGATGTACCACTGGCTGCACTGGTCCCAAACCGGGCCCGGTGAAGCGGCAATTTCGGCTCTGACCCATGATGTCGGAGCCTGAATGCGCAGCGTGTGGTGTGGCCTGGCAGTTCTGGTGATCGCGGTGCCCCTGTACGGACAGACCGTGCTGCGACCGGCCGATCGCGATTCGATCCGGCTGGCGGCGGCACTCGGGCCCCGTTCGATCGATGCCAAGCGGATCACGGGCCCTGCACCGGCGATCGATGGCAGCCTTTCGGATTCGGCGTGGAGCGGGGCGCAGGTGGTGGGTGACTTCGTCGAAGGGGGTCCTCACCCCGGGGTTCTGCCGAAGTATCCGACCACCTTTCAGGTCCTGTTCGACGACCAGGCCATCTACTTCGGCATCCGGGCCCTCGATCCGCGACCCCGGACCATCGTGGCGCCGTATCCGCGGAGGGATGACGAGACCCGGTCGGACTGGTTTTTCGTCGAGATAGACAGCCGCCACGATCGACGGACCGGATTCGGATTCGGGATCAATCCGCGCGGAGTCCAGGTCGATGCCGCCTTTGATGCGGTCATCAACTACGACTATGCCTGGGACGCAGTTTGGCAGGGCGCTTCCCGGATCGACTCGCTGGGATGGACCGCGGAGTACCGGATTCCCTTCTCGCAACTCGCCTACTCGGCGGGACCGGGACAGCCCATGGAGTTCGGTCTCAATGTCTACCGCGTGGTGACTCGCGGCGGGGAGTCGTCGGACTGGTCTCCCAGGTTGCCGACCTTTGCCGAGTTCGAATCGCACTTCAATACGATCACGGGACTGGTGGCTCCGGCATCCCCGCAGCGCCTCGAGGTGGTGCCCTACACCGCGGCCAAGGGCACGTTCTCGCCGGTGAATGATGGCAACCCGCTAATCGATCGGACTCGGGGCAGCGGATACGCCGGCGCCGATCTTCGGCTCCGACTGCCGGGCGGATTCACCGCCACCGCGGCGATCCATCCGGACTTCGGCCAGGTCGAGGCCGATCCGTCACAGGTGAACCTCACCACCTTCGAGACCTTTTTCCCCGAGCAGCGGCCGTTCTTCGTCGAGGGATCGACTCAGTTTGCCTTCAACCTCGGGCTGCCGTTCTCGACCCGGGGCAACTCCTTCCTCAACGAACAGCCGTTCTACAGCCGGAGGATCGGCGGTGCGCCACAGGGCAGCGTGCCAGCCGATGCGCAGTTCAGCGACATTGCCACCAGCACCACTCTGCTCGGCGCCGCCAAGCTGTCAGGCCGGACCTCAAGTGGCTGGAGCGCCGGGGCGATGACCGCGGTAACCGGGCAGTCACAGGCCGACTACATCGCCCCCGACGGGACGACCAACCGGGCCCTGGTTGAACCGGCGACCGGCTTCGGCGTGTTGCGACTCAGCCGAGCCTCACAAGATGGAGGGTCGGCGATCGGATTGATCGGTACCGCCGTGACTCGACCGGGCATGGACGGCCCGATCGCCGCCGAACGGCCATCGGATGCCTTTGCCCTCGGGGTCGACGGACGTCACCGGTTCGGCGGCGGGAACTATGAGGTCAGTGGCTTGGCGATGGGCAGTCGGGTGGACGGCTCGACCGACGCGATCAGCAAGATTCTCACTGGCCCGGGACATTTCTGGCAGCGGCCAGATGCGTCATACCAGACCGACTACGGCAGCCGCACCTCGATCAGCGGCGGGGCGGCGCAGCTGCGGGTGGCCAGGCTCGGCGGGGTCTGGCACTGGGCGGCCACGGGGCACGTGATCACCCCGGGGTTCGAAATCAACGATATCGGATTTCAGAACAACGCCGACTGGCTGCTGGCGGTGGGGTCGTTCGACTACCAACGCTACCGGCCGGGGCATGTGATCCGGCGCTGGGCCGCTGGTGTCGACCAAATCGGGGCCGGGTGGAATTTTGCCGGCGAACGGCGGGCGGCGCTGGCCAGCGGCTATCTCAACTTCTCGCTGCGGAACTACTGGAGC
>JBEPVA010000004.1:0-50152 GCA_041691295.1 Gemmatimonadota bacterium
TCTTGAGCCCGGCCATGTCGATCTCGTTGTCGAAGTGGCCGATGTTGCCGACGATGGCCTTGTCCTTCATCCGCGCCATGTGGTCGGCGGTGATGATGTCCTTGTTGCCGGTGGCGGTGATGAAGATGTCCGCCGTGCCGATCACATCCTCGAGCAGGGTGACCTGGTATCCCTCCATGGCTGCCTGCAGCGCGCAGATCGGATCGATCTCGGTGATCACGACTCGCGCGCCCTGGCCCTTAAGCGCCTGGGCGCAGCCCTTGCCGACATCGCCGTAGCCGCAGATGACCGCCACCTTGCCGGCCAGCATCACGTCGCTGGCCCGCAGGATGCCGTCGGTCAGCGAGTGCCGGCAGCCGTACAGGTTGTCGAACTTGCTCTTGGTGACGCTGTCGTTGACGTTGATCGCCGGGAACAGCAGCGTGCCCGCCTTCATCATCTCGTACAGCCGGTGCACGCCGGTGGTGGTCTCCTCCGACACGCCCCGGATACTCTGGGCCACCTTGGTCCAGTGCTTCTGGCCCGGCTTGATGGTCCGGCGCAGCAGCTCGAGGATCACGCCCCACTCCTCCGGCTCCTGCTGGGCATTGAACGCCGGGATCGTGCCGGCCGCTTCATACTCCGCGCCGCGGTGGACCAGCAGGGTGGCGTCGCCGCCGTCGTCCAGCAGCAGGTTGGGGCCGGTGCCATCGGGCCAGACCAGCGCCTGCTCGGTGCACCACCAGTATTCCTCCAGGGTCTCGCCCTTCCAGGCAAACACCGGAATCCCGCGCGGCGCCGCAGCGCTGCCATCACGGCCGACCGCGATGGCCGCGGCGGCATGATCCTGGGTCGAGAAGATGTTGCACGACACCCAGCGCACATCGGCGCCGAGGTCGGCCAGGGTCTCGATCAGCACGGCGGTCTGCACCGTCATGTGCAGCGAACCCATGATCCGGGCGCCGGCCAGCGGCTGGGTGCCGGCGTATTCCTTCCGCAGCGCCATCAGGCCCGGCATCTCGAACTCGGCCAGCCGGATTTCATTGCGGCCGAACTCGGCCTGGCTCAGATCCTTGACCTTGAACGGCTCGCGTCCCGCTGCGCGCGCCGCGTCGAACGAGTGCATCGTCGGGGCCATCGTTGCCATGTGTCGAACTCCGTTGGAAGTGATCCGCGACTGCTGGCGGCCCGAAGCCGCCGAATTTCTTCTATTGTGGCGATACCACGTTCAGCGTTTGGCGGCCGAGGCGGTGAACAGCATCGGACCCCTGGCGGCCGGATCCGGCGCAGCGGCCCTATAGCGGCCGCTGACCAGTCCCGCTTCCTCGAGCCAGCCCAGCAACTGCGGCTCGGTAAATCCCTGCCACTGATGACCCATCGTCTGGCGATACTCGTCCCGGTCGTGTGGCATCAGGTCCACGAGCAGCAGCCGCCCGCCGGGCTTGAGCGCCCGCGCAGCTTCGGCCACCACTCGTGCCGGCTCGGCCACGTAGGGCAGCACCAGCACCAGGAAGGCGATGTCCAGCGCCGCATCCTCGATCGGCAGCGCTTCCAGCTCTCCCTTTCGGACCTCGACGCTGTCGTGGCCAGCCAGGCGGGCCCGTCCGGTTTTGATCATGGCCGCGGAGGAGTCCACCGCGATGACCCGGGCCACCATCGGCGCCACGGCAAGTGACAGGTGGCCGGTACCGCAACCGAGATCTCCCACTGTCCAGTCCGACTCGAGCAGTCCCAGCAACGGCAGCAGTTCGGTCCGGCCACCGAACAGCTCGGCGCGGAGCTTGTCCCACTGGGCCGCGGCCGAGGCGAAGAACTCTTCGGATCTGCTCCGGCGTTCAGCCAGGACGGTGCGGAGCCGTTCCCCATCACGCAACGATGCCGGCAGGGTGGCCAGCGATTCACGCACCACCTGCCAGAGCCGCCGGGCCGGGGCTTCGAGCTCATTCAGCGCCAGACGGTAGAGTCGGCTGGCACCCTCGGCGCGGGACCCCACCCAACCGCCGTCCGCCAGGATCCGGAGGTGCCGGCTGACCGTGCTCTGGGGTAGCTGCAGCGCGGTGCACAACTCCGATACCGTCAACTCATGCCGCTCGAGCACCAGGAGCAGGCGGCCCCGGGTGGCATCGGCCAGGGCATTGAGTCGGGTGACTACAGGCGGTTGCCGCACGGAGGCAATATCATCCGCTTATCCGGATATGTCAATGGGTACAAAGTCGAGAGTCGAGAGACAAGAGTCGAGAGTCAAACGTCACGAATCAGGGCTCGGGTCGTGGGCATAGGATCAGCAGTCCGGGTGGGTGTTGCGACTCTCTTCACATTGCCTACGGATCGGCTCAAGATCCTCGACCCTCGACCCTCAACTCTCGACTCAGTTTCACCCCGCACCATACCGTCCGAAATCGAAACCACCGCTACTTTTGCGACGTACGCCCCCTGACTCTTCGAGCGAAATTCCAAGCTGATGCTGCTGAATCTTGTCCTGGCGCTGTCCATGCCTGTCGGTGTGCCCGCCGATTCGGTGCCGCACGCCGACGCCCCGCAGACCTATGATGGCCGAGCCGGGGCGTTGGAAGTCCGTCCGCCGCGGATCGTGGCCCAGCCGGTCATCGATGGCGTGCTCGACGAGCCGGTGTGGGCCAGCGCCGACCGACTGGTCGGATTTTCCCAGTACTCGCCCAGCGATGGGGTGGCCGCCTCCGACTCCACCCAGGTGTTGGTCTGGTACTCCCCCACCGCCATCTACTTCGGCATCCGGGCATTCGAGAGTCACGGCCCGGTCCACGCCACGCTGGCGGACCGGGACAAGATCTTTGCCGACGACTACGTCCAGCTGATGCTGGGCACCTTCAACGATGGCCGGCAGGCCATGATGTTCGCGGTCAATCCGCTGGGCGTGCAGGCCGATGGCATCCTGGTCGAGCGGGGGAATGGAGCGGGCGGCGGCGAGCGTGAACCGGTCGACCTGAGCCCCGATTTCGTGTTCCATTCCAAGGGGCACGTCACCGACTACGGCTACGAAGTCGAAATCCAGATTCCACTCAAGAGCCTCAGATATCAGTCGGCGGCGGAGCAGACCTGGGGATTGCATGTCCTGAGGACGGTCCAGCACTCGGGATTCGAGGATTCATGGGCCCCGGCCAGGCGGTCGAGCGCCAGCTTCCTGGGCCAGGCGGGGCAGCTGCAGGGACTCACCGGTTTTCATCGCGGCCTGGTGATGGACGTGACGCCGGAGGTCACTGGCCGAGCCGATGGCGCTATCCAGAAGAGCGGCAACTGGGGCTACGATGGCAACGGCCCCAACGTCGGCGGTACGGTGCGCTGGGGCGTGACCAACAGTCTGTCGCTCAATGCCACGGCCAACCCCGATTTTTCCCAGATCGAATCGGACGCCAGCCAGATCAACTTCGATCCCCGGTCGAACAACTTCGTGGCGGAGAAGCGGCCCTTCTTTCTCGACGGGCTGGAGCAGTTCAGCACGCCTAACCAGCTGATCTACACCCGCCGCATTGTTCAGCCGATCGGCGCGCTCAAGTTCACCGGGACCACCGGCGGCACCAACGTTGGGTTCCTCGCCGCGGTGGACAAGACCACGGCCTCGCTGACCGGCAGCCATCCGGACATGTTCGCGCTGCGGCTGCAGCAGAACGTCGGGGCCCAGTCCCGCATCGGGCTGGCCACCACCGACCGCCAGGATGGCGACAACTACAACCGGGTCGGCGCGCTCGATACCCGGCTGGTGTTCGGCAAGATCTACAACCTGGGGCTGCAGGCCGGCGGCAGTGTCACCCGGACCGATGGAGAGACCGTCACCGGCCCCGTCTGGCAGGGCCGCTTCGTCCGCAACGGTCACACCCTCGGCCTCAACTATGTGTTCAACGGACTGAGCGAGAACTTCTTCGCCCAGAGCGGCTTCATCTCCCGGCCGGGCATTGCCCATTTCGGACTCGATCACCGGATCTCGGTCTTCGGCCATCAGGGCGGATTCATCGAGCGGGTCGACAACGACGTCCTGTTCGACTGGATCTGGAATTATCACGACCTGACCCACGGCAACCGATCGCTCGAACGCAAGAACCACTTCCAGACCACGGCGGGGCTCCGGGGCGGCTGGTCGGTCAGTGCCGGCGTGTTCATCGAGACGTTCGACTACGACCCCCAGCTGCTGCGCGGCGCCGCGATCGAGCGGCGGGGGCCCGGGGGCACCGTCGATACCGTGCCATTCCAGCCGGTGCCATCGATCAACAACACCGACTGGCTGCTGCAGGCCGCTACGCCGCAATTCAAGAATTTCTCGGCCAACACCTTCATTCTCTGGGGCAAGGACGACGATTTCTTCGAGTGGCAGCCCACCAATTTCTTCTTCATCGAGGCCCACACCCAGATCCGGCCCAGCGACCAGTTCCGGATTTCGCTCGACTATGCCCATATCCAGTACCGGCGCCCGCTCGACGGCAGCCTGGTCGGCCGGTTCCGCATTCCCCGGCTCAAGCTCGAGTACCAGGTGGCGCGGCCCATCTTCGTCCGCCTGGTCGGCGAATACGTGGCCAGCGAGATCGACAGCCTGCGCGACGATCGCAACGGCGGCGCCGCGATCCTGCTGCCCAATTCCAGCGGGGTCCTCGAAAAGTCCGTCCCCTACCTGAACAACAGCTTCCGGGTCGACGCGCTGCTGTCGGTGCAGCCCAATCCGGGCACGGTGTTTTTCCTCGGCTACGGCCGGTTGATGGACGATCCCGAGTCGTTCCGGTTCCGCAACTTGCAGCGGCAGTCGGACGGGTTTTTCCTCAAGATGAGCTACCTGTTTCGGATAGGATCCTGACTCAGAAGAACTGAACAACACAGAGGCACAGAGGCTTCCCGACACCGGCAAAACCCGAGACGTCAGTTTGGAAATCGCTTTTTTATTCATTAAATGAACCTGGCTTGACGAACCGGAGGGGGTGAACGCAGGGCACCCTCTGTGCCTCCGTGTTTGAAATGAAGTTGATGATTTGCCTGTTTCGGATAGGATCCTGACTCAGAAGAACTGAAAAACACAGAGGCACAGAGGCTTCGCGACACCGGCAAAACCCGAGACGTCAGTTTGGAAATCGCCTTTTTATTCATTAAATGAACCTGGCTTGACGAACCGGAAGCGGTGAACGCAGGGAACCCTCTGTGCCTCCGTGTTTGAAATGAAGTTTCGGATAGAATCCCTCTCCAGCAAATCCTAGATTGTGCCTCCCAGCTACCCGGAAGGCCATTCATGCAGTATCACATCAGCGGGCTCCCACAGGCGCTTATCGACCAGGTACGCACCACCCACCGCTCTCCCGGTTACGGCCACCCGGTCCACATCGAGCTCGCCACTGGCACCGGCCCCTGCCGCCAGTGTCTGCAGCCCTTTGCCATCGGCCAGGACCGGCGCATCCTGTTTACCCATCGTCCGGTGGCGGATGGCGGCACCATCACTGCACCGGGGCCCGTCTTCATTCACGAGCAGGAGTGCCAGCGCTATGACGCGGCGGCATTTCCAACAGGACTGCGGGAATTTCCACTGGCCATCGAGGCGCGGTCGGACCAGAGTCAGGTCCTGGAATGCCGGATCGGATCGGGCCGTGAGGCGGAGCGGATCGTCGCGGAGTTCCTCGACCGCAAGCCGGTGACCCATCTCTACCTGCGTCACGCCGAGGCGGGGTGTTTCATTGCGCGGGTGGAGCCGGTGGTTGAAGCATCGACGGATTGAAGGATTGGGGGGCGCGCGAGAGGTACGTCGTGACCCCACCAATCAGGCAATCCCTCAATCCAACAATTTCCTCAGTGCTTGCGTGCATTGCGCCGTCGGGTAGGTTGGCCCCGGATCGCGCGTCATGGTCCGCCCCGTGGGTTTCCCCATCCAGGCCATTCTCGATGGCCGCTGCACCGCAGGAACTGCAGGATCTCTTGCAGGCCAACGGCAGCGTCGCCCGCGACGAGGCCTGGGGTCGCTTCGTCAACCGATTCAGCCCCCTCCTGCTGCACACCGCACGATCGGTCGGCCGGAATCACGACCGGGCCATGGATTGCTACGCCTTTGTGCTGGAGCGATTGCGCGAGGACCGCGGACGCCGGCTTCGAGCATATACCGAGACACCTGGCACCCAGTTCACCACCTGGCTGGTGGTCGTGGCTCGGCGGCTCTGTCTCGATCATCTGCGCCAGCGGTATGGTCGCGTCGGCGGCGATGCTCCCGCTGAGCGCGAACAACTGGTCAATCGGAGGCGGCTGGCGGACCTGATCGCGGTGGAGCTCAGTCCCGAGGACGTCGTGACCAGCCGGGACGAGGGCCCTGACCGGCAACTCCGCCGCTCCGAATTGATGGCGGCGCTCGACGCGAGCCTCGCCCGGTTGCCGGCCCCGGACCGGCTGCTGCTGGCCCTGCGGTTCGAGGAAGATCTTCCGGCCCGCGAAATTGCCCGGATCCTCCGCCTGCCCACCCCATTCCACGTTTATCGCGCCATCAACGCCCTCTTGGGCGAGCTGCGCCTCGCGCTCGGACGGCGGGGAGTCGAAGACGCCCAACCCTGAGAAGATTCGCTCCTCCCCGACTCTGCCCGACCTCCGGTTCCGCAAAATCCGCTGCCGTGTCCGTTTCACCTGATCATAGGGCCAGATATCCGGCCTCAACGAGGACTTCCATGTCAGTATCCGAACGTCAGCCTGAGCATCTGGATCCCGGCACCATCGCCGGCTTTCTCGACGGTGTCCTGACGGACGACCGACGGACGCGCGCTGAGGCGCATCTGGCGGAGTGTCGGGAGTGCCGCGAGGAACTCGTCGAGGTCCAGCGCCTGGTCCAGTCTCCGCCTCGCCGGCGGTGGGCGCCGCTGGTCCCGCTGGCCGCCGCCGCTGCGGTGTTGCTGCTGATCTGGTCCGGCGGCGGGTCTCGCCACTCGATTGATCCGCTCACTCGTGACCCCGCCCTGACGGCCACCCTTGCACCGCAGCCGCTGGCGCCGCTCGGCACCGTGTCGCAGGTCGAGCGAATGCAGTGGACCGCTGTCCCGGGCGTCCTGCACTATCGACTGACGCTCTTCTCCGGTGAGGGCCGGGCCGTCTGGCAGACCACCACCACCGATACCGCAGTGACCCCGCCCGATTCCGTGCACCTGCTCACCTCGACTCCCTACTACTGGCAGATCAAGGCCGAGACCAGCTACGGCCGCTGGGTGGAATCGGAGCTGGTCGCGTTCACTCTCGCCCTGCCGGTCTCCCCCCGATGAATCGGTTGTCGCTGCTCCTGACACTGGGCCTCGCCGGCACGGCGTGGGGGCAGCAGTCCGATCGCGCGCCTAACGCCGATGCGGTGACCGACACGATTCCGCCGAGCTGGATCGTCCAGTATCCGGACCATGCCCGCGATTCGATCCGCAGCTGGCTGGCTGCCACTGCTCCGACCGACTCGGCGGGCGCGGCGGCGCTGCTGGCCCGGGCGGAACAGGTCGGTGCCGACTACGCCCGGGTCTGGGGCGATTCGTTTCCACTGCTGGATGTGCACCGGTTCGGCCGGTGGTCGCCGGAGCGCCGGGCACAGCGGCTTCGAGCCGACAGCCTCCGCAAGGCGGGGAATGCAGCGCTGGGGCGGGCCGGATTGGCGGCGGCACTGGCGGACTGGCGGAAGAGTCTTGCGGTCGCCACCACCCTGGCCGATACCGCGACGATGGCCGCCGCGCTGGGGAACATCGGCGCGGGCTTTTACGGCGAGGCACGGCTCGACAGTGCCTCGCGCTACTTCATGCTGGCTCGGCGGTTGGCAGGCATCGCCGGGGACGGGCGGACCCGGATGAACGCGGTGGGCGGACTGGCCTCGGTCAGCAAGGACCGCGGCGAGTATCACGCGGCCACGGTCCAGTACACCGAGGCGCTCGAGCTCAGGCGCCAGATCGGGGACTACCGCGGGGTCGCGGCCGATGCCAACAATCTCGGCCTGATTGCCGCGGCCACCGGAGACCTGCCCGAAGCCCGGCGCCGTCACACCGAGGCGCTGGTCACAGCGCGGGACCATGGCCTCGACGTTCCAGCCGCCGCCGCATTGATCAACCTCGGCGCCCTGGCCAGCAGCCAAGGCGATGACCTCACCGCCGAACGGCGGTATGACGAGGCCCTGGCGGTGTACCGGCAGCTGGATGATCCCGCCGATCAGGCGCTGGCGCTCCGCAATCTCGGGCTGATCGAGGCTGGCCGCGGCAACTACCCCGCGGCGGCTGGCCGCTACCGGGCGGCACTGGACATCTTCGCGACCACCGGACCGGTGGAGTCAACCGTCGGTACCCGGCTCGACCTGTCACAGGTCTTCGCGGCAATGGGTAGTCTCGACCGCGCCGACCGACAGCTGGGATTGGCTGAGCGGGAGGCTCGCAAGGAAGGACTGAGTCCGGTCACCGAAGGCCGGCTTCGGCTGGCGCGGGGAGATCTGGCGCTGCAGTTCAATCGGCCGGCGCCGGCCCGGGAATCATATCGCGCCGGCCTGCTGCTGCTCCGCAAGGCCAAGGACCCGGCTGGTGAAGCCGCGGCGCTCGCCGCACTCGGCTCGCTGAGCCTGATGGAGGAGGACTTCGCGACCGCACGCGAGATGCTCGGATCCGCCGCGGTCCGGCAGCGATCCCTCGGTGACGGCCGTTCGGCGGCATTCAACGATCTGCTCGGGGCCAGGGCCACGCTGGCATTGGGCGATACCGACGGCGCCCGCCGGATGGTCGCTACCGCAGTCGACACCCTGCGGCACTCTGGCGATCGTATCGCGGTGGCATGGGCCCTCTGCCAGGTCGGTGAGCTCGAGCGCGCGGCGGGGCTGCCGCTCGCCGCCGAAGCCAGCTATCGCCGTGGACTCGAACGACTGGGTCGGCGTCCGGCGACCGACGTGGCCGTCTGCCTGTACGCGGGCCTCGGGCAGGTTCTGCGTGCCCGGGGCGCCGGACCGGAGGCGATCGCCGAACTCGAACTCGGAATTGCTGCCGTCGAGCTGGCGGCGGGGCAGGTGAGTGGCGCTGGTCGCCGGGCCGATTTCCTGACCGACAAATGGGCGCTCTACACCGACCTTGCCCTGGCCCAGCGCGCCATCGGCCACGATTCCGCCGCCTTTGCCACCAGTGAGCGGCTGCGGGCTCGGCAAACCCTGGCGCTCATCGCGAGGGGACCGGGCGCCGCGCCGTTGGCTGCGGCTGAACCTCCACGCCTCTCGGCGCTCCGGCACCAGATCACCGGCCTGATGGACCTGTCGACCGCGCACGAAACCCCCGTGGCGCTGCGCGGCCCCGATGCACTCGAGCAGCTGCCCAACCGACGGCGTGAAGCGCTGACCCAGGCAGAGGACGCCTATGCGGCGCTGCTCGACTCACTCGAGGGCGCCGGCGGAACCCGGACCCCTGTCGTGGCAACGGCGCCTCCGTCCTGGCATGCCATCGCGGCCCGCCTGCCTGCCGACGAGGTGCTGATCGAGTACCTGGTCACCGACTCGGCCGCCGTCGCCTTTGTCATCGGGTCGGGTCGCCTCACCGCGGTCGATCTGCCGGTGAGTGGAGCCGAGCTGACCACGGAGGTGGACTTCGTCAGGGGAACCCTCGCGGCCACGCGGACTGCCCGGGGCGGTTTTCCCTGGCAGGCGCCTTTGCGCCGATTGCAATCACAATTGATCGCCCCGATTGAAGCGGCCGGGCTGCTCCGTGACAAGCACCGGCTGTTGATCGTGCCGCAGCGCGAACTGCACTACTTCCCCTTTGCGGCGCTGCTGGGGAGTGGGGCACCGGAGCAGTACCTGATTCAGCGATTCGACATTGGCTATGTCTCCTCGGCGGCGGTCTGGCTCACGCTGACCTCCCGAGCCCCCACGTCGCAATCCGGTGGGCTGCTGGCGCTGGCGCCGCGCCAGGCCGATCTCCCCGGCGCCAGCGCCGAGGTGGCCGCCATCGCGGCGCTGTACGGCTCCGATGCCACCGTGCTCACCGGCGATCGGGCCACCAGCCAGGCCCTGGCCGCCGCGGCTCCCAACCGTTCGATCATCCACCTCGCCTCGCTGGGCGTGCTCAACAAACACAACCCGCAGTTCTCTTACGTCGCGCTGGCGCCCGGCGGTGGCAGCGATGGACGGCTTGAGGTCCACGACGTCGCGCGGCTCAGCCTCAACGCTCGGCTGGTGGTGCTCAGCGCCTGCCAGACGGGACTCGGCTCGGGTCGGGTGGCCGACGTGCCGCCGGGGGATGACTGGGTGGGGCTGGTGCAGGCTTTCCAGTCGGCCGGGGCGCGAAACGTACTGGCCACACTGTGGCCGGTGGACGACCGGGCCACGGCGGAGTTGATGAAGCGGTTCTACGCCGAGCTTCGAACGGGCAAGTCAGAAGTGGCGGCCTTGGCGATGGCTCAACGCGGCACTCTCAGCAGTTCACAGTCGCTGTCTCCGTTCTACTGGGCGGGGTTTGTCATGGATGGAGGACTATGAACATCGGAGTCACTGGGATGCGAGACGGTGAATGGAGCGAATGGTCCCTCGGGCGGCGAAGCGCGCTACCGCTGGTGATCGGCCTGGCCACAGTGCTCGGCTGCTCCGATGCGGGATTCTCACCGCGGAACGGCGGGGTGGCGGCGGCATTCGTCTCAGCGCCGATGCACCGGTCCGGCTCCATTGGGCAATTGGGGATTGGCCCACAAAGCGATTCGACCCGGGTCTACGTCTCGATGTCCCCCGGCAGGATCCCTTCACTCACTCGGGTCACGGTTGAGAACACCAGGAATGGCGCGGTCGTGACCCCGGTAGTCGCCGAGGGGGGATTCGATCCGGTAGCGATCACGGGAGAAATCGGAGACACCCTTCGCGTGGCAATGGAATGGGGCAATGGCCAGGACTCGACGGACGTAGTTCCAGTCCCTCGGCGATCGAGTCCCCGGGTGGTGCGGACCAGTCCTCCCGATCACAAGACCGATGTGCCACTCAACATGGTGGTCCGGGTCGTGTTCAGTCAGCCGATGGATTCAAGCAGCCTGCTCCCGGCCGTCACCTTGAGTCTGCACGGTCAGCTCATCGCTGGAACGGTGCATCCAGTGGTCGACGCGCGTGGCCAGGTGCTCGAGGCCACCCTGGTTCCGCACGATCCGCTCGCCGCTGGTTCTTCCTATCAGCTGGGGGTCAGTACGCTCGCGCACGGTCTGAATGACGAAGCGCTGGCCACCGCGGTGCAAGCGGCCTTTGCCACCGTGCCACGAAGCCAATTGGTCTTTGCGGTCGGCCCCAAGGACCATTTTTTCGGCCAGGGCTTACCGATTGAGGTTGAGGTCCAGAATCAGTTCGGGCAGGCCGCCGTCGATTTCAACGATTCCGTGAGCCTCGCGCTGGAGGCGGACCTGCCGTCGAACCATCTCTTCGGGACTCGCACGGTGGCGGCGTTCCACGGTGTGGCCGTATTCGGCGATCTCACCATCGATTCGGTTGGCGCGGGGTACAGGCTCACCGCCTCCGCGCCTGGATTGAGCCAGATCCGAAGCGCCGCCTTTTCGGTCTGCGTGCAACCGTGCTGGGTGAAGCGGGCCGCGCTGGTACCCGAACGGCAAGGCATCGCCATGGGCGCGGTAGCGGGTCGGATCTATGCGATTGGCGGAACCTCGCGCACAGGCTGGCCAGCCGAAGTTGCCATCTATGATCCGGTGGCCGATCGATGGAGTCTCGGCGCGCCAATGCCAACCCCTCGCACCAGCCCGGCGGTGGCCAGCCTCGGGGGCCTGCTCTACACGGTGGGCGGAGAATCACGGACGGGAATGACCACCGTCCTCGAAGTGTACGATCCTGCCACCGATCGCTGGACGACCAGGGCACCCATGCTGACAGCCCGGAAGGGACTGGGTCTCGGGGTGGTGAACGGCATTCTCTACGCGATTGGCGGTTACATCGTCGGTGGCTTGAGTCTGACCGCTGTCGAGGCATACGACCCGGTGACCGATCGCTGGTCCGCCCGGGCGCCATTGCCATTCGCCCGCGACGGCTTCGGCGTCGGGGTCGTCAATGGGGTCCTCTATGCGGTGGGAGGCAGTTCGGGCTTCGAGCCGGACTTTGTCCAGGCCTACGATCCCGTCGCCGATCGCTGGACGACAGTGGCCCCAATGCCGCTGCTGTCAGGTGGTGATGTGTCGGTGGCAGTCATCGGAGGGACGGTCTATGCCGCAGAGGGCAGCCCCGACGGCGTGACCATGGACAAGGTCTGGGTCAATGCGTATGACCCGCCCACTGATCACTGGACGACGCAACCCGCAGCTCCGCTGCTCAGTGGCCGGCTCGGCCAGGTGGGCGTGGTCGACAGCACCCTCTACGTCGTCGGACGACAGACCCAGGCCTTCCACCCATGAGCAGAATCAGCGTTGTCCGGGGGCTGCGCATCAGCGCGCTCATCCTCGCAGCGGGGTGCTCGGACGCGGTGGCGCTGGCCGTTGCCCAGCAGTACGCGATCGACGGCGCAGCGTTCCGGTCACCGTTCTACTGGGCGGGGTTCGTGCTGGATGGGAGTCTCTGACGTGAGGAAGGATACGATCATGGTGCAGCTACTGAGTCATCACAGATCCTGGAGCCGCCGCCGGAGGCTCGGCTGGTTCGGCCTCCTGGCCGTGCTCTTATCCTGCTCTGAGAACGTGGTCCAACCCGATCCGGGGCACCTACTGCCGCTCTCTGCCGCGCTGGTATCGTCAGCCGAGGAGGCTGTGCCGGGGCCGATCTCTGGCCGAAGACTCGGACTGGCCGCCGGATCCGGACCATCGGTGGCGTGGGTCTCGATGGCGCCCGGAACCGATACCGCCGGAGTCAGCGTGCTCATTCGGAATGGGCCGGCTGGATCGCCGGTCGACGCCGCGGTGATTGACGGCGGATTCGATCCGGTTGGAGTGCCGGCGGCCGCCGGCGATACCCTGCAGGTCACGGTGTCGCGCCACAGTGGCGCGATCGTCACGGGGTACGCGCTCGTCCCGCTGCACTCCCGGCCGGTGGTGGTCCGGACTGCTCCGCCTGCGCACAAGACCGACGTACCGATCAACCCGACCATCCAGGTGGTGTTCAGCGAGCCGATGGACAGCGCCAGCCTGTCGGGCGCGGTGACGCTCAGCAGCGGCGGATCCGCCATCCCTGGCCACGTCGTCGTGGCGGGCGTTGGTCAGGACATTCTCAAGGCGGGCTTCGTTCCCGATGAGGCGCTGCTGCCTCTGACGCCTTACCAACTGCAGGTCAGTACCGACGCTCGTAGCAGGGACGGAGACGCACTCGCCGCTCTTGCCATGTCCGCCTTCACGACCAGCGCGCTCGCGGCCGATACCATCGCGCCGATCGTCACGGTCCTCAGTCCGCTTGACGGCGACACCGTGCCGCTTGGCCACCTGCCCTTCGAGCTCCGAATAGAAGAGAATCGCGACCTTTCCAGCCTGCAGTGGAGGGTTCTGGACGGACCGCTGTCCAGCTTGATAGTGAACCTGGGGGCAGGCTTCTGGACGCCGCAGCTCGGCGCCTTCGGCTACAACTCCTCTACCCCCCGGCTGGCGCCCGGCCGGTACACGATCGTGGTGGATGCCATCGATGCCGCCGGAAATCAGGGCAGTTCGCCGCCGATCACCGTGACCCTAGGGGTGGTGGATACCCAGCCCCGGATCGTCGTGCGCTCGTTCTCCCTGGTGGAGTACCAGTACCCGGAAGTTCCCGGCGACTGGTTCTACGCGCCACAGCTGGTCGTCGCGGATGCTCCGGGGCAGGGCGGGGTTCAGATCACCGGGTTTGAAATCTTCGCGATTCCCGGGTTTCCGGGTCGGCCTGGGCCGTATTGGGCAAGATCGCTGACGGTTGGGCCGGGTCAGGACACCCCGCTCTTCAACGAAGTGTATGGTGACTTCCAGGCCTACTACTTTCTCGCCAATGGGGGCCGCTCGGCTGGAGGAGCGGTGATGGCCCGCCTCACCTATCGGGATGCGCTCAGCCATCACTACTACTCGACGACCATTCAGGGTCCCATCGTACCTGGAACGCTGCCCACGACCTTCACGCCTCGCAATAATGGCTGCGGTGATTGGTACTCCTCGGGGGATTTCCCACTCCCGGCCTTCAGTTGTCCAGCCGCGTTACGCCAGGTGGTCCGATGAACGCGCTCGAGACGGCCGGTCCGAATCCATCACCCGGTTCAACCCCGCGGGGCACTCATTCAGAAGGTCGTATGCGCTCGATATCTGCGGGATGGCACCTTCTGTCACTCTGTGCCGCGGCGTTACTCGGCTGCGCCAGTGGGCCATCAACGGGCCCGAACGGGACCGCCGCGACCCAATTGGTATTCACCGTATCACCGGGACTGTCGTTCAGCGGCACCAGGATGAGGGCGGTCAAGGTCAGCGCCGAGGACGCCAACGGGCAGGTGGCAACCGATTTCACCGGGGTCATATCGATCGATCTGGCGCCGCACGCTGCCGGCAAGTCGCTGCGCGGTACGACGATCATCGCGGCCGTCGGGGGCGTGGCCACCTTTACCGATCTCGAGATTGATGGCGCCGCCCCGGGAAACCTGTTGATTGCCTCGACCCAGGGTCTCACGCCGGCCACCAGCACCGCCTTTGCCAGCCACCTGACCCGGCTGGTGTTTGCGGTTCAGCCTGATGACCCCATTGCCGGGACACCCATTGCACCGTCCGTCCAGGTCGCGGCCGTAGACTCCGCTGGCCATATCCTGACTGGCTTCACCGGCCAGGTGAAAATCTCCGACGAGGACGGGGGGCATTTCAGCGGTCTCACTGGTACCCTCACGGCAACGGCGGTCGCCGGGGTGGCGGCGTTCCCCAACATCATCATTGGCCACACTGGCAGCGGGTGGCAGCTCATCGCCAACGCGCCCGGATTCGTCCTCGCTTACAGCGCTCCATTTGCCAGTCACCCGCCCCGGCTGGCCTTCACCGTCCAACCTTCGGTCGGCCAGGCAGGGAAGCTGCTGGCGCCGCCCATTCAGGTCACGTTCCAGGATGATTCGGGCCATACCCTCACCGGGTTCACCCGCGGGATCACGATCGCGCTGGTGGACAACCCCAGCGGGGGCCACCTGACGGGTGTCACCACGGAGGCGGCGGTCGGCGGTGTCGCCACCTTTGCCGATCTGGCGATTGATGTCGTCGGCGCAGGCTACAGGTTGATCGCCAGCAGCGTGGCTCGCGCCGTCGGTGATACCAGCGCGGCATTTGACGTCATTCCCTGTTCACAGACCTGCTGGACTGTCAAGGCCCCGATACCGATCGCAAGATACGATCTGGGGGTCGGTGTGGTGCAGAACGTCCTCTACGCGGTGGGCGGAGCCACAGAACCCTACGGTGAGGGGATCGTAGCCAGCGTCGATGCCTACGACCCGGCGACCGACAGCTGGACCACGCGGGCGCCGATGCCAACGGCGCGAACCGGCGTCGGAGTCGGGGTCGTCGACGGGGTGCTCTACGCAGTCGGGGGTTCCAGCGCGACCGCCCTGTCCGGAGTGGCCGAGGCCTATGACCCGGCCACTGACACGTGGACCACCAAGGCGCCGATGCCGACCCCCCGCTATGGGCTGGGGGTCGCCGTCGTCGATGGTGTGCTTTACGCGGTGGGAGGATCTGACAACAGCGGCCTCTCGACGGTTGCGGAGGCCTATGACCCAGCGACCGACAGTTGGACCGCCAAGGCCTCAATGCCGACTCCGCGCTCTCGCCTGGGGGTCGGTGTCCTCAACGGTGTTCTCTACGCGGTGGGTGGATATACCGGCGCCGGCTATTCAGGGGCGGTCGAAGCCTACGACCCCGCGACCAACCGGTGGACCGCCAAAGGGTCGATGCCGAACCCGACGATTGAACTGGGAGTCGGCGTCCTCAATGGAGTCCTCTACCAAGTGGGTTTGACAGACTACCGCAACGGGGCGCTTGAGGCCGACGCCTATGACCCAGTGGTCAATCGCTGGACCGCGCTGGCAACATCGCCCTTGGTGGGCGGCTTGGCCCGTTGGGGCGTCGGGGTGGTCAATGGGGTGCTGTATGTGCCGGGCCGCCCCGCCACTCTGGCGTTTCAGCCGTAGCCTGGCGGGCCAACTCACTCGCGACTGCAACCCAATTCTCGGAGGCATTGAGCCCATGTCCACTCGAATCCAGCATCGATTTGCCGCCCTTTGTGGCATCCTCGCCACCACGCTCGGCTTGGCGTCATGCTCAAACGACGTACCGACCGCAGTTCAACCAGCACGGGTGGCCGAGGACCGGATATCCGACGACCGAAGCGCCGTCTGCCACCGTTCAGGGGGCGCCGGCCAGCTCATAGAGGGCACGCCGGCTGAAATGGAGTCTCACCGGCGCCACGGCGATTACCAGACCAATCTCGTGGTGACCCATGACGCTGATCGGTTCGAAGATGGCCGGCATTTCCGCCGCATCACCGACGCGCTCGCCGCGGCCAGGGCGGGCCGGCTTGCGCGAGGCGAGTTCAGGGAGGCCGCGTGCCGCATCACAATCACCGTCGCCGCGGGCGTGTTCCGAGGGACCGGCGATTCGAGCTCCAGTCGGTGGCTCGAGCGCTTCCCGCTCATCGTGGACGTTCCGGACATCACGCTCCGCGGCGCCCTGGTGATGCAACTGGATGCTCACGGCCGCGCCACCGGGCAGGGGCTCAATGGCGTTGAGACCACGCTTGTTCCGATTCATCCGCTTCCGTCCACTGACGAAGCGACGACCCCGCTCATCCTCGCCAATGGCCATCCCGGCGGCTCGGCGGGCAACGGCCTCACGGTAGAGGGATTCGTATTCAAGGCAGGCAGGGGGCCGGAGGACGAGGGCGGAGAGGCGGTGTTCGCGTTGCGAGTCACCGGTCTCACCATCCGAAGCAACCGGATCGAGGGGGGCTTCCTGCAGTCGGTGGATCTTCGCGCGACCAGCGCGGACATCGAGCGCAACCAACTCAGTGGGACCGTCGGTACCTGTGACATGTGCCTCGCCGGACCTGGGGCCTTTCGCGTCGTCGACAACCAGCTGCTGGCGGGTGGCGTCCCGGGCATCACCACGAGTCCCGTGGTGGGTCTCGGAGTGCTGGATGGTGTCGAACCGTACACGCTCCCAGCCACCGCGCTGACGACGGTCGAGATCGGGAACAACGAGGTGCGCGATCACCTGCGCATCCCGACCGGCACGGGTCTTCGCCTCGAGGCGGTCGGCATCTTCGCGCCGGATGTCCATGGCACGATCCGCGCATCAATTCACGACAATCTTCTCGTCAACAACCGCTTCGGGATGATCTTCCACGCCGCGTTTCCAGCACCTGATACGCGACTCAGAGGGGACCTCGACGTGACCCTCAGTGGCAACGTCATTCAGCAGAGCTGCCAGACGAAGCTGCTGGTGGCGTTCACCCGTCACAAGACCGCGTTCGGGCTGGAAAATGACCCATATCTCCGGAATTCGACATACCGAGTGAGGCTGGGAGGGGATATTGAGTGGAGCGACGCGTGGTTCAGCAATCCAGTGGGATTCGGCAACACCCTCGTGGTCGACGGGCACACGATCCCGAACGGCACGAGACAGTTCTACAGCGAGGAAACCTGCCCGGGGCTGGCGGCTGCGCCCTGAAGGATTGTCGGATTGATGGATTGAAGGATTGGTGGGATCGTGCGGCGTGACTCGTCCTCCCTCGAATCCGACAATCCTTCGATCCGGAAATCTCATTCTTGGTCGATGGTCGAGAGTCGTAAATCGTGGGTCGGGGGTCGCTGGATCGCCGTATCGTCCCGAACGGAGTGAGGGACCTCAACCAGGTCGTTCGTCCTCGGAGTTCGCGACGTGCCTTGAGTGGTTGAGATCCCTCGCGGGGCTCGGAGCGACACCCGGATGGCACTGCGCCGGCTACAGTTTGTTCGAAGGTCGCGAGTCGCGAGTGGCAAGATCGCCTTTCGTCAGCCTGACCACTTCGGGCGTCGGGGTGGTCAATGGGGTGCTGTATGTACCGGGCTTCCCCACGTCGGCGTTTCAGCCTTAGGGCCGAGTGACCAACAGCTGGGTGATAGGCCAACGGATGGTTTGATCGTTGGATAGATGTGCTGGCTCCACCGATTCGATGAACTCGACCCATCGGCTGGAGTACAACGGCGGTCTGCGCTGACAGGATGTCTGGCTCAGTCACCCGGCGGGATTCGGGAACCGGGTCATCGTGAACGGCCGCATCGTTCCCAATGGCCAGCGGACGTTCTAGGCAGCGGGCCACTGTCCCCACCTGGGTCACTGAGCTGGTCGGATGGGCGGAACCCTGGTAGGACTGCGCCTTGACCTGGTATCGCGAGTTGAGTCTCGCCCGTCCGCCCGTCCGCCCCCCTACTGCACGGCCGCCTCTTTCCCTCGCGCGGTATCGGGTACCACGTTGTATGCCAGCGAATCCCCCTTGATCGCGCGGAGGGCCTGCTTGGCCAGGTGGGCAATGTCGTCGTTGGGATGATCTTCCATCTTGGTGAGTGACGGGATGGCGGCGGCGGCTGCCGGACCAATCTCGCGCAGCGCCACCTCGATCGGGTACAACACCACCGGCTGCTCACCGGGCTGGTTGAGCGCCTCGATCAGCGCCGGCACGGCAGGGGCGCCGGCCTTGCCGAACCAGGCAATCTCATACGCCGCGTCATGTCGGGTGGCGGGGGCCTGGCCCTTGAGGTCTGCGATCCAGGCGCTCAGCGGGCGCCCGTTGCCCATCGGGTCCTTGGCCGGCTTCTGGGCCAGGACCGGGGTGGCGAGTGCCGCAATGAATGCAACGGTGACAAAGGTGGTGCGCATACGGTCTCCGAAGGTGTGCCGGCCCCCAATTTAGCACCCTCCTCCCCGCCCGGCGCTCCCCGGGTTAAGTTGCCACCCGCGCTGACGGACTTCCGGCCCCTCGGGACCCTCCGTTCCGTCGATTTCAACACATTTGCAGGATGGGCAGCAATGGGCATCATCGCATCCGAAATGCGGAAGGGCATGACGCTGGTGTACGAGGGCGCCCCGTGCCGGGTGATGGACTTTCACCATCACACCCCGGGAAACCTCCGTGCCATGGTCCAGGCCAAGCTCCGCAACCTCAAGACCGGTAACCAGTTCGAACACCGTTTCCGGTCCACCGACACGGTCGAGCAGGCCATTCTCGAGGCCCATGAGCTGGAGTTCCTTTACTCCGCGGCCGACTCCTATCACTTCATGAACACCGACAACTTCGACCAGCTCGAACTCGATGCCGAGGCGCTGGGTGATTCAGCCCAGTGGATGACCGGCGGGATGAAGATCCAGGTCGAGTTCTACGAGGGGCGGCCGATCGGCATCGTGATGCCGAACACCCTGACCTACGAAGTCGTCGAGACCAACCCGCCGATGAAGAGTGCCACCAAGACCTCTTCAACCAAGCCGGCCAAGCTCGATAACGGAGTCACGGTCAATGTCCCGGAATTCATCCAGAATGGTGAACGGATCCGGGTCAATCCGCTGACCGGAGACTATGTCGACCGGGCCAAGGACTGAGCCCCCTACCGTTCCGTAACCCCCCCGACAACAGTAGCTTAGAGTACTTGGTTCCCGGGCCTCAAGAGCCCGGGGAACCATGCCTTCCCGGAGCTCCCCAATGTCGGTCGTGGCACTGCCACCTCGCACGGCGAACCATCGCTCGTGAGCCGCCTTCCCGCGGCCGATGAGCGCACCTTCCTCTCGCGGGAGCTTTCCGTATTTCTGGTGCAGTTCTCCATCGCGCTGCACAAGCACGCCACCTACCCGCCCGGACATCCCTCGCTGGCCAGCGCCCTCGAATCGGTGCTCGACCGCCTGGCAGACCTGTTGAAGGACCGTGAAATGCTGGCCATCGGCATCTCGCGGCAGCAGCTTCTGATTGAAGGTGTCGCCACTGACCCCGCCAATCCCGTCCTCCGCGAACTGGCCCAGCGACTGCACCGCCAGCAGCTCGGCGCTATCCGCCTGTTGATCGGGATCGAGCCGGATGAACTGGGTGCAGTGCTGACGATCCTCAGCGCGGAGTCGCTGACCGGCAGCACGCCGATGGGGCTCAGGTCCACCGAGGAGCTCAATCGCTTTCCGTACCTGAAGCTGGTGCCGATGGCCTTCGACCAACTGGCCATCGCCGATGAAAATGCGCCGCCGCCCGAGACCGAAGGCCGGGGCCAGGAATTGTGGCTTTCGCTGGCCGCGGCCGCCCTGATCGGGACCGGCGCCGCGGACGACAACATCGATCCGGCCGCGGTGGCCCGCGAAATCAACCGCCGGCCCGTGAACGCGACCTACGACCGGGCCATCGTCAGTTATCTCCTCGAGCTGGGCCGCGAACTCAAGGCCGCACCCGAGGGACCGTCAGCGGCGCAGCTGCGCCAGCGGGTCGCGGCGCTGCTCGGCGAACTCCGGCCCGAGGTGCTCAACCGGCTGCTGGAAACCGGCGCCGATCTCAGCCAGCGGCGCCAGCTGCTGCTCGACACCGCCCCGGTGCTGCCGGTCCGCGCGGTGCTCGAACTGCTGCGTGCCGCCAATAGCGCCAATCAGCAGACCATCTCCCATTCACTGCTCCGGATCCTCGGCAAGCTGGCCCAGAATGTCGAAGCCGACGGGCCGGTCAAGATCAGGGCCGAGAGCGCACTGCGTGATGTGGTGGTCCAGCTGGTCTCGGGCTGGACCCTGACCGACCCCAATCCCGGCGGCTACACCGCGGTGCTCGACCGGTTGTCGCGCGCGACCGAGGAGGCCACCGACCGGCCGGATGACGAAGACCCGGGTGAATCGCTCCGGGTGGTCCAGCTGTCGGTCGAAGTCGGCTTTGCCGGGGACTCGCTCTGGCACGCCATGGATCAGATGATCGAGCATCTGCAGACCAGCAATCTGATCGAGCTGCTCGACATGCCACCCGAGGGTACGTCGCCGGCACTGATTGAAGCCTGCTGGACTCACCTGGCCACACCGCACTGTGTCCGCCGGCTGCTGCTGCACGAACAGCAGGATCCACAGGGTATCGACCGGCTGCTCACCCGGATGGGAATGGCCGCCGCCGAGCCGATGCTCGAGGCGCTGGAGGTGGCCGACTCGCGGGCGGTGCGCCGCCGCCTGCTGACCCGGCTCTCGGCACTGGGCCCCGCCCTCGGGCCGCTGGTCATTCCCCGGCTGGCCTCGGCGCCCTGGTTCGTGCAGCGCAACATGCTGGCGCTGCTCGGGACGCTGCCCGAGCTGCCGTCCGATTTCTCGACCCTGCCCTATGCCGAGCATCCCGACGGCCGGGTCCGCCGCGAAGCGATCAAGATGATGATCCGCCACCCCACTCAGCGTGACGACGGCATCATCCGCTCATTGGGTGACGATGACGACCAGATTCTCCGGATGGGCCTCTCGGCGGTGTCCGAAGCCTGCCCGCCCAGCGCCGTCGGCCGCCTGATGACGCTGCTCAATGACAAGGACCGCGACGCCGAGGTCCGGGCGCTCGGGATCCGGGCGCTGACCGGCCTCAAGACCGCGAGTGTGAGGTCCTGGCTGCTGCAGCACGCATTGACCAAGCCGGGCTGGTTCCGCCGGGCCCGCCTCTGTCCCCGGTCTCCCGAGCTGGTGGCCATCCTGGTAGTGCTGGCCTCGCGCTGGCGCGATGATCCGGCGGTGATTCCGGTGCTCAGGATGGCGGACGCCAGTGCCGATCCCGATGTGCGCGCCGCGGCGCGGGGGGCCACTCTCTGATGAGCGATCCGTTCCGGTTTCTGACCGCGGTCGGGCAGGCTCTGGCCACCGCGACGCTCTACCGGCCGGGCCATCCGGCGCGGGAACGATCGGTCGACGCGGCCTATCAGGCGCTGACCCGCCTGCTTGAGGATGAGCCCAAGCCCCGGTTCAACTTTCTCGATGGCGACGTGGTCTACGGCCCCCAGGTCCTCCGGCAGCTCAAGGACTGGGAGTGGGGACTTCGGCTGTCGAAGGTCCAGATCCAGCGGGTGGAATTCGAGTCACCGGTTCCCCGCGATGAGTTCGGCGAATTCCTGCTCGATCTGTGCCAGCGCCTGGCCGGCCAGGCTTCCGACACCGCCGAACTCCGCCAGATGCGGGAGAGCAACATTCGTTACGGCCCGATCATCGTGAAGCAGGGCGAGGAAGCGGCGCTGCTGAGCGGTGGCGCAGCCATTGCCGGCATCAACTACACGCTGGACGAAGAAATCGAGACCATCAACTGGCTGCACCAACAGGTACAGACCACCGATTCGCTGCCGCTGCTCGAGGCCGAAACGGTGGTCCGGTCACTGGCCGTCGCCATGCACAGCCAGGGCCAGATGTTCATGCCGCTGCTGCAGCTCAAGGAATTCGACCAGTACACCACGACTCACGCCAGCAACGTGGCCGTCCTGGCCATGGCCCTCGGCGAGCACCTCAGGCTCGGCAGCGGCCTGGTCCGCGCGCTCGGCACCGCCGGCCTGATGCACGATCTCGGCAAGGTCAAGATTCCCCACGACATCCTGGTCAAGCCGGGCGCCTTTACTGATGCGGAGCGCGCGATCATGCGGCGGCATCCGGTCGACGGTGCCAAGCTCCTGCTCGAGCGGGAAAAGGGGATGGAGCTGGCCGCCGTGGTGGCCTACGAACACCACATCATGCTCAACGGCGATGGCTACCCCTCCATGCACTTCGGCCGCCAGTGCCACTACGCCAGCAAGCTGGTCCACGTCTGCGATGTCTACGATGCGCTGTGCACTAACCGGCCCTACCGGGAAGCCTGGTCCAGCGAAATCGCCTTGTCCTATGTCGAGGCAAAGGCCGGCGTCGAGTTCGACGCCGACATCGTAGTCGCGTTCTCTACCATGATGCGGGAACATTCCCACCAGCGAGTGGCCATGCCCGACCGCGACCCCAAGCCTGCCTTGTAACCCACCCGCTCCGGGCTATCCTCCGGAGTGCCGATGACCCTGACCGTGCCCCTCAAGCCCGCTCGGCTCCTGGCCCTGGCTGCTGCCTATGCGGTGGCCGCCAGGGTGAGCATCCTCTTTGCCATCCCGGCCGGAGGCATCCCGCCGCTCTGGCTGCCGGCCGGCCTCGGGCTGTTTCTGGTCAGCCGCTACGGCCGGGGGGTGTGGCCCGCAATCGCGAGTGGATCGGTCGTCGTCTGGCTCCTGGCGGCCCGTCCTCACCATCCCGCGATTGTGATCATCGGCCTGGTGCTGGCCGATGTCCTCGAGCCGCTGGCCGGCACCGCGATTCTCTCCAGGCTCGGTTTCCGTCCCACCCTCGACCGGATCCGAGATGTCTGGGCCATCGCCGGCGCGGCCCTCGTCCTGGCCCTGCTCACCGCCTCACTCGGCCTGCTGGCTCTCTATCTCGGCCACGAAGTGGGCGACGGCCTGCCCAGCGTGTTCGAAACGTGGTGGACCTGGTTTGCCGCGCGGCTACTGGGCACCATGGTCATCGCACCGCTCTGTTTTGTCTGGAGCCGTCCCTCGCCGGCTCCCACCCCGCTGGCTTCCCGGCCCCTCGAGGCGGTGGCCCTCGGCTTCGCGACGCTGATCCTGGCCCTGCTCGCGGCCTGGTTGCTGCCCGGCCAGCTCCGGCTTGCCATGCCGGCACTGCTGATCGTCTGCGTGGCGTGGGCCGCCATCCGCGGCCACCAGCGCGGCGCCACCCTGATCACCCTCGTGGTGGCGACGCTCTCGCTACTCGCGGTACGGTTCGGTCCCGCCCCCGATCTCGGATTGTATGCCGCGCTGGGTCCGCTGATCGCCCGGTTCGCGGTGTCGCTGGCACTGTTCGCGACCGCGGGCCTGGTGCTGGCCGCGACGGTACTCGAACGTGAAGCGGCGGTCGGCCAGCAACGCCTGATGGGGGAGGTCCAGGGCGCGCTGTTCGACCAGGCGCCGTTTGCGCTGATCGCGCTCGATGGCCAGGAACGGATCACCGCCTGGAACCCGGCGGCCGAACGGATCTTCGGCTGGCGCTCCGATGAAGTGCTGGGAAGACCCTCGCCGACGGTGCAACGGGAAGCCCAGCCCGAGGCCCGCGAGTTCATGCGCCTGATGCACCAGGGCAAACCGGTGCTGGGCACCCTGGTGCAGCGCCAGCGCAAGGATGGCCGCATCCTGGACGTGCGGGTCAGCATGACCCCGGTGCAGAACGCCGCCGGCGGGCTGACCCGGGTGCTGGCCATTGTCGAGGACATGACGGCGCGCCACGAAGCGGCCGAGGCGCTGCGCGAAGAGGAAGAGCGCTACCGGCTGGTGTTCGAGGGAGTATCGGACGCGATCGTGCTGTCCGATGCCGAAACTGGCCGGATACTCGATGCCAACCAGGCGGCCGAGCAGCGCTACGGATACTCGCGAGGCGAGCTGATCACCCTCAGCACCGCGGACCTGAGTGACGATCCGGCCGGGGCGGAGCTCGAACTCGGCGAGACCCGCCGGAGCGGCAGCTACCAGGTGCCGCTGCGCTGGCACCGGTCGCGGGACGGGCGGCGCTTTCCGGTGACCATCTCGATCCAGCGTTTGAACTGGCGCGGGCACATGACCGCGGTGTCGGTGATCCGCGATATCACCGAGCAGCTCAACGAAGCCGAGCAGGCCAGCCGCCGCGAGGAATACCTCGAGGCCATGCTGGCCCAGGCTTCCGACTTCGTGACCATCATGGATCACTCCGGCGTGATCCAGTACCAGAGTCCATCGGTGACCCGGATGCTGGGCTGGGGCCAGTCCGAGCTGGTTGGCCATCCGGTGACCGAGTTCATCCACGAGGACGACCGGCCCGAGCTGCGCGAGGCGCTGCGCCGGGGGCTGGCCCACCCCGGCGCCATCGTGACCTCGGTGGTCCGGGTCCGCCGCAGCGATGGCAGCTGGCGGGTGCTCGAAGGGGTGGGCCGGTTCCTGCCCGATGCGCCCGGCATCCGCGGCTTTCTGCTCAACTCCCGCGACATCACCGAGCGCCAGGAGGCTGAAGCGCTGGGACATCGCAGCCGCGAACGATTCGAGATCGTGGCCAACGCCACCAACGACGTGGTCTGGGAACTCGATCTCGACGGGCCCAACTCGTGGTGGAGTGAGGGGCTGACCCGGGTATTCGGCTGGCGGCAGGACGAATTGCTGCCGATGGTCGAGGCGTGGTCGGCCCGCATTCATCCGGAGGACAAGGACCGGGTGCTGGCCTCATTTCATGCGGCCATCGATGGCCATGCCACCGAATGGAGTTCGGAGTACCGGTTTCGCCGGGCCACCGGAGGCTACGCCACTGTCATCGACCAGGCCTGGTCCATCGTGCGGGCGCCGGATGGCCGGGTACTGCGGATCGTCGGCGGAATCAGTGACGTCACCGAGCAGCGCGAAGCCGAACGGCTGCTGGCCGAGAGCCGCGACCAGTTGCGCCAGGCCACCAAGATGGAGGCGATGGGCCGGCTGGCCGGCGGGATCTCGCATGACTTCAACAACATCCTGACCTCGCTGCTCGGCCACGCCGAGCTGGCCCTCACCCAGCTCTCGCCGGGACATCCGCTGGAAGAAGATCTCAAGGAGATCCGGGCCGCCGGACGGCGGGCCGCGGGGCTGACCCGCCAGCTGCTGGCCTTCAGCCGCAAGCAGGTGTTGGAGCCGAGAATCGTCGACATCAATGAAATCGTGAGCGGCGTCCACAAGATGCTGGCCCGGGTCATCGGGGAAGATGTCGAGCTGGTACTCCACCTGATGCCGGACCTGGCCAAGACAGTGGCCGATCCGGGCCAGCTCGAGCAGGTGCTGGTCAACCTCGCCATCAACGCCCGTGACGCGATGCCGGACGGGGGGCGGCTCACCATCGAAACCGCCAACGCCCCGGCGGGTGCGCTGCCCGACAAGCCGGGACGCGCAGTCCAGCTGTCCGTCACCGATACCGGTTCCGGCATGGACCCCGAAACCCAGGCCCGGATCTTCGAGCCGTTCTTTACCACCAAGGAACTCGGGAAGGGCACCGGCCTCGGCCTGGCAATGGCGTACGGCACCGTACAGCAGAGCGGCGGGCAGATCGAGGTCGAGAGTGAACTCGGCCGCGGCACGACATTCCAGATCCTGCTGCCCGAAGTGATTCCCCCTCCGGCATCGTCACCGGAAGGGCCGGGCGGCCCGCCGCCGGGTGGTGGCACCGAAACAATTCTGCTGATCGAGGACGAAGATCCGGTCCGCGGCATGATGCAGCGGCACCTGACTCAGCTCGGGTACCGGTTGCTGGTGGCGGCCGGTGGGGAAGGGGCGCTGGCGGCGGCCCGCGACAATCCCGATCCGATCGACCTGGTGATTGCCGATGTGGTGATGCCGGGAATGAGCGGACCGAAAGTCGTGGCCGAGCTGGCAAGGGAGCGGCCCGGTATCCGGGTGCTCTACATCTCGGGTTATATCGGAACCGAGGCGGTGCAGGAGGAGGTCCAGAAACTCGGCCGGCGCTTCCTGGCCAAGCCGTTCACGCCCGACGAACTGGCCCGCCGGGTGCGGGACGCCCTGGAGGATTGAGCGCTCAGCGTCCCGGCGAGGCGGGCCGTGGCACCACCTCGAGAAAGGGGCGATGCCCCGATTCCCGGCGGACCAGGAAAATGTCGCCATTGCCGACCGTGATATACCCGCGTCCTTCCGCACTCCCCGCAGACTGGAACTGCTGCAGCCCGTCCATCGAGAACAGATCCATCACCATCCGGTAACTGTGCAATCCCGCCGAGAGGATGGTGACGTCGAGGGTCTGGGGCAGCCGCATGTTGGACAGCCTGCCCGCCGGTTTGCCGTCGAACCAGAGCCGGGTTTCCTGGCCGATCTCGTTCTCCGCCAGCGGCGGGGTGCGGACCTCGACCCGGACCATCCGGGGCTCGCCGCTCACTGGCCCGGTCTCGACGCCGGTCTCGCCATCGCGCTGTATCAGTCCGATCCCTTCTTCCGGCGGCAGGCACGCCAGCAGCCGCTCGGCGCGCTGCGCGCCGGTCGGATGCACCGCATCGAACCGGAAAGGACCGAGCCGGGTGAAGAACCGGATGGCCGCCTCGATGGCCGTGCGGCGGTCACGGCCGATATGGCTGGCGGCCCAGCAATCGGCCTCGAGTTCCTGGGCCCGCAACCCGGCGTCTCGAGCATCATCAGTGGAGTCGGCCATACCCTCGCGGGTGTGGTGCAGCGCAATGTGCCCGTACTCGTGGGCCAGGAAAAAATTGGAGAGTTCGGGGCCGTAACGCTGGAAGCGGGCGGGATTGTAATAGATGACGGGGTCGACCCGGTCTACCTGGGCCAGCGCCACGTCGGGCAGATCGTCATCGGCGATTTCCGGAATGCCGGGGATCAGGTGCAGCCCCTGGGCCCGGACCGCGCCGGCTGCGGTACTCAGCAGCAATGCAGTCAGCGCAACCTGTCGGATCATGAGGCGCGGGGGCATGAGGCAATGTGGGTACGACGATTCAGCGGGGCAACTCGGCGTTGTTCAATGTTGAGCGGTGCTTGCGCTGTCGGGCAGGCAGGAGAGAATCTTGGCGGCACGCTGGCTGCCCGAAGGATGCTCGAAGTCGTAGCGGACCGGACCCATGGCGGCGAAGAACCGGGAGGCCGCCAGCGCCGCCCGGCGATCGGTGCGGCCCAGTGATTGGCTGGCCCAGCAGTCGGCCTCGAGTTCCCGGGCCATGATCGCGGCGCGCTGCCCGGCGGCGGTGCCGTTCATGGCGTAGGCCCGGGTGTGGTGCAATTCGATGTGGCCATGTTCATGAGCCATGAAGAATTCCTGCATGGCGGGCTCGAACTGGCGGAGCCGGATCCGGTTGACGTAGATCACCGGATGCTGGGCGTCGTAGACCGCGACGGCCACATCGTGCAGTGTGTCGCTGTTCACAATGCTGAGAACCGGCCGGCCCTCCGGTGCAGCCCGCGGGCCGACATCCACGCGGCTCGACGGCGCGAGCGCGAGAATTCCGGTCAACAGGGTGCTGGCGAGCCTGGTCATGGTGCCTTCGTCCCCCTCCAGTTGGTGTTCGGGGCCGACAACAAGAACGCCCCCGCATTCCTTCGATTGCGGGGGCGCTGCTCGGGCGCTGTAGCGCCATTGCGACTACCCTCGCGTCATTCCGGGCCGTACTCGACCCCCCGGCTCATGTGCCGATTTCGACAGTTCCCAGCTTCAATTCGATACTGCCGTGGGTCGAAAATCAGAACCAACTCCGTGGTGTAGTGGCCCGCTGGTATGCCCAGAAGCAAGCGCCGTGCCGAGTGCTTGGTCGCTGAGTGCCTCACGCTTCAGCACCAGAACGCCCTGATCCGAGACCTGGTGCCGAGTTCGAGCGGGGCGGGATTGACCCCGGGGGGGCAGGGGGTTCGATTCCGCCGACCGCCAGGGGCATCGGCGGGCCTGGTCGTGGTCTCCCCGCGCGCTTCGCGCTCTCCGGGGTGACGTCTCGATCGGGCTCCGCCCGATTGAGAAGTCACCCTTGGAACCTGACCCGGCTGATACCGGCGTAGGGAGTGCGGTGCTGGTCGCACCCTTTCCCCCCCGGTTGCCGCACTACCTGGAGTTGCACCAATGGCGACCCGTTCGATGCCCGCCCCGCCGGCCAGTCACGCCGTTTCGGATTTCGCGTCGGCCTTTCCCAACAGCCACAAGGTCTATGTGGACGGACCGCAGGGGATTCGCGTCCCGATGCGGGAGATTGCCGTTTCCGGTGGCGAATCGCCGGTCCGGGTGTATGACACCAGCGGGCCGCAGGGACACGATGTCCGGCACGGCCTTCCGGCGTTGCGACAGTCGTGGATCCTGGAAAGGGATGTGACCAGAGTCGAGAGTCGAGAGTCGGGAGTCGAGTCGATCGCGACTCTTGATCCTGGACTCTCGACTCGCGATCCGGCCGTCATTCCGGATTCCCTGACGCGGACCGTCTATCGCGGCCGGAGCACGGTCACCCAGCTCCACTACGCCCGCCGCGGCGAGATCACCGCCGAGATGGAGTTCGTGGCCCGCCGCGAGGGACTGCCCGCCGAATTCGTCCGGTCGGAAGTGGCCCGGGGCCGGGCCATCATTCCGGCCAACATCAATCACCCGGAGCTCGAGCCCACGATCATCGGCCGGGGTTTCCATGTGAAGATCAACGCCAACATCGGCAACAGCGCGGTCCGCTCCTCCATCGAGGACGAAGTCGAAAAGCTGCGCTGGGCCACCCTCTGGGGTGCCGACACGGTGATGGATCTCTCGACCGGTCGTGACATTCACCTCACCCGCCAGTGGATCATCCGCAACTCGGCCGTGCCGATCGGCACGGTGCCGATCTATCAGGCGCTGGAAAAGGTGGGCGGCGCCGCCGAAGATCTGACCTGGGAGGTCTACCGTGACACCCTCATCGAGCAGGCCGAGCAGGGGGTCGACTATTTCACAGTGCACGCGGGGGTGCTGCTGCGCTACGTGCCGATGACGGCCACCCGGGTCACCGGCATCGTGTCGCGGGGCGGGTCGATCCTGGCCAAGTGGTGCCTGGCCCATCACCAGGAAAATTTCCTGTACACCCACTTCCACGAGATCTGCGAGATCATGGCGGCCTATGACGTCTCGTTCTCGCTGGGAGATGGCCTCCGCCCCGGTTCGATTGCCGATGCCAACGACGAGGCCCAGTTTGCCGAGCTCAAGACCCAGGGTGAGCTCAATACCATCGCCTGGTCACACGAGGTCCAGGTCATGAATGAGGGACCCGGCCATATCCCCATGCATCTGATCAAGGAAAACATGGAGAAGCAGCTGGAGTGGTGTCAGGAAGCGCCGTTCTACACCCTCGGCCCGCTGACCACCGACATCGCGCCGGGGTACGACCACATTACCAGCGCCATCGGCGCGGCGATGATCGGCTGGTACGGCACCGCCATGCTCTGCTACGTGACCCCCAAGGAACACCTCGGCCTGCCCAACCGGGACGACGTCAAGGCCGGAGTGATTGCCTACAAGATCGCGGCCCACGCCGCCGACCTGGCCAAGGGCCACCCGGCGGCCCGGTTGAGGGATGATGCCCTGTCCAGGGCCCGGTTCGAATTCCGCTGGCAGGACCAGTTCAACCTGGCCCTCGATCCGGTGACGGCACGGGCTTATCACGATGAGACGCTACCCGCCGAAGGGGCCAAGGCGGCACACTTCTGTTCGATGTGTGGCCCCAAATTCTGCTCGATGCAGATCACTCATGATGTCCGCGCCTATGCCGCCGAGATGGCCGGCAAATCGGAGGAGTTCAAGGCGATGGGCAGTGAGCTGTACGTCAAATCCTGAGGCTGACGTTACCGAACCCCGGAGAGAACCTGTGAGACAGCTGATTGCAGCAACCCGGACCACCGCGTCCGTCCTGTCGGCCCTGTCACTGCTGGCGGTGCTGTCCGCCTGCGGCACCAAGGCCGCCAATTCCGCCAAGGCTGATTCCGCCGCCGCCAATACTGCCGGGGCCAGTGGTACGGCCGGCACCGGCGCCATGGTGGCGGCGCCGTTCGTTCCTACCCGCCTGACCACGACGGCCGGGTTCTCGACCCCGGAATCGGTGCTGTGGGATGCCCAGCAGAATGTCTGGTTCGTCAGCAACATCAACGGCGCTGCCACCGCCAAGGACGGCAACGGCTTCATCAGCCGGCTCAACGCCAACGGCTCGATCGACAGCCTGCACTGGGCCGAGGCGGGCAAGGGCGGGGTGGTGCTCAATGCACCCAAGGGGCTCACCATCGTGGGCGACACCTTGTGGGTGGCCGACATCGATGCGGTGCGCGCCTTTGACCGCCATACCGGCAAGCCGCTCGGCAGTGTCGAGCTGGGGCGCAGGGCGCATTTCCTCAATGATATCGTCGCCGGCAGCGACGGCACGCTCTACATCACCGATACCGGGGTCGAGTTCGATGCCAAGGGAAAGGTGTCCCATCCCGGGCCGGACCAGATCTTCGCAGTGAAGAACCGCAAGGTGAGCGTGGCCGCGAGCGGGGCCTGGCTTGAAGGACCCAACGGGATCGCCTGGGACGCCGCCGCCAGTCATTTCGTCGTGGTCGCATTCACCGGTACTCATATCTTCGGCTGGAATCCCGGCAGTCCAAAGGTGGACACCCTGGCCAGCGGTCCCGGCCAGATGGACGGGGTCGAGCCGTGGGCCGGTGGCGTTCTCGTCACCAGCTGGACTGACTCCACCGTCTTCATGGTCAAGGACGGCAAGACCAGCCCCATGATTAAGGGTGTTCCCTCGCCGGCGGACATCGGCCTCGACCAGGCTCGCGGGCTTCTCGCGGTGCCGATCTTCACCGAGAACCGGGTCGAGTTCTGGAGCCTCAAGTAGGGTGCGGCTGAAGCGGGAAGGGAGGGGGGGACCATTGTTCCCCTCCTCCCTCCTCCTTTCTCCGCTTGACGTCACTCCACTTAATTCACCCACCTGATGTCCTCCCCCTACCGCCCTTCCCCCATCCAGCGCCAGACGCTGTTCAGCGTGGTGCTGCTGCTCGGCATCGTGGCCAGTCTGGTGGTCATCGCCGCGGTGGGGTTCGAAACCCTGTCGTCGGCGCGGGCCTACGTCGGAGGTGAGGGCCTGTGGTCCAAGGCGCAGAAGGATGCGGTCTACTACCTGCTGCGCTACTCGGAGAGTCACGATTCCGCCGAATACTCGGCCTTCGAGCGTGATCTGCTGGTACAGGCCGGGGACCGGGCCGCTCGCCTGGAGCTCGACAAGCCCAGTCCCGATGCAGAGATCGTTCGCCAAGGGTTTCTGCAGGGCCGCAATCATCCAGAGGACCTGGCCGGGATGGAGCGATTCTATCGCCGATTCGGGCGGGTGAGGTATGTCGCCCAGGCCATCGGAATCTGGACCGAGGCCGACACCGTCATCACTGAGCTCCATGGACTGGGGGCCCAGCTACGGCATGAGATCGAGAGCCCCCGTCCCGATGACAACCGGATCCACCAGATCCGGATCGAGATTTACGCCGTCAATCTCCGGCTGACCAGGCTGGAGGACTCGTTCTCGGGGGCCATGGGCATGGGCGCTCGCTGGGCCGAGCAGGTGCTGTTGATCCTGACCGCGAGCGTCGCGGGGCTGCTGCTGCTGGTGGCCATGCTGGGTTTGCGCTACCAGGCTGGCCGCCTGCAGGCCGCCGAGGATTCCCGGCGGGCCAGCGAGGAACAGCTGGGGGCGCTGGTGCAGCGGGCCCAGTTCGGCATCATCCGCTCGGCCGTCGATGGCGCAGTCCTCAGCGCCAACCCCGCGCTGGTGCGGATGCTCGGCTATGACACCGAGACCGAAGTCCTTGCCCTCGACCTCGGCCGCGACGTCTACGCCAATCCGGCTGATCGGCCGCGGCTGCCGGACCAGGTGGCCAACGACTCAGTTTCGGGGGCGGAGGTGGAGTGGAAGCGGAAGGGTGGCGGCTCGGTCCAGGTCCGGCTGCACGGCCGGCTGGTGGGTGCCACCGGATCCGGCGCCCCCACCATCGAAGCCTTTGTCGAGGACGTGACCCAGCAGCGGGTGATGGAGGCCCAGCTGCGCCAGGCCCAGAAGATGGAAGCCGTCGGGCAGCTGACCGGCGGGCTGGCCCATGATTTCAATAATCTGCTGAGCGTCATCCTGTCGACCGCCAACCTGATCGCCGATGAACTGCCGCCCGGCGCCGCCCAGGCCAGGATCGACCTGGGCGCGCTGCAGCAGGCTGCCAGGCGGGGGGGCGCGATGATCCGGAAGCTGCTCGCCTTCAGCCGCGCGGACCAGCTGCAGTTCCGGCCTTACCTGCTCTCCCCGCTGGTGGAGGCCAATGCAATGGTGCTGCGCCGGCTGCTGCCGGCCAGCATCGAGATCGTGGTGGCCTCCGATCCGGATACGCCGACCATCCGAACCGATCCCTCGGCCCTTGAGCAGATCCTGCTTAACCTGGCCACCAACGCGCGCGACGCGATGCCCGGCGGCGGCACGCTGCGGATCATGACTGGAGCCGCACCGGCCGTCGACGGGGTCCGGCTGCACGGAGCCATCATCACCGTGAGTGATACGGGCACCGGGATGACGGAGGCGGTCCGGCAGCGCTACTTCGAGCCGTTCTTCACCACCAAACCGATTGGCGAAGGCACCGGCCTGGGTACCGCGATGATCTTTGGCCTGGTCAAGCAGCACGGCGGGCAGGTGGAGGTGGAGAGCGCGCCGGGCAAGGGCACCACGGTCACCATCCTGCTGCCGATCGTCGATGGGCTGGTGGCAAGTCCCCTGGAGGAAGAATCACGCGAGGTCCTGCCCGCGGGAGAGGGTACCATCCTGCTCGCCGAGGATGAGCCCCAGCTCCGCAGCTCGGCGCGGCGGATCCTCGAGCGGTTCGGCTACCGGGTGCTACCGGCGGCGGATGGCAATGAAGCGCTGGCGCTGTACCTCCGGTGGAAGGATCAGATCGACCTCATCATCACCGACGTGGTTATGCCGGGAATGGGCGGAGCCGCCCTGCTGGCGGAACTGGAGCGGCTGGGCTCGCGGATTCCGGTCCTGATCACCAGCGGATACACCGCCAGCGATCCGGACGGAGGGGTGCAGTTGCCGGACGGACTGCCATTCCTGCCCAAGCCGTGGGATGCGGCAGAGTTGCTGGCCAGTATCAGGGAAACGATCGAGCGCAGCCGGGGGTGACTCCCCAAGATTGCAGACGGCTCCCCCTCGAGCCGTGTGCCCGTATTGCTGTTTTGCGGGTCGAACGGAATTCGATGCTTTTCAATGACCTTGGAATGGTGCGCAATGCGAATCCAGAATCCGCTGCCGGTGGCGCTGCTGCTGATTGGCTCGGCCTGCGGTGGTGGAAGCGGTACCCCTTCACCCAGTATTGAAATCAGCAAGGCATCGCCGAGTGGAGACAGTCAGCACGTGGCACCATTTTCTACCGCGCCACAGCCGCTCCGGGTCAAAGTCACGAAGGATGGGGCTCCATGGGCGGGGCAGCCGGTACTGTGGATCCCCTCCCGCGATGCGGGCGTCGCCGGCAATAGCGTGACGGACGCCGACGGCATCGCGACCAGCTCCGTGTCGTCGGGCGATCAGGCAGGGACGGACACCGTAAATGCGACGTTGAACATCCACGGGCTTGCTTCAACCCCGCGGTTCCTTCTCTTCGTCGATCCGGGGCCAGCCGAGGCGCTTCGGTTTGTCGTCTCGCCATCCAACGTGATTCACGGAGGGGTGTTGGCACCCGGGGTTCAGGTGGCGGTGATTGATCATGGTGGCAATACCGTGACCACTGCGGTGGGCGACATCACCCTGGTCATCACAGCCAATCCGAATCACGGAGCTCTGACTGGCGGTGGGCCCATCAGCGCAGTGAACGGCGTTGCCACATTTCCCGCCATGTCGATCGACTCCATTGGCGATGGATACACCGTGACCGCGTCCGCGGTGGCAGTGACTTCAATCACCAGTGCTGTCTTCAGTGTCACCGCGACGCCACCACTGGCCAGCGCGATCAGCGTGACCGTCGGGACCGGCCTTCGATTCCGCAGTGTGCGGAACGGCACCGCCAACCCTGCGGTCGATACGCTGGCGGTCGGCGGCACCGTTACCTGGAACAAGGCGGGCGGCTCCCACAACGTGACGTCGACCGGCGCTCCGAGCTTCCCCAGCAGTTACGGAAGCGCCTCGTCCCTCATCCCGATGGGCACCTCCTATGCGGCGACCTTCAACACCGCGGGCACCTATCACTACGATTGTGGCATCCATGGAACCGACATGACCGGCCGGGTGATCGTGAAATAGCCCCGGCTCCGCGATCGCTGGGCCGGACATGACAGAGGCGTCCCTTCGGGACGCCTCTGTAGTCATCTCGAACGCAGGGGCGTCTGCATACCGCCAGGGACCCCGATGGAGCGGTGCAGTTGCCGGACGGACTGCCATTCCTGCCCAAGCCGTGGGATGCGGCAGAGCTGCTGGCCAGTGTAAGAGAAACGATAAGCCGGAGTCAGGACATTTGATTACGTAGGAATACGAATAGCCGCCGTGCGGGTGTGCCCCCAGTTTAACCCGGCCGGTGGCACAACGTTGAAGCGCCGAAATTCCAATAACCCTGAGTGGTGCACGATGACTCGTCACAAACCTTTCTCGGCCTTTGTCCTGATCAGCCTGGCTACCGCGGCCTGTGGTGGTGGCGGTGGGACACCGACGCCCGCCGTCGTGATCGCGAAGGCCGCTACCAGCGGCGATGCCCAGCATGCCGCCGTCACCACCGTGCTGGCGCTGCCACTGCAGGTAAAGGTCACGGAGGATGGCACCCCGAAGGTCGGCAGCACCGTGGTCTGGGCGGCCAGTGCGGCGGGCTCAATTGTGACGCCGGGCGGAGTGACCGGTGCCGATGGGATTGCCACGGCATCGGTCACCTTCGGCACCGTGGCCGGCCCGGACACCGTCCGTGCCTCGCTCAGCGGCGCATCCGGCTCGCCGGTACGATTCATCATCTTTGCCGATCCGGGTGACGCGGCCAAACTGGGCTATGCCGTGGCGCCGAGCAATGTGCTCCACGGTGGAGTCATCACTCCGACGGTCAAGGTTGCGGTACAGGACTCGCATGGCAACACCGTCACTGATGCCACCAACGTTATCACCCTGGCCATCGGCACGAATCCCGCGGCCGGCACGCTGACCGGCGGCGGTCCGGTGACCGCCACCGCCGGAGTGGCGTCGTTCACCACGCTCGCGATCGATCAGATCGGAGCCGGGTACACGCTCACCGCGACCGCTACCGGGCTGACCTCGGTGACCAGCGCCCCATTCAGCGTCACGGCCACCCCGCCGCTGCCGACCGCCATTGCAGTGACCGTCGGAACCGGCATCCTGTACCGGAGCGCCCGCAACAACACATCCAACCCGGCGGTCGACACCCTTGCGGTCGGTGGCACCGTGACCTGGTCCAAGGCCGGCGGCTCGCACAGTGTCAGGTCCATCGGCCTCCCTGACTTTCCGAGCAGCTTTGGCGCCAATCCGGCAAACACGGTCATGGGCGCGACCTACGCCGCTACCTTCAATACGGCCGGGACCTACCAGTATGAGTGCGGAATTCACGGCACCCAGATGACCGGACGGGTGGTGGTGAAGTAGCGGCAAAGGGCGCGTCGGAGCCGGCGTCTCACGGCGCCTGAGTGGGTGGGTCTTTGGACATCGGAGGAGTGCGCAGCGGGCGGATCGTTTACCATTGACGTGCGGGGCCTGAGGAGGCCCCGGCGTCATTCTTCCTTTTGCCCCGACCCATTGCGCCGGGTCATCTCTCCACCGGCCGACCCAGGCCAATCCGGGAATGCCCCATGGACTGGTTCATCAAGGCGTTCATCCGCGCATCCCTGCTTTGGTTCACCGCGGGGATCGTCCTGGGCCTGGCAATGGCGGTACACCCGGTCTGGATCGTCTACCGGCCGGCCCACGCCCACATGAATGTGGCCGGCTTTCTGACCCTCCTGGTCTTCGGGGTGGGTTACCAGCTGCTGCCACGCCTGTTTGGCGCCCCACTCCATAGTCGCGGACTGGGCATCGCGCACCTCTACCTGGCCAACGTGGGTTTGGGCTGCCTGGTGCTCGGCTTCCTGCTCCAGCCCCAGATCGGGCTTCGGGCAGGATGGCTGCTGGCTGGTGGTGGTGGGTTGTACGCCATCGGGGCGCTCTGCTGGATCTGGAATCTCTGGCGCACCTTCAACCAGGCCGATGCCAGGCAGAGACTCCGCGACCAGGCGGGAGGCCCCGGGCTGCCCATCATCGGCCAGTAATCGTCCGGTGGCCACCGGAGTGTCAATCGATCGGCGAGTCGGATTGTGATTGAGGCCGAACGGAGTGGCAACAGCGGCGCCCAGGCGGGCGCCGCTTTGACCTTACCCCACGAACCGCTGCACGAACCGCCGGTCGAGGGCGTCCTTCAGTTTCAGCACCCAGGCTCCGCGCACCACCAGCGCATCGTAGCTCAGGATGGCCTGGCCGGCGTTGGCCCCGAACAGCGCCGGAGTCCGGCCGCGCGGTCGGAACCGGGCCAGCCGCGGCTTGCCATCAGGATCGGCCGCCAGCATCGCGAGATTGGCCGCCAGCACCCTGCCCTGACGGCCGGCGGACACCGCCGATTTCGGCGCGTTCTGCCAGGCCTCGAGCACCGCGCCCTCGCCGGAAGCCAGGATCTTCGGCTGTCCCAGAACCCGCAGTGTCTCATCCACCAGCAGAAATCCGTGGGACTCGGTCGGCAGGCCGGAATCACGGAACAGCGCTGGGGCAGCGGAACCTGTGGTCCAGATCAGCAGATCGACTGGCAGCACGCCATCACCGACCAGCTTGAGATGCCCGGCACCGGCCGCCGCGACCGAGGTGGTCGGCCGCAGGGTGATATCCGCGGCCCGCAGCGTGATCCTGGTCTCGGCCTGGGCCCGGCTGGTGGCCACCGGAAGCACGGTGTGGCCCGCTTCAATGATGCTGACGGCGGCCAGCGCCGCACCGCGCTGGTCGAGCCTGGCCCTCGCGGCCAGCGCGAGCTCCACCCCGACCGGTCCACCCCCGACCACCACCACCCGGAGCGGTTCGGTTGCGTCCTGCGCCGCAGCCCGGTCGAGGGCTTCGCCGAGGGCCACGGCGGCGGACAATGTTCGAGCCGTCAGCGCCTGATCCGCCACGCCAGGAAGATTCAAGCCGGCCGGCGTTCCGTCGAGTGACAGCGACAGCAGGTCGTAGCCCAGCTTTTCACCCGACTCCATGATCACTTCGCTCCGGCCCGGGTCCACGCGCCGCAGCCGGCCGCGCACAATTCTGGCCCGGGCGCGTTCGATCACACGGCCGAGATCGATCGTCGCTTCGCTGGCCGGCAGGCGCCCCGCAACCACACCGGGCAGCATGCCCATATAGCCCAGCGGTTCCTCGACGCCGACCACCACGATTTCGGTCCCGGAGAACGCGCCACGGGCGGCCGCTTCGAGCACGAAGAGGTGCGCGTAACCGGCGCCGGCCAGAATCATTCGAGTCATGACGCAGTGTAGTCCCGTCTCCGGTCACTCGGAAGCAGGAAGAATCCACACCTCAGCGATGTGCGACGGGTCACAGGCCATCGTCACATCGGGGTGTCAGCTATCTTGGAGGTTGACCTAATCCCCGATAACCATGATCCTGACTCGCTTCTACGACGACTCGCTGGCCCAGGCCAGTTTTCTCATCGGCTGTAGTGCATCCGGTGAGGCGGTGATCATCGATCCCAATCGCCGGGTCGAGCAGTATATTGCCGCCGCGGAACAGGCAGGACTTCGGATCTCGGCAGTGACCGAGACCCATATTCATGCCGACTTCGTCTCCGGCGCGCGGGAACTTGCCGCCCGCACCGGCGCCGCGCTGTATCTCTCCGATGAGGGCGGCGCCGACTGGCAGTATCGCTACGCCGCCGCCGCGGGCGCCGTGCTGCTCACCGATGGCAGCGCCATTGAAGTCGGGCGGGTCCGGCTGGTGGCCATGCACACCCCGGGGCACACGCCGGAGCATCTCTCTTTCGTGGTGACCGACACTGCAGGTGCGGATGGCCCGATCGGCATCGTGACCGGCGATTTTGTCTTTGCGGGTGATGTCGGGCGCCCCGACCTGCTCGAGCGGGCCGCGGGTGTGGCCCATGCCGCCGACGCCGGTGCCCGAGTCCTGTTTCGGAGCCTGAAGCGGTTCCGTACCTTGGCCGAACACCTTCAGGTCTGGCCCGGCCACGGCGCCGGTTCGGCCTGCGGCAAGGGGATGAGCTCGATGCCGCAGACCACGGTTGGCTACGAATTGCGCTACAACTGGGCCCTGCAGATTGCCGATGAGGCGGAGTTCGTCTCTCAGGCACTGATGGGACTGCCGGAGCCGCCCCGGTATTTCGGCCAGATGAAGCGGATCAACCGGGATGGTCCGCCCCTGCTGGGTGACCAGCGTTCCCCCAGCCTGCTGCCGGAGCAGCGGCTCAAGCCGCTGCTGGCCGCCGGGGCCACGGTGGTCGATCTGCGGGGGGCCGCGGCGTTTGCCGCCGGGCATGTGCCGGGCACGATCAGCATTCCGTTCAACAAGAGTTTCACCACCTGGGCCGGATCGCTGATTCCCTTCGACCGTGAGTTCTACCTGATCGCCGATGAGCGGGGCCGAGCGGTGCTGGACCATGCGGCACTTGACCTGATGATGATCGGGTTGTCGCGGATCGCGGGCGCCTTTGGCCCCGAGGTGCTGGAAACCTGGCCGGCGCAGGAGGGTTCGCTGCAGACCTCGGCACAGCTCTCCGTGGCCGAACTGTCGGACCGGCTCAAACGGAATGAGGTGACGGTGCTCGATGTCCGCAGTCAGGCCGAATGGGATGCCGGCCACCTGGCCGGTGCCACCCACATTCCGCTCGGATCATTGCCCGAGCGCCTCAAGGACTTTCCCGTCGATCGTCCGCTGGTGGTCCATTGCCAGGGCGGTGGCCGCTCGGCCATCGGTGTGAGCCTGCTGCAGGCGGCCGGCCACCGGGCGGTGGCCAATCTCTCCGCCGGTTTCGGCGGCTGGCAGGGCGCCGGCCTGCCGATCGTCCCGGGTCGCCCCGGGTCTGATGATTGATCTGAGCAAATATGAAGTGACTGCGGTCGTGGCCTTCATCGGCACGATCGTGCAGACCTCGGTCGCCGTTCTGCTGGCCGGCCTGTTCTTTCTCCTCAGCCGCCGGGCCGGCCGGCGCCCCTACACCGTGGCCTGGAGCTGGGCCCTGGTGGCCCTGGCCGGCGGCATCGGTGCGGTGGTGGCCAGCTATCTGCTGCCGAACAGCGGTCCGGTCCTCGGTGTGCCGATCCGGATGACCGCGGCGGTCCTGCTCTGCTACACCAGCTATCTCTTCGGCAAACTGCTGTTCAGCGGGCTGCTGGTCGTGGGCGCGCTCGACTATATCGGGGTTCCGGTCCATCACGCCGTGGTCAGATCTGCGGCGCTGGCACTGGCCATCCTGACCCTGACCACCGTCGTCCTCCTGCAGACCCTCGACCAGATCGTGATCGTGCAGGCGGTCATTGTGGCCCCGACCCTGGCGGGGTGTGCCTTCGTCCTGATGAGGCTGCCACCGCAGCGGCGCGGCATCGGATCCAAGCTGACCATCCTGGTCTGTTTCCTCACCGCGGTGCTCTGGCTGGCCTACGGGGCCGGATTCCTGCTCAGCTGGCTGCACCGGCATGAGGTGGGTTACGTCAACCCGTTCTGGGGGCTGCTCCGCGCCAATCCCTTCATTGATACCGTGATGGAAATGCTGCTGGCCTTCGGGCTGGTGGTCATGATCAACGAACAGGCTGAGCGTGAGGTCGAGGGGGAGCGGGCCGCGCGGCTGAGCGAACTGGCCTCGTCGGGCGAGCGGCTCTCGGCCGTCATTCGCGGGGCGATGGATGCCATCGTCCTGCTCGACGGCAAGGGATTCATCACGCTCAGCAATGCCGCCGCGGATCAGATGTTTGCTTCGGCTGACGCGTCGGTGGCGGGCCGGCCATTCGCCCAGTGCGTGGCGGAGAGCGAGCGGATCGCGCTGGCGGCGTGGCTGGCCGCGCCACCCACCGGCGATGTTCCGAACCGCGCGATGCTCGGCCTCCGCCCCGACGAGAGTACCTTCCGCGTGGAGGCGTCCAGCGCCGATCTCTCGCTTGGCGGCTCGACGCACCGGCTGCTGGTCATCCGGGATATCACCGGCCGAGAAAAGGCCGAGGCCGAACGGCTGGAGCTACAGCAGCGGCTGGCCCAGTTCGAGAAGACTGAGGCGCTGGGGCGGCTGGTCTCCGGCATTACCCATGAGCTCAACAACCCGTTGGCGGCCATCCTGGCGGCAGTGGGGGATCTGCTGGAGCAGGAGCCGACCGGCCACAAGCGCTCGGTGCTGGCGGTGATTCACGAGCAGGCCCAGCGCTGCCGGCTGATTACCCGTAATCTGGTCTACTTCATCCGGGGCGGCGAAGGACAGCGACAGGAAACGGCGCCGACGACCGCGGTCGGGCGGGCGGTGGAAGAGGTCCGGCCGGAGGCTGAACGCAGCCAGGTCACCCTCACGCTGGTCACCCCGCCAACCATTCCCTCGCTGATGGCCGATCCGGTGGCGCTCGAACAGGTCGTGGCTAACCTGACCCTCAACGCCATCGAGGCGGCGGGGCGCGGCGGCCGGGTGCGGGTGGTGCTGTCGGTCAGGGACGGCCGCCTGGTGCTGGCGGTCGAGGACAACGGACCCGGCATTCCGCCACTGCTGCTGTCACGGATCTTCGATCCGTTCTTTACCCGCAAACCGGTCGGGCGCGGCAGCGGACTCGGCCTGCCGGTGGCACTGGGCATCATCCAGCATCACGGTGGGACCCTGGTGGCGGAGAACATCGCGCCGCCGGGACGCGGGGCCCGGGTCACCGCGGAAATTCCGCTGGGACCCGGCAAGCCGCGAGCACATCAGATGGAGGAACGACCATTGCCAGCCACGCAGCGGCGGGCCCTGATCATAGATGATGAAGCGCCGGTCCGGTCACCATTGCGCCGTTTTCTCGAGCGGCGGGGCTGGCAGGTGGTCGAGGCGGAGGATGGCGAGCAGGGATTGCAGATCCTGCGGCGCAGCGGGTTCGATGACTTCGACCTGATCCTGTCGGACCTGAAGATGCCGGGGATGTCCGGCATCGACTTGCACGATCAGCTGATGGCGGAGCGATCCGACCTGGTCTCCAGGCTGGTCTTCATTACCGGGGACGTGGTGTCGACCGACGTGGCGGCGTTTCTCCGCCAAACCGCGCGGCCGGTGCTGGAAAAACCGTTCGAGCTCACCGAGCTCGACTCGGTGATCGAGCGGCTCAGCGGACCGCGCCAGGAAAACGGCTCGGGCTGACCACAAAGCCGGGGAAAACACCGGCCAGGTCGGTCGCGCCGAGATGCCGGGTCAGCAGCTCGGAGAACAGGTCGCGGAAATCGGTGGTCACCGCTACGTCGCGGCCTTCGAACCGGGCCTCGGGAGCCAATCCTGGCCAGCGGCCGAGCATCCGGCCGCCGTGCACCGGGCCGCCCATCACCAGCATGGCCGTGGCGTGGCCATGGTCGGTGCCGCTGCTGCCGTTTTCCTTCACGGTGCGGCCGAACTCTGACATCGTCAGCACGATCACGTCGGCCATGCGGTCGCCGAGGTCGGTGGCAAACGCCGCCAGTGCGCCGCCAAACTCCGTGAGTCGACCCGCCAGCTGGCCATCGCCGTTGCCCTGGTTCACGTGCGTGTCCCATCCCCCCACATCGGCAAACGCGATTTCCACCCCGACATCCGCCCGGATCAACTGGGCAATCTGCTGCATCGACTTGCTGAACTTTCCCTTGGGATAGTTGGCGCCGTTGGCCGGCTGATAATGACCGGGATCGACGGAGCGCAGCATCCGCGCGGCCTCGAAGCCTTCCGCCGCCGAACTGGCCACCAGATCAGTGGCCTGGTCCTGGTAGAGCGCCTCAAATGCCCTGGTCAGCCGGTCCCTCGCACCGCCCCCGCCGCGAATTCCGAACGCCTGCAGATCGTTGATCGCCAGCGCCGGTGACGAGCCTGAAAGAATCCGGGGCAGCTCGGGTCCGAACGCCACCGAGCGGAATGGAGTCGAAGTGTGCTCCTGCTGATGCTGGCAGTAGCGATTGAGCCAGCCATCGCTGGTCGACTTCACGCCCGGCGTCCCCGACTCCATGTAGTCCTGGGCATCGAAATGGCTGCGGGTGCTGTCGGGTGAGCCGATGGCGTGGATCGCCGCCAGGCTGCCATTGCTCCAGAGCGGCTTGAGCGCGGCGAGCGCCGGATGCAGTCCGAAATGCCCATCGAGATCCACTACCTGATTCCTCGGGATCGCGATCCTCGGCCGCTCAGCGTAGTAGGCGTCCTCGCCGTGAGGCACCACCATGCTGAGTCCATCGACGGCGCCGCGCTGGAACAGACAGACCAGGATCGGCCCCTTGCCGCCGCGTCCGGACGGGCGGGTCATGCCCCAGGCTGCCCGGTCGAGGAAGACCGGATCGGCGCCGAAGCTGACCAGCGCGAGGGCGCCGGCCTTGACGAAGATTCTGCGTGAGATGGGCATCGATGCTCCGTTTATTGCCGCTGAAATTCGGGTCCGCCAAGGGCCAGGCCGATGGCGTAGGCCCGCGCGTCAGTGCCCGGTGGCGGATCTCCCGCCTCGCGGGTGATGACCTCCACCGAGTGGGCCGACAGACCGTTGGCGAAGAGGCGCGCCGAGATGGCGCTGACCAGATCGGCCGGCAGCATGACGCCCGGCGCCAGCAGGTCGAGCCTGGGCATCAGGCTGCCGAGCCGGCCCGATGCGAGCGCTGTTGCCACGTTCATCCGATCGAGCAGCGCGCCGCTGTTGGCCCATTCTCCCTGTGCCTCCGGATATCCCGCCGGTGAGGCCTGCATGAAGAGCGGCTGGCCGAGTCGTGCAACAGTCTGCGCCAGGATCGGGGCGGTGTCGGGAATGGCACCCACTGCGCGGGCAGAACTGACCACGAATTCGAGCGGAGTCTTGAACTTGTGACCGACTCCGCTGGGAGCCCAGAAGTCCGGTGAGCGAAAGATGGCGAGCAGGATCTTGCGGATGTCCCCCTTCGACTGCTGCCACGCGCGTACCGCATCGTCGACGCAACCGTCGCTGGGCTGGTCACTCACGAACCGGGCGCACAGCTTGGCGCTCACGTGGTGCATGGTGGCGGGGTTGTCGGCCAGCATCCGAAGCAGCCGTTCCCCTTCGTCCTCTCCATGGCCGGACGGGAACCGGACGCCGAGCACCAGCTTTTCGCCGGGGTCGTGGGCCCAGTCGTGGAACTCGAAGCCGACTCCCTTTTCGGGGCGTTCCATGCTCCAGCCAGTCAGGATCTGTGCGGTATTGATGACATCCTGCTGGGTATAGCCGCCGTCAACGCCGAGGGTGTGGAGTTCGAGAATTTCCCGGGCGTAGTTCTCGTTGATGCCGGTGGGCAACTTGGCCCGCATCGAATCCACCCGGGGATTCTGAAACCGGCGCATCCGGGCCCGGGTCAGCGCCGGCGGTTCACTGCCCGGCGCCACGCTGCGGACGTTGTCGAGGTAGAAGAGCATGGCGGGGCTGTGGGCCACGGCCACCAGCAGGTCACTGAATTTTCCCATCGCGTGCGGGCGGATCGTGGTCTCGATGTAACCCGGCAGCAGATAGCGGTCGGCGCCCTTGGTGAGCACTACGTTGAAGTGATTGGTCCAGAAGTCAATCATCACTTCCCGCAACTGGTTCTCGGCAAGGACTGCCCGGGTGGCCGCGAGCTCCTGGAACTGTTCCGCCAGCCGCCGCGGATCGTCTGGGCCGCGGGCTCCCTTCCGACGCTGGTCGTCGTCACCGGTGCCGGTGGCCATCTTCTTGGCTTCACGCCGCTGCTTTTCCATTTCGACCGCCCGCTTGGCCAGCTCCGACGGACTGATTCGCAGCAGGTCAAACTGACGCTCGGCGGCATCCAGCGCGGGCTCCGGCAGCGCGGCGCCCACCTGCGCATCGATCCAGCGGGTGACGCCGATCCGGGCCACCGAGTCGATCTCGCCAGGGCGGGGGCCGTAGGCCAGCCGGTTGAGCACATGGAGTGCGGAATCGCGCGCCGTCATCGGCGCCGGCTGCTGGGCGGCGAGCGATGAGGAACCGAAGATGAATGCAGCGGTCAGACCCAGGGGGAGTCGCATTGGCATGCAGTGACTGTCGGTAGTCACCCCCGTTAAGTCAAATCAGCAGCCCGAATGTCGGACAGGCAGATAGCCGAGGAGCTGCGCTGTCAGGATGGCCAGTCGCTGGCGTTTCTCGGCGGGACTCTGGCTGCGCAGAGGGCGCACGAAGCGAGGCCGCACTCAAGGGTCAGCCTGGGTTGAATCACTATATAAGGAGAGCAAGTACCATGACTGTCATGCCGCGCGGTCCGGTCCAGAACGGCGACCTGTTGGGATTCCGGACCCTGAACCGGGTGTTCGATGAGGCGTTCAACCTGTCCGATCACGCCGCTCCCACCGCCTGGGTGCCGGCCACCGACATCAGCGAGAGCGCCGAGGGCGTCACGCTGTCGCTCGACCTGCCCGGCGTCGAGGCCAACGGCGTGAAGATTTCGCTGGAGAATCGGGTGCTGACGATCTGCGGTGAGAAGCAGCGCAAGAGTGCGGACAAGGGCGAAGGGGGCTACCGATTCGAGCGGGCCTTCGGATCGTTCGAGCGGACCTTCACCCTGCCGGGCACGCTGGAGACCGACAAGGTCGAGGCCTCCTATGAGAACGGCGTGCTGTCCATTCTCCTGCCGCGGGCCGAGAAGGCCAAGGCGCGCGAGATCTCGATTACAGCGCGGTAGTAGGAGCGGAGAGAGGAGAGGGGAGAGCAAAGAGGGGACCGGCACTTCCTCTCTCCACTCTCCCCTCTTCGCTTTTTCCTATCGCCTCTCGTCTCTCGCCTACAGTTCAATACCACCCGATCGGCGCCTCATCGAGATTGATGTAGATCTGCTTGGTCTCGAGATATTCCTCGACTCCCCAATGGCCCAGCTCCCGGCCAAAGCCCGACATCTTGTAGCCGCCCCACGGCGCTTCGAGCATGGTGGGCTGCATATGGTTGACCCAGACCACCCCCGCCTCGAGCTGCTTGACCACCCGGAAGGCCTTGAAGATATCCCGGGTCCAGACCGCAGCGGCCAGGCCGAACGGGGTGGCGTTGGCAATCTCGAGCGCCTGCGCTTCGTCCTTGAACGGTATGACGCTCATGACTGGTCCGAAGATCTCTTCCTGCGCAATCCGGGCGTTGTTGTCGACATCATAGAAGATCGTGGGTTCGACGTACCAGCCCTTGTCGAATTTGGGCACGCCGCCGCCGGCCGCGACCTTCGCTTCCTGCTTGCCGATTTCCTGGTACTTCCGGACCCGGTCCCGCTGCTCGGCGCTGATCAGCGGGCCCATCTTGGTTTCCCGATCAATGCCGGGTCCCAGCTTGATCGTCTTGGCCTTGGCGGCACAGGCATCGACGAATTTCTGGTAGATCTCCTGCTGCACCAGCACCCGGCTGCCGGCCGAACAGACTTCGCCCTGGTTGATGAAGGTGCCGAACAGGGCGCCATCGACGGCGGCCTCGAAGTCGGCATCGGCAAAGAAGATGTTGGGTGACTTGCCGCCGAGTTCCAGCGAGACCCGCTTGAGCTGATCGGCCGCGCTCCGCATGATGATCTTGCCGACTTCGGCGGAGCCGGTGAAGGCGATCTTGCGGACATCAGGGTGGGCCACCAGCGGAGCACCGGCGTCAGGACCCATTCCGGTGATGATGTTCACCACACCCGGCGGCAGGCCGACCGCTTCGAAGTCCTCCGCCAGCGCCAGCAGCGACAGCGGAGTCTGCTCGGCCGGCTTGATGACCACCGTGCAGCCGGCGGCGAGGGCGGGACCGAGTTTCCAGCTGGCCATGGCCAGCGGATAGTTCCACGGGATGATCTGTCCCGCCACACCCATCGGCTCCTTGACCGCCATGACCATCGCGTTGGTCGGGACCGGAATGACCTCCCCGTTGATCTTGGTGGCCAGCCCGCCGTAGTACTCGAAGCAGACCGCCGTGTCGTCCATGTCGTACTCGGACTCGACGATCGGCTTGCCGGAGTTCAAGGTCTCGATCTTTGCCAGTTCATCCTTCCGGGCCCGGATCCGCTCGGCCAGCCGAAACAGGATCCGGCCCCGGTCCTGCGCGCTGGTCTGCTTCCAGCCGCCGTAGAACGCCCTCTTGGCGGCCTCGACCGCGCGGGCCACGTCCTTCGCGTCTCCTGCGGGGCAGGTGGCGATGACCTGCTCGGTGGCGGGATCGTAGACCGGGAAGGTCTTGAGAGACGATGCCGAGGTGAAGCGACCGTCGATATACATCTGATATTCGCGCATTGGCGGTTCGGAGTTAGGAGTTGGGAGTTCACTCGGCGGAATATTGATGTATCCGCGCGAGATTCCGGTTACCTCGAGAGACTCTCCAGGTGCATGATGGTGTGTGAGCAACTTTAGATCTCTGCTGGTTTGGCAACGAGCCTTCGCCTTTGGGCTTCAGGTCACCCGAGCGACTGATTCCTCTCCGCGCGCTGAACGGTTTGGAATCACCGCTCAGATCAGGCGGGCCGCCGTATCGGCGCCCTCGAACATTGCAAAAGGCTCTCGCCGGAGCGGAAATCGTGAACTGATCTACTTCCTGAATGTCGCTCGAGGATCGATCGGCGAGCTGGAATGCCAACTCCAGTTTGCCCGAGAGCTTGGCTATCTGACTGGTGAGAGTTGGTCGGCACTGGACCGTGAGGCGCAGGAAATCAGCCGGATGCTGGCCAAATTGATCAGCTACCTGCGACAGAGTCAGAGTGGGGGCCAGCATGGCCACAAACGCACCGGTCGGCCCCCAACTCCCAACTCTAACTCCCAACTCCTAACTGTCCTTCAAGATCTCCCGCGCCGCATTATACCCGCACGCCCCCATCACCCCACCGCCGGGATGGGTGGCCGCACCGCACAGGTAGAGCCCCTTTACTGGGGTGCGATAATCCGCGTAGCCCGGTACCGGCCGCATGAACGACAGGCTCGACAGCGACATGGTGCCCTGCATGATGTTGCCACCGGTCAGGCCATACCGCTTCTCGATATCCGCGGGGCTCAGGACCTCATAATTGAGCACCGACTTCCGGAAATTGGGCGCGTACTCGGTCATGATGTCGATGCACCGCTCGGCGTAGCGCTTCTTGTTCTCTTCCAGCGTGCCCGCGTCATCGGCCAGCTTGTACGGGAAGTACTGGGTGAACATCGACATTACGTGCTTGCCCTTGGGCGCCACGGTGTCGTCGAGGGACGAGGGAATCGTGGCCTCGATGATCGGGTTGTCCGAGATGTAGCCATACTTGGCCTTGTCGTAGGCCTTTTCGATGTAGTTCCGGTCGGGACAGAGGTGAATGGTGCCCCGATGCTGCGGGCCCGGCGTGTTGCCCGGCAGGCAGGTGAAGTCCGGCACTTCACTCAGCGCCAGGTTGACCTTGCAGCTGCCACTGGCATAGTCGAGATGCTGGACCGACTCGACGAAATCCGCCGGCAGATCCTTCTGGTCCATCAGCCGCAGGAAGGTCACATTGGCGTCGAGACAGGAGATGACCCGCTTGGCGCTGTACTCGGTGCCATCGGCCAGGGCCACACCGGTGGCCTTGTTGTCCTTGACCACGATGTGTTTCACCGTGGCCCCGGTCTTGATCTCGGCGCCCTTTTCCCTGGCCGCACTGGCAATCGCGTTGCTCAGCCCGCCCATCCCGCCGCGGACATAGCCCCAGACTCCACGTACCCCGTCACACTCGCCCATGACGTGATGGAACAGCACATAGGCGGTGCCGGGCATCGAGGGAGTGGCAAAGGCGCCGATGATCGCGTCGGTGGCAATGGTGGCCTTGAGCTGCTCCGACTCGAACCAGCGGTCCAGGATCGGGTTGGCGGCGCCGGTCAGGATCTCGATGGCCTTCTGGCCATCGGTACCCAGCTTCTTGAAGGCCAGTCCGAGCTTGAGCATGGCGATCAGATTGCCGGGCGCCATCGACCAGGGATTGGGCGGGGTCTGGATCAGGGTGGGCTCGAGGAAATCGGCCACCCGCTCCAGCATGGCTTCATACTTGGGAAGATTCTCGGCGTCCTTCTTTGAGAACTTGGCAACTTCCCGGTGGGTCATCTCCTTGTCCGGGCCCATCAGCAGGTAGCGGCCGTCCGGAAAGGGAGTAAAGCTCGACGGGCTCCGCGGCAGCATGGCAAAGCCATGGCGCTTGAGCTCGAGGTCCCGGATGATCTCGGGCCGGAACAGGCTGTTGACGTAGCTGGCGGTGGACACCTTGAACCCCGGCCACAGCTCCTCGGTGACGGCGCAGCCGCCCACCAAGTCTCGGCGCTCGAGGACAAGGACCTTCTGACCGGCGCGGGCCAGGTAGGCAGCGGTAACCAGGCCGTTGTGGCCGGCACCGATGATGACGGAGTCGTAGGTGGTTGGCATTCGGAACTCGAAGTGAGAGACGAAAAAGCCGTTAATTGTGAGCTGTTAGCCGTTCGCAAGCAGTCAGTAGCCAGTAGCTAACGGCTACTCACTAACGGCTAATGGCTGCACCTCACCATTCGTCCTTGTCGAGCCGGAGACCCACGCCGCCGGCGGCATCCCAGGTCACCGCGGCCGAGGTGCCGGCGGTGCGGATCAGGGAGGTGCGGCGGAGCGGGGAGCTGGAATGCATACGGAGCTAAGCTAACGGCGGCGGTGATAGGCGGAAGGGGGCCTGAACTGCGGGAGAGGGGAGGGAGAAGAAGGGAGATGGGAATTGCATGACTGCCACGATCCTGCTCTTGCCCTCTCCTCTCCCCCTGCTTCCATCTCCCGTCACCGGTCTTCTCGCATGAGCCGCGCCCACGCCACGATGATTATCACCGACAGCGCGAAGATCACGGTGGCCGCCGCATTGACCTCCGGGGTAATCCCTCGGCGCAGCATTCCCCAGATCTGCAGCGGAATGGTGTTCTGCCGTCCGATCAGGAAAAAAGTCACGGCGATTTCGTCGAGGCTCAGGGTCAGCACCAGCAGCGCGGAGCCGAGGACGGCGGAGCGGATGTTGGGGAGGGTGACCAGCCAGAAGGTCTGCCACTCGTTGGCGAACAGATCCTGGCTGGCCTCCTCCTGGGCCCGATCGAACCGCCGCAACCGGGCGTAGACCTGGGTGACCACGATCGAGGTCAGCGCCGCGCCATGGCCCAGCACCACCGGCCAGCCGGGAATCACCGGGAAGCCGCTCGACAGGCTGAGCCCGATGAACGAGAAGAAGGTCAGCATCGCCACGCCGGTGATGATTCCCGGCAGGATCAGCGGCAGCAGCACCAGCCGTTCGAAGATGGTCTTGCCGGGAAAGTCGAACCGGTCGAGCACGAAGGCGCCGGGGACTCCGACACCCAGTGCCAGGAGCGTGGCCATCAGGGCGAGCTTGAGACTGGCCAGCGCGGCATCGAGCAAGCCCCGGTCGTGTGCCAGTGCCACGAACCACTTGAGGGTCCACCCCTTGAACGGCCAGGCCACGATGCTGGGCTCGTGAAAGGCGTACAGCACCACGACGAGGAGCGGGAGGTAGATGAAGAGGAAGACTGCGGCGCCAGTGATTCGGAGTGCCACCGTAAGATTGTCTCGTGGCGCCGGGGGGCGGGGGGGCAGGGGGGCAGGAGCGTCGATCATTTTCGGAGACCTGGTGTGCCACCTGGCATTCCGACAGTCT
>JBEPVA010000005.1:0-49404 GCA_041691295.1 Gemmatimonadota bacterium
ACCTCTTCGGTCGGCACCACAATATGCTTGTGGTCGATCCGGACCCCGAACTTGGCCGTCTTGCGGAGAAAATCCTCACGGCTGTTACCACTGGCCGAGTCGAACCCGGCGGCGTCATGCAACAGCATCCCGCCGGAGGTTTCCTCGTGGAAGCGCCCCACGTAGGTCATGCCCTTCCGGGTATCGAGCACCACGGTAATACCGTGCAGCGCCGAGTGGCCCGGGTGGAAGACGTGGCCGGTCACGCGACCTTGGTGGTGGCGCAGTGCTGATCAAAGGCGGCGGTCAGACTCTCAGCCACCGACTGTGGCGTCTTGCCTTCGATCTGGTGGCGGTGGACGAAGTGCACCACCTCGCCGTCCTTGAACAGCGCCATCGATGGTGAGCTGGGCTGGTAGTCGGCGAAGAACTGGCGGGCCCGGGCCGTGGCTTCGAGGTCCTGGCCAGCGAACACGGTGACGACCTGGTCGGGCTTGGTCCCGTGGGCCAGGGCGTAGGACAGCGCCGGCCGGGCATTACCCGCGGCGCAGCCGCAGACCGAGTTGACGAAGACCAGCATGGTGCCCTTCGGGTCGCCAAAGGTGGCATCGACATCCGCGACGGAGGTAAGCTCGCGGGCACCCATCTTGACCATCTCTTCACGCATCGGCTGAACCATCCGCGGATCGTACGGCATGTGAACTCCCATTCTGGTGGTAGTACAGTTTCAAATGGTGAACCGGAGAGTGGCGAGTGAAGCGGGGACAAACGCCCCTCTCCGCTCTACTCTCCCCGCTCTAGTCCTTCAGGGCGTTCTTCAACGCGTGCCAGGCCAATCCGGCGCACTTCACCCGCGAGGGGTGTTCGGCCACGCCGGCAAAGGCGCTGAGTTTGGCCGGCAGTGCCGCGCCGTCGGACGCGGCTTGTCCGGTGATCATCTGCTGGAATCCGTCCAGCATCGCGACCGCCTCCGACCGGGTCCGGCCCTTGATCGAGGACGTCATCAGCGAGGCCGAAGCCCGGGAAATCGCGCAGCCGTTGCCCTGGAAGCTGGCATCGGCGATCAGGTCCCCGTCAAACTTGAGCCACAGGGTCAATTGATCCCCGCAACTCGGATTGTAACCCTCGGCCGAGCGATCCGGCTGCTCCATCACCCGGTAATTCCTGGGCGACCGGTTGTGATCGAGAATCAGGTTCTGGTACAGCTCGGTCAGGTCGCTCATGCGCTCATGACCTGACGGACCTTGCCCAGCCCGTCAACCAGGGCGTCCACGTCGGCGACTCTGTTATAGAGACCGAAGGATGCACGGACGGTCGATGGCACGTCCAGCCGATGCATTAACGGCTGGGCACAGTGGTGGCCAGTCCTGACTGCAATTCCCTGGTGATCCAGGATGGTGCCGACATCGTGCGGGTGAGTGTCATCAACGGTAAACGACACTACCCCGACTCGCTCACCCGGCCGACCCAGCACCCGGACTCCCGATACCTCGGCCAGCCGTCGTTCGGCATACCGGAGCAACGATGCTTCGTGGCTGATGAGATCGGCGGCCGGGATGGATTCGAGATAGTCCATGGCGGCGGCCAGTCCGATGGCCTCGGCGATCGGGGGAGTACCGGCCTCGAACCGGTTCGGCACCGGCGCAAAGGTGGATTCCTGGAAGCTCACCCTGCCGATCATCCCGCCGCCGCCCTGCCACGGCGGCATCCGGTCGAGCAGCTCCCGGCGGCCATACAGCACGCCGACGCCGGTCGGGCCGTACAATTTGTGTCCGGAGAAAATGAAGAAATCGGCGCCCAGCGCCCGGACATCGATTGGCAGGTGAGGCGCGGATTGCGCTCCATCCACCAGGACCAGAGCCCCGACGGCGTGGGCTCGATCGGCGATCTGGCGGATTGGGTTGACCGTGCCGAGGACGTTCGAGACGTGGGTCAGGGCAACCAGGCGGGTCCGTCTAGAGAGCAGCCGGTCGAGCGACGCGAGATCGAGGTCGCCGGCACCGTTGATCGGGATGACCTTGATTACCGCGCCAGTAAAGTCCCGGATCAGCTGCCAGGGCACGATGTTCGAATGGTGCTCGAGCTCCGTGAGCAGGATCTCGTCGCCCGGGGACAGAAAGCGCCGGCCCCAGCTCTGGGCCACGAGATTGATCGCGGCCGTGGTGCCGGCGGTGAAGATGACCTCGTCCGCCTCGGCCGCACCGAGGAAACGGCGGGTCCGCTCGCGGGCCTTGTCGTACAGCTCGGTGGCCCGCTGGCTGAGGGTATGGACGCCACGATGCACATTGGCGTTGTCCCGGGTCAGGAAGCCGGTGAGGGCTTCGATGACCGCCAACGGCTTCTGAGCCGTTGCCCCACTGTCGAGGTAGACCAGCGGATGGCCGTTGACCAGCTGATCCAGGGCGGGGAAGTCCCGGCGGACGAGTTCGAGATCGAACCGGCCACTGCGCGGCGGAGCCGCAGGCACGATTGCCGGGGCCGCCATCGAATTCATTTTTCGGTGCGGCCGTCGAGGCGGGCCAGGATCAGCGCCTCGATCCGCTGGCGGACTGCCGGGAAGGGCAGATCCTTCAGGACCTCGGCCGCAAACGCGAAGGTCAGCAGCCGGCGGGCCAGTGGGCCGGCGATGCCCCGACTCTGCAGATAAAAGATGCCCATCTCATCCAGCCGGCCGACGGTGGCACCGTGGGTGCACTTCACGTCGTCGGCAAAGATTTCGAGCTGGGGCTTGGTGTCGATCCGGGCCCGGTCCGACAGCAGCAGGTTACGATTGGTCTGCTTGCCGTCGGTCTTCTGGGCTTCGGGAGTGACGTACACCTTGCCGTTGAACACGCCGTGCGACTGGTCGTCGAGCACCCCGACGTACACTTCCCGGCTGGCACAGGACTCGTGGCTGTGGCGGATCGAGGTGTGATTGTCCAGCAGCTGCTGGCCCTGGCCCATGTACAGCCCATTGAGGGTCACTTCGCAGCCGGTACCGTTCATCTCGACATCGAGATCGTTGCGGTGCAGTGCCCCGCCCAGGCTCACGGCCAGTGAGGTCAGCTGGCTGTCCTGCTCGTTGGTGACCGCAAACCGGCCGAGGTGCGCGGCTTGCTGATTTTCCAGGCCCACCTTGAGGTGACTCAAGTGCGCACCCCGCTGGACCACCGCCTCCGTCACCGGATTGGTGAAGTGCGGTCCGTCGCCCAGGGAACGGTAGGTTTCCATGACCGTGGCCCGGGCATTCGGCCCGAGGACGACCAGGTTGCGCGGGTGGATGGAAGCGGGCGCGGCCCCCGGGTGGGTCAGGAACAGCAGCTCGACTGGCGTGGTGAGCTCGAGCCCGGCGCCGACGGACAGACAGGCGCCGTCTTCAAACAGCGCGGTGTTGAGCGCGGTCAGGGCTTGCTGTTCGAACCCGGCTGCCTGGCCGAGGAACCGGGACAGCGGAGCGGCGTCGACCTCCAACCCTCGGCGCAGACTGCCCAGCCGGATCCCGCGCGGCAGCGGCCCGACCCGGCACAAGCCGGCTTCAAGCCGGCCGTTCACGAATACCAGGCGGTGCCAGTCAGGATTTCCCATGGCCAGCGCGTCGGCTTCCGCAAGGCCGGGCAGCTTGAACTCGGCGGGCCGGGACCAGGCCCGCTGGGTTATCGGCGTAAGCGGCGTAAACCGCCAGTCTTCATCCCGGGATCCGGGGAATCCCAGTGACTCGAATCGGGCGGCCGCCTCGCTCCGCAGCGCAGCCGGTCCCACGGGCGTGGCACTCTGCAGCCGTCCAGCCCAGCCAGTACCCGGGGCAATGGCTGGCTTGGTGGACCGGGCCGGTCTGATCGTCACCGCAGTCACACTCCGGCTCCCGCCGCTTCCAGCAGCCAGTCGTAGCCGCGCGCCTCGAGTTCGAGCGCCAGGGCCTTGTCACCGGAGCGGATGATCCTGCCGCCGGCAAGGACGTGGACTCGGTCCGGCACGATGTAGTTGAGCAGTCGCTGATAGTGGGTCACGACGATGGCCGCGTTATCCGGACGGCGGAGCTTGTTGACCCCGTCGGCCACGATGCGCAGCGCGTCGATGTCGAGCCCGGAATCGGTTTCGTCGAGGACGGCGAGCTTCGGCTCGAGGACGGCCATCTGCAGGATCTCGTTGCGCTTCTTTTCCCCGCCCGAGAAGCCGGCATTGACCGGCCGGGACAGGACTTCCGGTCCCCACTCGACCAGCCGCGCCTTGCTCTCCAGCAGCTCGATGAAGTCGATTGGATCGACCTCTTCTTCCCCTCGCGCCTTGCGCTGCTCATTGTAGGCAGCCCGCAGGAAGTAGGCGTTGCTCACACCGGGAATCTCGACCGGATACTGGAAGGCCAGGAACACCCCCGCCAGGGCCCGTGCCTCCGGCTCCATGTCGAGCAGGTCCTGGCCGAAGTAGCTGATCTCACCGGCGGTGACCTCATAGGCCGGGTGACCGGCCAGCACCTGCGCCAGCGTACTCTTGCCGGAACCGTTGGGACCCATGATGGCATGGATCTCACCGGCGTTCACGGTGAGGTCGATGCCGCGGAGAATTTCCTTGTCGCCCGCGCGGGCGTGAAGGCCTCTGATTTCCAGCACTCAATACTCCTTGAACGAAAGCCGTTAGCCCTGAGCCGTCAGCACCAAGTCATCGGCCGATTGCCAACGGCCAATGGCGGACGACTAACGGCTGCAGTTATCCGACGCTGCCCTCGAGCGTGATCCCCAGCAGCTTCTGGGCTTCAACCGCGAACTCCATCGGCAATTCCTTGAACACTTCCTTGCAGAATCCGTTCACGATTATCGAAATGGCGTTCTCGGTGTTGAGCCCGCGCTGCTTGAGGTAGAAAATCTGGTCTTCACCGATTTTCGATGTTGACGCTTCATGCTCGACCGACGCGGTCGGGTTCTGGACGTCGATGTACGGAAAGGTGTGGGCCCCACAGCGATTGCCGATCAGCATCGAATCGCACTGGGTGTAGTTGCGCGCCCCGTCCGCCTTGGGAGTGACCTTGACCAGTCCGCGGTAGCTGTTGTTGCCGCGGCCGGCCGAGATGCCCTTGGACACGATGGTGCTGCGGGTCCGCTTGCCGGTGTGAATCATCTTGGTGCCGGTGTCGGCCTGCTGCCGGCCATTGACCACCGCCACCGAGTAGAACTCCCCGATCGAATCATCCCCCTGCAGGATGACGCTGGGATATTTCCAGGTGATGGCGGAGCCGGTCTCGACCTGGGTCCATGAGATCTTGCTCCGGGCCCCGGCGCACTTGCCGCGCTTGGTCACGAAGTTGTAGATCCCGCCTTTGCCGTCCTCGTCCCCGGCATACCAGTTCTGCACGGTCGAGTACTTGATGGTGGCACCCTCGAGGGCCACCAGTTCGACCACCGCGGCGTGCAGCTGGTTGGTATCCCGCTTCGGGGCGGTGCAGCCCTCGAGATAACTGACGCTGGCCCCTTCGTCGGCGATGATGAGAGTCCGCTCAAACTGCCCGGAGTCGGCGCTGTTGATCCGGAAGTAGGTCGACAGCTCCATCGGGCAGCGCACCCCTTTGGGGATGTACACGAAGGACCCGTCCGTGAAGACCGCGGAGTTCAGGGTGGCAAAGAAGTTGTCGGTGTACGGCACCACCGACCCGAGGTATTTGCGGATCAGCGCCGGGTGCTCACGCACCGCCTCGGAAAAGGAGCAGAAAATCACCCCTTCCCTGGCCAGTGCTGCCTTGAAGGTGGTGCCGATCGAGACACTGTCGAAGATGGCGTCCACCGCCACGCCGGACATCCGCTTCTGCTCGTTGAGCGAAATGCCCAGCTTTTCGTAGGTCCGGAGCAGCTCGGGATCCACTTCGGCCAGGCTGTCGAGCGGCTTGACGCTCTTGGGCGCCGAGTAATAGACGATGTTCTGGTAGTCGATAGCCGGATAGGTGACGTTGGGCCAACGGTGCGGCTCCTCGAGCTCGAGCCACCGCCGGTATGCCTTGAGCCGCCAGTCCAGCATGAACTGGGGCTCGCCCTTCTTGGCCGAAATCAGGCGAATCGTGTCTTCTGACAGGCCGCGCGGCACTTCATCAGCCTCGATGTCCGAGCTGAAGCCGTATTTGTATTCGCGATTGACCAGCGCTTCGACGGATGAACTCATACCGACTCCTGGTTCCGGCTGCCGGTGGCGCCGGCTGGCTCTCGGGATTCATGAAACCGCACCCGGTACTGGCAGGCGCCGCAGCCGGTGAGCATGTGTGCCGTCCGCTCCACTTCGGCAAACAGGACACGCCGGAGAAACCGGGCCTCCACTTCGCAGATCTCGGGGAAACGCAGGGCCAGCGCCCGGAACGCGCAATGGTGTTCAGTCAGCCGGTACCCTTCCTCATCCTGCGTCCACTCGGCCATGAACCCATCCTCGAGCAGCGCCTGCCGCACGATATCCGGGCGGCGGGCCGGCTCGGCGGCCGCGCGCAGTTCGATGCGCACGGCCAGGGCCTCGAACCGATCTTCGAGGGCGCCGGTGACCGCCTCGCGCCCAGCCTGCTGGCCGACCCGGTCCAGCACCTGGGTCACGATTTCGTGGCCGCGCTGGGGAAAGAGGTCCTCGCCGCCGGCCGAGAGCCGGAACGCAAAGGTTGGGGCTCCCAGACCGCGCTGCTCCCGGCTGTGTTGCACCAGGTACTCGGCTTCCAATTCCTTCAGATGATGCCGGACCGCGTTGAGGGACAGCCCAAGAGACTGGGCCAGCCCACGCGCTGTATTCGACCCGTTTCGCTTGAGATCGAGCAGGATCCTGCCCCTCGGCCCTCTATAGGCAGGCGGCAGAATCTGAAGCGGGGCGGATTCCATCATGACAGAGGTCATCTGAGGGCGGCAATTGTATGCGCCGCAGTCGGGTTTGTCAATAAAGGAGAGTATTTTGGTTTTAATTGTCAAGTCATTTAGTGACAGACACTTACCAAGAATTGATGTGGGCTCGGCCATAGGCCTTCGTTTGATCTGTCGACAGAATGATTTATGATTATTAAACACTACTACTATTACTCTGTCGTATTAATTTCGTCTAAACTTATGATATCAAATCACTTAAGGCGATTATCCCTTCGGTGGGCATGTTCGCGATTGCCCGTTCGAGAGGTGAATACCAGATTAGGTGAGTCGTTTCCCTCGATTCCTCGCACCGCGGAACCACCCCCGATGACCGTCCACCGCATTCGCCTGCTCGGAGACCCAGTTCTCCGCACCCGATGCGAGCCGATCGTCAAGCATGGCTCGACCGCCGTTCGCATCGTCATCGATGACCTGCGGGAAACCCTGCGCGATGTGCAGTCCAGGTTCGGCTATGGCCGAGCCATGGCGGCGTCACAGATAGGGGCACCGGTACGCATCGTGTATGTCGAGATGGATAAGCCGTGGGCACTCATCAATCCTGAAATTGTCGATGTCGGGGAAGAGGATTTCACGGTCTGGGACGACTGCTTCTCCTTTCCCAATCTGCTGGTCCGGGTTTCCCGGGCCCACCGGATCCGGATCAGGTACGAAGATGTCAAAGGCCAGACACACTTTGCCGATCTCGAGGGCGACCGGGCCGAACTGCTGCAGCACGAGATCGACCACCTCGACGGCCTCCTGGCGGTGGACCGGCCACATGGCCTCGATCCGTTCTGTCTTCGCGAGGAATGGAACCGGCTCCACTCCCTCCACGGTCGATACGGCCAGCCCGAACCCCGCAGCGCCCACTACTCGGCCCCACTGGCTGGATTGCTCTGAGTGGTAGCCGCGCGGCCGAATGGGGCCGAACGCCTCCTTCGGTTGTGGTGGAACCTGGCACCGGTCCCCGGCGGGAGCTGGTTGTTCAGCCGGCTGCTCGGTTTCCTCGTTCCTTACACCGGCTCCATCGGCGCCCATGTCCGGATCCTCGAGCCCGGGCACGCCCGCGTCACGCTGCGGGACCGCCGTGCGGTGCGTCAGCACCTCGGCTCGGTCCACGCGGTTGCACTGGTTAATCTTGGCGAAGTGACCACCGGGCTGGCCATGCTTGCCGGTCTACCGGCCGGGGTCCGCTCGATCGTCACCGGCCTGTCGATCGAGTATCTGAAGAAAGCCCGCGGTCTGCTCAGTTGTGATTGCCGCACCACCGTACCCGTCGTCGGAGCCGATGTGGAGCACCTGGTCAGCGGCGACATCACTGATCCATCCGGTGACGTGGTCGCCCGGATTCAGGTCCGCTGGCGTCTCAGCCCGCCCAAAGCCTGACCGGCGCTGCCGTGACTACCGCCCTTACCCGTCACGCCGGAATCGCGGTGCCGCTGATCTGCGGTGCGATGTATCCCTGCAGCAATCCGGAACTGGTCGCCGCCGTATCAGAGGCCGGCGGCATCGGCATCGTGCAGCCGTTGTCACTGACCTACGTGCACGGCTACGATTTCCGGGAGGGTCTCCGGAAGATTCGTTCGCTGACGTCCAAGCCGGTCGGGATGAACGCCCTCATCGAGCAGAGCTCGAAGGCCTATCATGCGCAAATGACCCAGTGGGTCGACATCGCGCTGGAAGAGGGGATCCGGTTTTTCGTCACCTCCTTGGGCAATCCCCGCTGGGTCGTGGAGCGGGTGGCCAGCGTCGGCGGGATGGTGTATCACGACGTTACCGAACGCAAATGGGCCGAGAAGGGTTTGGCCGGTGGGGTGCAGGGACTGATCGCGGTGAACAACCGGGCCGGTGGTCACGCCGGCAATCGCGATGAACGTGCCCTGCTCGACGAACTGCTTCCGCTCGGTGCCCCGGTGGTCTGCGCCGGCGGAGTTGGCAACGGGGCCGAGTTTGCAACGGCACTCGGGCTTGGTTACGCCGGAGTCCAGATGGGTACCCGCTTCATCGCGACGCCCGAATGCCTCGCACCGGAGGCCTACAAGCAGGCCATCATCGCGGCCGATGAGGACCAGATTGTCCTGACGGAGCGGATCACCGGAGTACCCGTGAGCGTGATCCGCACCCCGTACATCGACCGGCTGGGATTGCGGGCCGGACCGCTGGCTCGCGCGCTCCTCAGGAATCCGCGAACCAAGCACTGGATGCGAACGGCGTATGCGCTGCGTTCACTCTGGCAGCTCAAGCGATCGGTGCTCAACAGCCGAGGCGCCCAGGAGTACTGGCAGGCAGGCCGGAGCGTCCACTCGATCAGTGGCCTCAAGCCGGCCGGGGCCATCGTCCGCGAATGTGAGGAAGCCAGCCGATGAGAACGATACGAACCGATCTTGCACCGGCGCCCCGCGGCCACTATGCCCAAGCCATCGTGCATCAGGGGCTGGTCTACGTGTCGGGGCAACTGCCAATTGATCCGCATCATCCCGATCAGGCTGTGGGCGACATTCGGCGGCAGACCGAACAGACGCTGCAGAATGTGGAGGCCATCCTGATCGCGGCCGGCAGCGAACTGTCCCTGCTGCTCCAGGTCACGGTGTATATCACGGACCTCTCGCTCTGGGCCCAGGTCAACGAAGTGTATAGCACGGTGCTCGGCGATCACCGTCCAGCTCGCGCCATCGTTCCGGTGACCTCGCTCAACAGGGGCAGCCAGATCGAGATCCAGGCGATCGCGGCTCTCCGGACGACGTGATCGGGTCGAGCCGCTCGCCGGAGGCCGAACGCCACCGGGCCACACTTCTCGAATTCATCACGCCGCTGCTGGCCCCGTCTCGCTCGCTGCGGGCTCGGCGCCACGCGATGGAGGCGCTGAGCGGATTCGCGATTCTGGTCGAAGGCGCGACGATCGAAGCGGTTGCCGAGCCGGGCGTCACGGGTGAATGGCTGAGGGTGGCGGGCGCCGTACCGGGTGCCAGCACCATCTACTACCTGCATGGCGGCGGCTATTCGCTGGGGTCGCCTTTTTCCCACCGGCCACTGGTCGGCAGTCTGGCGCAGGTCTGCGAAGCGGCGGTCTTCTCGCTCGACTATCGACGGGCGCCTGAGCATCCGTGTCCCGCCGCGATCGACGATGCAATGGCGGGCTGGCAGTGGCTCTGCGGTCAGGTCCCCGATCCGTCCCGCCTGGTCATCGCCGGAGATTCGGCCGGAGCGGGACTGGCTTTGGCGCTCGAATCGGAACTGCGCAAGCGGCAGCTGACTCGGCCCGCCGCCCTGGTGCTGCTCTCACCCTGGACCGACCTGGCGCTGACCGGTGATTCACTGCAACGCAACGCCGATCGGGATGTGATGGTGACCTGGCCGGTGCTGCGGCAGTTTGCCGCTGATTATCTGGGCGCGCTCGATCCCACTGATTCGCGCGCCTCGCCGCTGTACGCCGACCGGCGCGGCTGTGCCCCGCTGCTGATTCAGGTCGGGGGCGAGGAAATGCTGCTGAGCGACGCGACCCGCCTGGCCGATCGGGCAGTGGCCGATGGGGTGGATGTTACCCTGGAAATCGTTCCTGGCATGTGGCATGTCTGGCAGGCCTGGGCTCGCCAGGTTCCCGAGGCCCAGGCAGCGCTGGAGCGAGTGGCGTCGTTTCTGAAACGAATCGAGAATCGCCGTCCCGCTCGGGGAACCGCCTGATGCGGGCTGTGGGCTTGAGGCCCGACTTCCAACTCGGCTCAACGTGACTCATCCGCTGGCGCAGTGGCTCGTAACCCTTGCGGCATGGTACCTGGCCGCCGGGCTGATCGTCGCGATCGGCATCGTGGTGCGCGGTCTGCGGCGGCTCGATCCGGTCGCGGCTCACGGTACCTGGGGCTTTCGTCTCCTGATCCTGCCGGGGCTAACCGCCCTCTGGCCGCTGATGCTGATGCGGGTGGTCCGCGGGTCCGGGCATCCGCCCGAGGAGCACAACGCCCACCGTGATGCGGCTCGCCGCCGGGGCGGGCCAGCATGATCCGGCGGCTGCGTATTGCTCATCGAATGATCTTCGTGATCGCCGCTGTGGTCTTCCCTGCGACACTCGTGTCGGGTCTCCTGGTCCGGCGCCCCATGCCGCTGGTAGCACCGCCAGGGCGCGAGCGCGCCACCACAATTTCGGCGACCCAGGACTGGGTTACGAGGGTTGGCACGGTCAAAATCTCGCTGGCGCGCATCGCGGGTGACTCGACTCGTCTCGCGGTCCAGCTCTCCGGCATCGCGGCACTCCGGGCTCCCGATCTGCTGCTGTACTGGACCGACCGGCCACTGCCGATTTCGGAGATCCAGCCCGCCGATGCCCTACTGGGTCCAGTGAGTGGTGAACCAATCCGATTCTTCGCGCTGCCTCCAGATGCTCAGCCCGGCCAAGGCTCCCTGCTGCTGTACAGCCTCGGGCACCGGGCGCTGGTCGGCGCCGTGCCGGTGCCGAGCGCCAGGATCTCGGCCCAATGAGTTCCTTCTACCAGGCAGTGGGCTGGAACCGGCAGAAGCGGACCTACGATCTGGTCCTGGCCGGTGGCATCGTGCTCTACCTGGCCGCATTCACCGGTCTGGGTGCCGCACTCTTTCCCGATGCCACGGCCGAAACGCTGATGATCCGCGGATTGGGAACCGCCGCACTCATCCTGCTTCACGTTGTGCTCTGTATCGGGCCGCTGGCCCGGCTTGACCGGCGGTTCCTCCCCCTGCTGTACAACCGGCGCCACCTCGGCGTCGCCACCTTCCTGCTCGGGCTGGGCCATGCCGTCTTCGGCCTAGTCCAGTTCCACTCCGGTGGAGATGTCAATCCACTGGTCAGCGTGCTGACCGGCAACCCCCGGGTCAGCGAGCTGGCTCAGTTTCCGTTCGAGCCGCTCGGACTGGCCGCGCTGGTGGTGCTGTTCCTCATGGCGGCCACCAGCCACGATTTCTGGCTGGCCAACCTCACCGCGCCGGTCTGGAAGACGCTCCACATGCTGGTGTACGTGGCGTATGGCCTGCTGATCGCGCACGTGACCCTGGGTGTGCTGCAAGCGGAGACCAGCCTGGTGCTGGCGGCCGCGCTGGCCGCCGGAGTCGTGATGGTGGTGGGGCTGCACCTGTGGGCCGGGTTCGCGGGGCGGGCGGCCGATCAACCGATCGGGGAGTCCGTCTCCGGCTGGGTTGATATCTGCGCGGTCACCGACATTGAGGATACCAGGGCAAGGGTGGCCTGCATCCGGGGCGAGAAGCTGGCGGTGTTCCGCTATGACGGCAAACTGTCCTGTGTCTCCAGCGTTTGTCAGCACCAGAATGGACCACTGGGTGAAGGTCGAGTGATCGACGGCCTGATCACCTGTCCGTGGCACGGCTATCAGTACTGCCCCGACAACGGCGCTAGTCCCGCGCCGTTCACCGAGCGGATTCCCACCTTCGCGGTTCGGGTGGTGCAGGGCCGGGTGCAAGTGGATCCGGCGCCGCTGCCGGCTGGCACGCGGGTCGAGCCGGCTCGGATCGACGGAACATCCGTATGAAGCACGACGGCGATCGTACCGAGTTCTACGTTGGCTACCATCCGGTCGCGTCGGCCAGACAGGGCCGGTGGCTCACCCGGCTGGTCGTGCTGCTGCTCGTAACCATTCCGGTGGTCGGCGTCGGGCTGAGTTCCTCGCAACGCGGCTTTGCGGCTTCCGCCTTTGAATATGGTCACCGAACGGCGATTGAAGGTTGGATCGCGACGCAGCCCTATCCCAGGCTGCTGGTGCCGAGACCCGGCGCGACGGGTCCGCGGTCCTATTCGCGGTATATCCTCGCCGGCGAAGGCAAGCACGGTGCCGATGACCAGGTCCGTGGCCTCGACGGCCACGCGGTCAGGCTCGAGGGAACCCTGGCGTACCGCGACGACCAGGTGTTGTTCGAGATTGCTCGCGATGCGCTGCCACCGGCCAGCGTCGTGCTGCCGCCCCGGCCGGAGGACCCGGACGAGATCGTCGGCCCCGCGGTTCTTGAAGGAGAAGTGATCGACCCCAAATGTGCACTCGGGGTGATGAATCCGGGCACTTCGAAGCCACACCGGACCTGTGCGGCGCGCTGCCTGAGCGGTGGGCTGCCACCGATGCTCCTGGTGCGTGATTCCCTGGGTGGTGCACAATACTATTTTCTGGTCGATCAGGCGGGTGGACCGCTGCACGATCAAATCATCCGCTTTGCTGCCGAGCCGGTACGGATCAGCGGCGTGGTATCCCATCGGGGAGATGCACTCTACCTTGCAGCGGCCCCCGACAGCTATCAGCGGCTGACCCCCTGAATCGAGGAATTGATTGCGATGAGTGAATCAGACTGGGTCGACCTGGGTCCGGTGGAATCGTTGCGGAATCCGGCGGTGCGCCAGCTGACCATCGGCCGGACCCGCATTGCGCTGTCCTGGGTCAACGGCGCGTTTGGCGTGGTGTCCGGCGTCTGCAATCACGCCGGCGGACCGCTGGGCGAGGGACGGCTTGACGGGGAGTACCTGGTCTGCCCCTGGCACCAGTGGAAATTCCACTGCCGCACCGGGCTCGGTGAACCCGGCTACGAGGGCGATGCGGTGCCCCGCTATCCGGTACGGGAAGACAATGGCCGCCTGCTGGTGAATCTGAAGGCGGAGTCCAAGCGCTCCCGCCTGCCGCATCCGCCCCACCCGCTCGAGCGTTCCCTGACTCGTGATCCCGGCCCGATCCGGGTGCTGGGGATTTCCACCACCAACATGGACACCGCCAATCCACGGTACAGCACCTCGGACGCACTGCTTGAGTCGGCGCTGGCCCATGCCCCGACCCTCGGTCCCGGAATTTCGACTCGGCTGATCCGACTCCGCGAGCTGGCCTTCCGTCCCTGCGAGGGGTACTACTCGAAAAGCGCCCATGCCTGTACCTGGCCCTGCTCGATCACCCAGATGGATCCCGCCGACCAGATGGCCGAGGTCTACGAAGCGTCGGTGTTCTGGGCCGATGTCATCCTGGTCGCGACCCCGATCCGATGGGGTGGCGCGAGCGCGCTGTATTACAAGATGGTTGAGCGGATGAACTGCGTGCAGAACCAGATCACGCTGCGGAACCGGGTGCTGATGAACAACAAGGTCGCCGCATTCATCATCACCGGCGGCCAGGACAACGTGCAGGCGGTTGCCGGGCAGATGCTGGGATTCTATGCCGAGCTCGGTGTGCAGTTCCCCACCTTCCCCTACATCGCCCACAGCCGGGGATGGTCCGCCGAGGACATGGAACGCAACATCGCATTCGTCCAGCAATCGGAAGACCTGCATGAGGCGGCACGTGAACTGGTGGGCCGGTCGGTGGAGACGGTCAGTCACCTGCTCAGCACCGCGGGTTCGCCGCGGATGGAGCGGGCCGGCCGCAAGGCGAGCGGCGCGGAGCACGGTGGGATGATGGAGGAGTCCGCCTCCGATTGAATCGACGTTAGAACCAGTGGCCAACCCGTACCGTGACCAGGTCGCGCCAGTCACGGGTGACCCCATAGTCCACTCGGATCGGCCCCAGCGGCGTATCCACCGCCAGCCCGACCCGCCCACCCACCCACCAGCGCCCGCTCGGCACTGCCGAACCTCCATTGGCGGTCTGGCCTGCCCCGCCCTGCAGGTACATCGTCACCGGACGCACGATGGAGCGATCGACAAAGGCCAGCGCCATGGCCTCGCGGTCACCCCGCAACTCGCCGTAGTGCACACCGGGGAATCCTTCGCTGCCTCCGAGCGGCAGGGTGAGTTGGGGAGGCAGGTTGCTGCCCCAGCCAAACCTGGCTGAGCCGCCGAACCGGAATCCGCCCGCCCTGATCCGAAGCGTTCCCACCGCCACCAGCCTGGTGTATTCGGTGGTCCAGGCCACTTCCGAGTTGAATCCCGGCTCATCGGAGTGAGAGCCGGTGCCAAGTTTCAGCTGCAGGCCTACGGCGGCATGATCGGTTCTGGGTGATTCATGCCAGAGATGACCATACGGACCGGCCTGCACGAACCAGCCGCCGCCCAGCCCTTGTTCGACCGCAATAGTGGCGTCACCCTCGTTGACCGTCTGGCTGAACTGGCCCGAGCCGCGGGCGCTGTCATCGCCGAAGAATCGGACCGATTCGTGGGCGATGTTCACTTCGGCGAGCGGCACCATCGATTGCGGCTTGAGCCCGAGCAACCGGGTGTCGAGCTGCAATTCCTGGCGGATCTGTCCGGCCAGCAGCACCGCAGAACCCTGGATCGAGGATCCAGCCAGGTTGCGATCGAGCACGCCGAGCCAGACTCGGCCGCCCAGATCACTGCTGTAGGCCAGGCCCGCGCCGGCAATGCGCCTGGAGGCGGGCGTGATGTCGACCGAGAAGCGCAGGGAGTCGGCGGCACCGGAGGGACGCAGCCAGAGACCGCGGTAGCGCTCGCCGGAGGCCAGTGACCGAAACCCCTTGGCGATCGCGGCGGTATCGAGGGCGGCGGTTTCTCCGATCTTGAGCGTGCGGGCCAGGAAGCGATCATCAGCCGTCTGGGCGCCCCGCCATTCGACCTGTCCGATCCGGGCCGGTAGGGTCGAGGGCCTGACGGGCAAAGACCGAAACCGGCAGTGCGGTTCGGCAAGGGCCAGCTGCGCCGCCGCTCCGCCGAGGCGAATGAGGCTGTCAATGGATTTGGGAGAAAAATCCAGCGACCGGAAACCGGTGACATCCGGGCGGATATACACATCGCCGGAGTCGCGCGCCGGCATGGCCTGCACGAACAGAAAATCCAGCAGCCGGTTCATCAGGCCGAGCGGGCTGCCGGTGTCGATCGAGTCGGCGTTGTTGGCGCTGACGTCCGAAATGATGACGCGCCGGGCGCCCAGACTCCGGGCCACCGCGATCGGGACATTGGCGCTGAGGCCGCCGTCGACCAGCAGTGAATCGCCCTGGACCACCGGCTGCAGGATCAATGGCAGTGACATGCTGGCCCTCACCGCTTCGGCCAGGTCGCCGGAGGCCAGCACCACGACCCGCCGGTCACGCAGATCGGTGGCGACGGCACGAAAGGGCACTGCCAGGCGGTCGAAATTGCCCCGGGCGATCAGGTTGCCCCGCAGCATGGAGCGGTTGAGAATGGAATTGATCTCGCTCTCCGAAACCGTGCCCTGCTGCAGCTCGAAGCCGGTGCGTCGCTGCTCCCAGACCAGCAGCGGATGAAGCGACGCGAGCGGCCGTGGCGCCAGAGGGCGGTATTTCCGAAACGCCCGGCTGAAGGGCATCAGCCGGACAATCGAATCGATATCGACGGCACTGTATCCGCTGGCGTACAGCGCGCCGACCGCCGCGCCCATGCTGCTGCCGACCACGATGTCGGGACGGATGCCGAGGCTGTCCAGGGTTCTGAGCACGCCGATGTGGGCCATCCCTTTGGCACCGCCGCCCGAGAGGACCAGGGCGGTCCGCTCCTGGGAGCACGACTGGGCCGGAAGGAGGCGCGGAATGAGGAGGAGGGCCATGCACAGCAGGAGACGCATAACCGCAAGATACACGGCGCCATCAGCCTCCCGGGCCCCTTGCGCACCCCGCCAGCATCTGGCAATACTTGGCGCATCTGCACCGGCACTTCTGACAGATCTGACCGGTGCGCCCATCCGTGGAGGACCAGCAGCATGGCGTACGTGATCACCGAAGCCTGCATCACCGTCAAGGACAAGGCGTGCGTGGACGTCTGCCCGGTCGATTGTATTTATGAGGGCGCCGACCAGTTGTACATCCACCCCGACGAGTGTATCGACTGCGGTGCCTGCGAGCCCGAATGTCCGGTCACCGCGATCTTCCCGGAGGAGGATGTGCCCCCGGATCAGACCGCCTCGATCGAGAAGAACAAAGTGGTGTTTACTTCAGATGAGCCGCCGACCCGCCCCAAGCGCTGAGCCGTGACATGAATCACCCCGGCCCTCGTCGAACCCAGGTTCGGCGGGGGCTTCGTGTTACAGTGCCCTGAGTGGTGGGGAAGCTGACTGATGGATGGAGAGAAGCCCCGGTGCCGAACTGCATGGCCGCGGCACCGGGGCTCTACCACTGGAGGAACTACAGTTGAAACTGGCGGTGGTCATGGAACCACGACTCGGGCCGCCACACTTTAAGACGCCTCAACCGATCAAATGGTTTCATCGAGCGATGCCGGCCAGGAAGCCCGCAATTGCGGCAGTCATCGACTCCGATTGCTCCAGTGGCGCGAGATGACCGGCGGCTTCTATCACCTGATAGACAGCGCCGGGTATGGCGGAGGCCAGGGTGCGCATGTTCGGCTCCGGAATGTACTGATCGGAGGCACCGGCCACGACCATGGTTGGAATCTCGCGCAAAGTGGCGAGCAGCGGCTGACTATCGCTGCGATCCCGCATCGATTCCAGCGCCTGCACGATCCCCGCGACCCCGGTGTTCGCAATTCGCTCCCGTACCTCGGCCACGATCGCCGGAATCCGTCCCGGCGCGTCGGGGGCAAAGAGTCGTGGCACCATGGTTTCCGCGATGCCGCGTGCGCCGGCGCGCCGCCCCAGCTGGATCGCGTCCTCGCGCCATTTTCGGCCCTGGGAGGTTTCCCCTTCCGCGCGAGTCGAGGCCAGCACCAGCCCGGCGATTCGCGGCCGATAACGGCGCAGCAGGTCCAACGCGATGTATCCACCCAGCGAGAGTCCGCAGACCACTGCCCGTTCGACGCCACTCTGGTCCAGCAGCGCGATCATGTCATCGCCGTACTGCTCCAGCCGGCCGGGACCTACTCCAGCAGAGGATTGTCCCATGCCGCGAAGATCGGGGTTGATCCGCCTCCAGCCATCGAGATGATCGACCTGGTGCCGCCAGAGGTAACCGCCCAGCGGATAGCCATGCAGGAAGAGCAGCGCTGGTCCCTCGCCCCTGGATTCAACCCCGAGTGAAACGCCATTGAGCGAGACGTGCCTGAGGTTGGGTGCCTCCGCCACCTGCCGCCGGAAGCTGTCGGGTACGGCGACCGGCTTGCCGGATCGATCGACACAGACGAACACCACCTGGGCCGTGGCCACCAGCACTTCGCTCGCCGCATTGTGCGCGGTCTGCTGAACGGTGAAGCTGGTCCGGCCCATGTCCGAGACTCGCTGGCGAAAACGGAGCTGCTCGCCAGGAAGGGCCTGGGCGTGATACTCGATCGTGGTCTGCCGCACCGCGGGCCAGACGCCTTCGGTGGTGAACGGTTTGGGTCCAGGCCCCCGGGCGACGATGTCCCACCGAGCCCGTTCGAACAGGCTGAGAAATGAGGCCTGGTTCAGGTGGCCGTAGGCGTCACATTCATCCGGGTAGACCGTAAAGTCGACAAAGGGGAGTGGCATGCAGGGAGGTTAGGTATCCGGGAGTCGACGCGGAAGGGGTCAGCTGGCTGACACGCCATGGTATAATGAAGCGGGCAGGCGCGATCCACAGGGATGCCCGCCGGGGGCAGCGTCGCGCCGGACGGAGGGAACTTCTATTCCAGAAAGTACTGGCCCAGGCGGTCGCCGAGATCGCTGCCGGCCCTAAGAAGGTGAGAACTGTCGATTGAGCAGCGCGATGGAGTTCGTGACCAGGCAGGATGAGGCGGACCGGTTATTTGCCGAGTTGTCCCGTGAGCCGATGGTGGCCGTTGATACGGAGGCGGCGAGCTTCCACCGCTTCCACGACCGGATCTACCTGGTGCAGGTCTCGTCGAGGACCCGGACCGCCGTGCTCGATCCCCTCACCATTGGCGACCTGGGAGGACTGGGACGGCTGCTGTCGGATCCCGGCATCGAGATCCTGTTTCACGACGCCGATTATGATCTGCGGATCCTCGACCGGGACTACGGGTTCCAGGTCCACAACGTATTCGATACCAAAGTTGCGGCGGAGCTGCTGAATGAGCCGGGGATCGGGCTGGCGGCACTGCTCGATAAATATCTCGCGGTCACGCTTGACAAGAAGTATCAGCGGGCTGACTGGTCCCGCCGGCCGCTCTCGCCGGAAATGCTGGCGTACGCCGCCGCCGATACGATGTACCTCCCGACGCTGCGGGACCTGCTGGCCAGCCACCTCAAGGAGCGGGGCCGCTGGAGCTGGGCGGAAGAGGAGTTCGTTCAGCTCGAGGCACTGGGCTGGAACGAAGGCGGTCCGAAAGAGGAAGCCTTTCTGAGGCTGAAGGGCGCCAAGATGCTCAAAGGTCGGGCCCTCGCCGTGCTGCGTGAGCTGTATGCCTGGCGGGAAGCGACCGCCAGTCAGCTGGATCGGGCCACCTTCCGGGTGCTGGGCAATGAATCGCTGATGGCCCTCGCCGTCCGCCAGCCGGCGGACATGGCGGGATTGCAGGGGATTCCCGGGCTGTCACCAGACGCGATCGGGCGCCGGGGCCCGGAGCTGCTCGCCGCGGTCGCCCGGGGTATGACGGTCTCGCTCGATTCGCTGCCGGTCATCGAACGGGGGCGCCGCCAGGCCCGGGATCCGGAATTTGAAATGGCGCTCGAACGACTGAAGGTGGCCCGCAACGCCGCGGCCGAACGCATCGGTCTCACGACTGGCGTGCTCTGCCCCAATGGAATCCTGGAAGGGATTGCCCGCTTGCGGCCCCGGACCGTCGAGATGCTCGGGACGGTTCCCGGTATCCGGCGCTGGCAGGTCGGAGTACTGGGAGAAGAATTGCTGGCGGCGCTGACGGCGCCCACTACCGCGTGAATCGGATCAGTTGCCGAGAAAGGCCCTGATCCGCGGATCCATCCGCTCGGGAGTCCAGTAGGGCTCCCAGACAATTTCGACGTCGACCTGCGCTGTGCCCTCGAGTTCCTCGATGGTCCGCTTCACATCCGCCACGATTTCAGCTCCCGACGGACATCCCGGCGACGTCAGCGTCATCTGAACCTTCACATCGCCCGACTCGGCCACCGCAACATCGTAGACCAACCCGATATCGATGATGTTGAGATTGAGTTCGGGATCCCGGACCTGCCGTAGCGCTTTCCGGACCGATTCCGATGTCTGCATGTTCAGCCTGCCTCCCTGATGGACGCGAAAGCTGCCAGCAGGCGCACCGGCACGCAAGCGACGCGGTCGAGAAAGTCAGCGACCCTGATTGGGGATATTGAGGCGGCCAGCCGCGGTCGTTGCCACGGCATCGGACAGCCGAGCCCGCAATTCACGGAGCCGGGTGATCGAATGCCGTCCCCGTGGCTTGTAACTGCGATTGGTCAGGAAGATGAGGAAGAGGTCCTGCGCCGGATCGATCCAGATTTCAGTGCCGGTCCAGCCGGTATGGCCATAAGCGGCGGAACTGAGATGGGTGCCGAATACACTGGGCTCGGTCCGCAGCGTGTCGGGGGTGTCCCAGCCGAGCAGGCGGCTGCCGCTGGACGGAGTCCGACGCAGGAAACGCTCGACCGTGGCTGGCTGTAGGACGGCGGCGCCCGATCCCAGTCGGCCCAACCCGAGCCAGCTCCTGGCATACCGGGCCAGGTCGTCGCCGGTGGAGAACAGCCCCGCATGGCCGGCGACCCCTCCGAGTCGTACCGCGTTGCCGTCATTGGGAACGCCGGCGACTGCGTGACCCCGGTAGGTCGCCGACGGCGCCACTTCGGGCCACATGCTATGGGGCGGCCGGAATAGCGTCTGCCGCATTCCCATCGGCTCAAACACCATCCGCTCGGCGAAACGGTCGAGCGGATCCCCGCTCACCGCCTGGACCATTTCCCCCAGCAGCATGGCGTTGAGGTCGCTGTAGATCGCGGTGTCTCCAGGGGAGTGAACCAGCGGAGTGGAGTAGAGCAGCGCGAGCGCACTGTCACGGGTGCGGGCCAGGTGAACGAAGGGACGCCAGGCCGGCAACCCGCTGGTATGGTCGAGCAGCATCTGCACCGTGACAGTCTGCCGCCGAGGGTCGGCGGGATTGGTGCAGAACCGCGGCAGGTAACGGCTGACCGGTGCAGCCAGATCGATCTGCCCGCTTTCAACCAGCACCATCACACTGCTGGTCGTGGCCACCACCTTGGTTAGCGATGCCAAGTCCCAAAGTGTTTTTTCGGGCGAGGGGCGAGCCGATCCGGCCCGCCAGTCGAAGTGGCCGAATCCGCGGGAGTAGAGCACCGTGTCCCGCCGTCCGACAATGACGACCGCTCCAGGATACAGGCCTTGGCTGATGCCCTGGCGTATGACGCTGCCGACATTTTGAAACGATTGCGCATCGGCAATACCCGGTATGAGGCCGGCGAGCATCACCAGCAACGCGACAGCCCTGCGGGCCGGTCGCGGTGGGGAAAGCGGGTGGGTCTCGCGGTGAGGTGTCTGCATTTGCCAATAGTTTGAGAGGCTGATTGCAGGCTTTTATAAGCAGAACCTGGGCCGTGTTTTAGGGACCGGTTGGGGAGGAAAGTCCACGAAAGATTGGAGCGAAATCGTCTAGGAGTAGCTGTTGAAACTCACTTCAGGCCGGGCTTGTGCTTAAGATGTAGCAGCATGGGGCAACAGAGATTCAGACTCAGGGAGGATGAAACCGCTGGACGTCAATTATTCAACCAGAGGGTTGAGAAAATTTCGATTTTAGCAGCTAGTTCGTTGGAGCGCTGGGGTTTACAAATGCGTGGAGGCTGCCGAACGGGAGCGAATAGAGCAGGCTCAGGGTCTCACGGTCGCGGCGGGATAGCGCCGACTGGCGGGAGGCAGGGAACATGACGTCTCCGGGGTCGGCGGAGTGCGGCAGACCCAGCGCATGACCCACCTCATGGAGCGCGACTGTCCGCCGAGCCGATGCATCGAGAAGGATCCCGTCAGGGCCGCGGAGGGCGAGCAGGATGCTGGAATGCCGCACGGCACCCAGCTGATCCCAGGTGAGATCGGTCTGGCCCGTCCGATTTTTTTCCAGTCGCGGCACCCAGTGCACCACGATGTCCGCATCGGTTGTGTCCAGGGTAGTGGCGAAGCGGAATCCCAATCCAATCCCGGTCCATCCTTCGAGGGCGCGCTGCACGTCATCCGGCAGGTCGGTGACGAGCGGTTCATCGGCCGGCGGCACAACGGCGACGGTCAGCGGCCTGCCGGGCGCCTCGGGCCACCGGCGCAGCACCGAATCACTGGCTGACAGCAGGGAGTCCAGATAGATCTGGCTGCCGGCGCCGGTCAACCGCTCGAGGGCGCTACTGCGTTGCCGGTCATCCTCAATGTGCGAGCTCCGACCGGTGGCCAGCTGGCCCATCGGAAGGGTCGGGTTCTGATCGGGGGAGAAGCCAGAGTCAGGAGCGGATAGCCCAGGAATCGCAGCCTGCAGCCCGTTCGCCGCATCATGCCTGAGGAGTAAATCCGTCACCATCAATCCTGCGACCATTGCCAACAGCAGGAGAAGAATGAAGCGAGCCATCCTTCCCGGTGATGCGGGAATCGTGCCGAAAGGCTGGCGTAGCTCGGCGTACTCCCGTAACATTCCGGCCGAAACTGGAGCCCGATCGGGGTGCGCTCCGGCGGCTTCATTTTGGGAGGAATCGAGTGAAGGAACTGCTGGCGCGCGGGGTGATCCGGGCCCGTTGGTGGATCATCGGCGCGTGGGCCGTACTCGGCATCCTCGCCGCCCGCCAGGCGCCGCATGTGCTGGAAGTGCTGAACGTGGGCGGGGCCACCAGGCAGGCTACCGAATCAGCCACGGCCGAGCGGCTGCTGCGCGAGCGGTTTGACCGGCCGCTCAGCGATCTGTTTGCCGTCACCTTCTCCGCGCCCGATTCGATTACCCAGCCGTTTCCCAAGGCGGTGCTCGACAGCCTGGTCGAATCGCTGGGCCGCGAACCATACATCCACGGACTGTTCTTCTACCGGCCCGGTCTCGATACCACATACCTCTCTCCCGACCGCCGCACCACCTTCCGGGTCACCCAGGACAGCGCGTTTCTGAGTGCCGACCGGCACTCCACCTTCATCCTGCTTTCCCTGACCGGTGTCAGCGGCGACAGTTCAGCGCATCTCGTAATGCCGGTGCGGCGGGTCATCAGCGCCACCCTGGCCAAGTTTGCCGTTGACACGATGCGGTATCAAGTGCGGGTCACCGGCCGCTCCCCGCTCGACCTCGACATCCGGAACATCAGCGCGGCCGACTCCAAACGGGCCGAGCTCCGGCTGCTGCCGCTCACCATGGGTGTCCTGCTGCTGGCGTTTGGTGCGCTGGTGGCCGCCGTATTACCGCTGCTGGTTGGCTTCCTGGCCATCTGGACCACACTGGCAATCATCACCGGGCTGGCGCACTTCACGCCGATGTCGGTGTTCGTGCTCAACATGACCAGCATGCTCGGCCTCGGTGTCGGCATCGACTATTCGCTGCTGATCGTGACTCGATTCCGCGAGGAGCTCAACAAAGGATTCCGGCGCAAGGAAGCGGCACTTCGCGCGCTCACGACGGCCGGGGCGGCGGTCATCACCTCGGGATTGACCGTGGTCGTCGGGTTCGCGGCCCTGCTGCTCACGCCGCTGACGGATACCCGCAGCGTCGGGATCGGTGGCCTTGTCGTGGTCGGCATGGCGGTACTGTTGTCGACCACTCTGCTACCGGCACTGCTGGCCGTGCTGGGTCGTCAGATCGACCGTCCCCGCTGGCTGGCCCGGCGGCTGACCTGGTATCACGCGCCGGGTGTCTGGGAAAAATGGGCCCGCAGCCTCAGCCGCCATCCCAAACGGGCGCTCCTGCTGGGCGGAATCGCCGTGGCGCTGCTCACTGCTCCTGCGGCCTGGATCCGGATCGGACTCCCGGCACGGCACTGGTGGCCAACCCAGACCGAAGCGGGTCGAGGCGTGGCGGATCTCGAGCAGATGGGCGCCGCGGGAGTCATCATCCCGATCCGGATGGTCCTCGAGTTTCCGGCCGGCCAGACCGCGGTCAGTGCCGCTTCGCTGCGCGGGCTCAAGCGCCTATCCGATTCGCTCAGGGCCGATCCCCGGATCGCGCAGGTCCGCAGCCTGGTCGACATCAGGCCCAGGACTTCGCTGCTGGGTTATTCGCTGTTGTACAGCGATCTGGCCTCGGCCCGAAGCCAGATGCCGGATTTTCTCGACGCCTACCTGAGCGCCGATGCCCGGGTCACCCTGATGGACATCGTGGTCAAGGACACCACCTCGCTGACCACGACCATGGAAGTAACCCGTGATGTGCGGAAGCTGGTGGCGGGCCGTCCCACGATGCTGCGTGACGCCAAGGTCTACGTCGGTGGCTACACCGCCGCGGCGCTCGATGTGCAGGACCTGCTGATCGCCCAGTTCCCGTTGCTGGTGGCGCTGATCCTCTGCGTGACGGGAGTCATGCTCGCGGTGGCCTTCCGCTCGGTGCTGGTGCCGGTCAAGGCGGTGATCATGAACAGCCTGTCGGTTGGCGCCACCTTCGGGTTGATCGTACTGGTGTTCCAGTTCGGCTATGGCTCCTCGATACTTGGACTGGCCGGGCCCGCCGCCGCAATCTTCGTCGTGGTCCCGATCCTGGTCTTTGCCGTGGTCTTCGGCCTGAGCATGGATTACGAGGTATTCCTGCTGAGCCGAGTGAAGGAGGCGTATGACAGGACGGGGGACAACGAGCGGGCCACGCAGGAGGGTTTGAGCGCCACCGCGACCACGATCACCTCGGCCGCGCTGATCATGATCCTGGTCTTCGGGGTCTTTGCCTTTGCGCGGGTGCTGGCGATGCAGTTCCTGGGTTTCGGTCTGGCGGTGGCGGTATTCCTCGACGCCACGCTGATCCGGATGGTGCTGGTGCCGGCCATCATGACCCTGGCCGGCGACTGGAACTGGTGGCCCGGCGGCCGCAAACCGGCCCGCTGGGGCTGAGCCGAAGGACCGTCAGCCACCCTTCTTGGCGTCGAGCCAGTTGCGGCCAACCCCGACGTCCACCACCAGCGGCACATTGAGTTCCGCGGCGCCCGCCATCGCATCGCGCACCAATCCCACCACCTGCGGCACTTCCAGTGTTGGCGCTTCCAGCACCAGTTCATCGTGCACCTGCAGCAGCATCCTGGCCCTGAATCCGCCGTCACGCAGCGCGCCATGCAGCCGGATCATCGCAATCTTGATCAGGTCGGCCGCGGAACCCTGGAGCGGGCTGTTGCCGGCCAGCCTCTCTCCGAACGCGCGCTGGTTGAAATTCTTGTCCCGGATTTCCGGGATGTAGCGCCGCCGGCCGAACAGCGTCTCGACATACCCGCGTTCCCGGGCCAGCTCCACCTGCCGGTCCAGGAATGCCCTGACCCCGCTGAACCGTTCGAAATACTTGGTGATGAAATCCCGGGCCTCTTCCTGGGTGATGCCCAGCATCTTGGCCAGCGCAAAGGCGCCCTGGCCGTAGATGGTGCCGAAGTTGATCGTCTTGGCGCGGCCCCGCATTTCGCCGGTGACCTGGTCGAGCGGCACGCCGAAGATGATGGCGGCAGTCTGGCGGTGGATATCGCCGCCCTCCTTGAATGCCGTGACAAAGGCGGGATCACCGGAGAGATGGGCCATCAACCGAAGCTCGATCTGCGAATAATCCGCCACCACGAACGAACAGCCGGGTGCCGGGATGAATCCCCGGCGTATTTCCTCACCGCGGCGGGTCCGGACCGGAATGTTCTGCAGGTTGGGGTCAGATGATGACAGCCGGCCGGTGGCGGCTCCGGTCTGATTGAACGAGGTGTGAATCCGGCCGGTGGTCCGGTTGACGCTCAGCGGCAGCACGTCGACGTAGGTCGACTTGAGCTTCTGCAGCTCCCGATACTCCATGATGCGGCGCGGCACTTCGTGCCCCATCTCGGCCAGCAGCTCGAGGGTGTCCGCATCGGTGGAGGCCCCGGTCTTGGTCTTGCGCTGGACCGGAAGCTGGAGCTTGTCGAACAGCAGCGCGGCCAGCTGTTTGGGGCTGTTGAGATTGAGATCGCTGCCGGACAGCTCGGCAATGTCCCGCTCAAGCCGGGCCAGATCGGTCGTCAGTTCGGTCGAGAGCCGGGCGAACAGCTGGCGGTCGATCGTGATCCCGGCCCACTCCATGTCCACGATGACCCGGACCAGCGGCTGCTCGATGGTGTCGAGCAGCCCTTCGAGTGCATGGGCCTTGAGGGTGGGCGCAAAGACATCCCGCAGCGCGAGCACGGTGACCGAGTCGGCGCCGCAATAGTCCGCCGCGACCGACACCGGTACTTCAGCGAACGGGATCTGGGCTTTTCCCTTGCCGGTGAGATCGGTAAAGCTCCGCATCGGGCGGCTGAGGTGCTCGAGGCTGAGGATATCGATCCCGTGCGACCGGCGGCCGGGATCGACCACGAAGCTCGCCAGCATCGAATCATACGACACCCCGCCCAGCTCCACACCGGCCCGGCGCAGGACCTGCCAGTCATACTTGATGTTGTGCCCCGCCTTGGGAACCGTCGGGTCCGCCAGCAGCTGGCGCAATTCGGTGAGTGCCGGATCGGTGAGTGGCGGCAGATTCCTCACGGGCGCTGGTGCCGCCAGCTCGCCGTCGGGCGGCCGGTGACCGAATGGCAGGTACCAGGTCCGGTCGGGGCCGATCGAGAGACCGAGCCCGATCAGTTCGGCGTCATGCGGTTCCAGCGAACTGGTCTCGGTGTCGAGGGCCACGATTGGCGCCTGGCGCAGGGCGGCGATCAGCGCCGGCAAGTCCGCCGGATCGTCGAGCACCGTCACGGGTGTGACCGGCACTGCGAGGGCTGGCGGCGCCGGCTCGGAGGGCTCGTGAATCGGGCCAGCTGACGGCGCTTCGAGGGCAGGCTGTCCGCCCGTTTCGCTCAATTTTCTGGCCAACGAGTGGAATTCGAGCTCGACGAACAGGCGGACCAGCGCCTCACGATCGGGTTCACCCTCGACCAGCGTGTCCAGTTCAATCACCACCGGTACGTCACGCTGGATCGTGACGAGTTCGCGGGAGAGCCGGGCGGAATCTCCACCGGCCAGCAGGGCCTCACGAGCCCGCTTGCCGGGAATTTCAGCGGCGTGTTCCAGGATCCGGTCCAGGCTGCCGTACTCGGTCAGGAGCTGCACGGCGCCTTTCTCTCCGATGCCGCGCACTCCGGGGACATTGTCAGCGGAATCGCCGACCAGGCTCAAATAATCGATGACCTGGGTCGGGGGGACACCGAGTCGTTGGCTGGCATTGGAATCATCGACCCACTGCTCTTCGACGGCCGCCGGCCCACCGCGGCCGGGATTGAGCAGGCCGATGCCGGGCCGGATGAGCTGGTAGAAATCCTTGTCGCCCGAAACGATGACCACCTGCCAGCCGCGGTCAGCGCCGCGATCGGCCAGGGTCCCGATCACATCGTCGGCTTCGTAGCCGTCCACCGCTACCAGTGGTACCCGGAATGCGGCCAGCAGCTCGGAGACCCGGTCCACCGAGCGGTCGAAATCGGCCTGCAGCTCGGCGTCGAGTTTTTCACGGGTGGATTTGTACTCGGCGTAGCGGGCGGTGCGGAAGGAGTCGCCGGCGTCGTTGATCCAGGCCAGGTATTCCGGCCGGTGACGCTCGCGCAGCCGGAGCAGGAAATTGGCGATGCCCCAGGCCACGGAACTGTTTTCACCCTTGCTGGTGCGCAGCGGGCGGCTGATCAGGGCAAAGAAGGCCCGGTAGATCAGTGCATAGCCATCGATCAGGAAGAGGCGGGGCTTGCCCCCCGCTGCTGGCGGCAGCGGTCCGGTCAATGGAAGCCGGACCGGCGCACTCGCGCGGCGACCGGATCGAATTGGGCGCGGCTGCTGGGGGTCATCAGGTACCGGCCGTAGCCATTGGGGTCGTCGAAGTAGAGGGTGATCTGGGACTGGTTGTAAATCCAGCGGATCTCGCGGGCGTTGCCCTGCGGAGTCTCATCGTAGATCTCATCGGGCGGTCCCAGGGTGATGAATACTTCCCCGCGGTCGGTGCGCCAGCCGGGCATTCCCTCCCCTTTGAACTGCTGATTGGCGGAGGCCAGGCGATTGAAATATTCCTCGATGGCTTCGTTCTGCGGGGTGCTGGGATTGGGATCGGTGTCGTGCCAGAACTTGCGCCAGAGTGCAGGCCGTTCTGCCGCCGAAGCTTTTTTCAGCGCAGCCAGCTGGTCGGTGGAGCCAAAGTAGCGGAGCAGGGTGATCATTTCATCATAGTTGGTCACCAGCCAGGCCGACGACAGCGAGACCAGCAGCCCGGTGACCCGTTGATTGGCACCGGGATCGACCACCAGGTGCAGGATGCCCAGCGGCACGCTGTCGGACTTGATCCGGATGGCATGGGCTTCAAGCGGCAGGCCACCGGCAAAAGCAAGATTGCCCAGCAGTACCGTGCTGTCACGCTCGTCGCGCAGCTCGAAGGGCACCTTGCGGGGGCCGGGCATCTCGTAGCCTTCGACGTAGGCCAAAAGGGTATCGCCGCCAAAGGCGGCGGTGCCGCGGGGATTGATGATTGCGGCCAGCGGCTCGGTCCGCATGCCACGACCCTTGACCTGGTAGGTGAAGAACGCGGCCGAGAGAGTTCCCGGAGTAAAGGCCGGGACGAACAGGCTTTCGGCGGCCTCGGTCTGGCGGGCCGAACTGCCGTCCGTCAGGGTCACGGTCAGGCCGTAGCGGCCCGGCACCAGCTTGAGCGCCTTTTGAAACAGCAGGCTTTCGTCGGCCCGCTGGGTTTCGGCAAAGGTCCTGACCCGGATGGCCTCGTCCTGCGCCAGCCTCACCGGCGGGGCGCCCTGGCGGGTGGCGACAATCTCGATCCGGTAAGTGGCGGTGAAATCATTGCCACTCTTGGTGAAGGTGAATGACTTCGATTCCAGGGAGAGGGCCACGACGGCCAGCGCCGAGTCGGCCGGGCCCGCCACCAGCGCCACCGTGCCCACGAAGGGGAGAGGCTGGCCGGTGGCCAGCCGACCCATCTTGCGGAACACCCCGGGCATGTCGACCAGCTGGGTGATGGCCTGCTCCTCGGGCGGCGGCGTGTGGTCGCTGCCGACCCGCTGCCAGCTGCCGCAGGCGGAAATCAGCAGGATCGTGGGTATCAGTAGCCGTCGCATCACAGGACTCCCGGGGTGATCCGGGATGAGTTCAACCCGGGGTGGTAGGTTAGCCGCTCGCGCGAAGGCCGGTCAAGCCGGTTTGCCTTGCTCGGTGCGCAGCGGAGGACTAGCTTCAGCCATCTCATGACCCAGGACAATCTCGCCGGCCGCACGGTCGCGGGCTATCGCCTCTTAAGCCACGTCGGAGAAGGCGGCACCGCCACCGTTTACAAAGCGGAGCATCCGGAGCGCGGTTCGGCGGCGCTCAAGCTGCTGCGCGGCCGACTGGCCCAGGATCCCGTGGCGGTCAAACGGTTCTTGCGCGAGGCGGAATTCGGCACTCGTGTCCTGCATCCCAACGTGGTCAAGACGCTCGGCTTCGGGGATGACGAGGGCACCTACTATCTGGCGCTCGAGTGGCTGGACGGGGAGCCGCTGGAGAAGTTCGCGGTCCGGTCCGGCTCGCTGGCCCCGACCCTCGTGGCCACCATCGTTGAACAGATCGGCAATGCCCTCAGCGCCGCCCATGCCATGGGCATCATCCACCGCGACCTCAAGCCCGCCAATATCATGTACGAGCCCGCCTCGCAGCGGGCCACCCTGCTCGATTTCGGCATCGCACGGGATACCGGCGGACCGGCGGAAGAACGGCTGACGCGGACTGGCTTCTTCGTGGGCACGCTCCAGTATGTTGCCCCGGAGGCGCTGTCCGGCGAACTGGTGAGCGCCCAGGCCGACGTGTACAGCCTGGCCACGATTGCCTATTACCTGCTGAGTGGAGTGCATCCCTATCCGGGTCGCTCGCCACGGGAGCTGTTCCAGCAACTGCTCAGCCAGGCCCCGACCCCGCTCAACCAGGCCAAGAAGGGCACCCGCTTCCCGCAGCAGGTCGAAGATGTCATAACTCGGGGGCTGGAGCGGGACCTGAGCAAGCGTTTCAAGAGTGTGGACGAATTCACCACGGCTTTCTGCACCGCGGTCCGGCAGGAAGGCGACAAGAAGGGCGGATTCTTCAGCAATCTCTTCAAGTGATGCAGTGAACCAGACTGACCTTGAGGCACTCGATCGCCTGCTGCTGAACCGCTCGGTCCGGCGCGGCGATTTCGTTTTGGCCTCGGGCCGGCGCTCCGGCTTCTACGTCGATGCCAGGCTGACCACGATGTCCGCCGAGGGCCAGGTCCTGATCGGGCGGCTCGGGGTCGCCGCGATTCGTGAGGCCGGATGGACCGCGCGGTCGGTGGGCGGGCTGACCATGGGGGCCGACCCGGTCGCCTATGCGATTGCCGGCGCTAGCGTCGCGGCTCGGCCGCTGATCGAGGCCTTTGCGGTCCGCAAAGAGGCCAAGGAGCATGGCACCGGCAAGCGGATCGAGGGCAACTTCAAGCCGGGAGATGCGGTCGTGGTGGGTGAGGATGTGATCACCTCCGGCGGCTCGGCGCTCAAGGCCATCGAGGCCGTGGTGTCCGAGGGTGGCCGGGTACTTGGCGTCCTCGCGGTGGTCGACCGCGAGGAAGGTGGCCGAGCCGTGCTCGAGAAGGCGGGACATGCGGTGATTGCGCTCAGTACGTCGACCAGGCTGGGATTGAAATAGCCCTCAGCCATATGCCTGAAGCCATACGCTCACGGGCCGACCGCAGTCCCACCGGCAACTGCCTCTCTCCTTCCCTGAGCGCCGCCTCCTCCACACCAGACCGCGACTGTGTGGCATCACGCTGCGGGCCGATGGCTTACAGCTTATGGCTCGAGATCACCCCGCACCGGTAGCCCTGTCCGCCTGCAGTGTCCGCTGTCCCATGTCCCTGCTTTCAGGGGATGGAAGGCGTTCAGGGTTTCCCGGTACGGGGTGATCATGGTGTCGATGAACCGCTTCAGCGCGGCGGGGAATGGCAGCCGCCGGCGGAATTCGGAGCTGGTCATGCCGAGGCAGCTGCGGACGTGGCGGCCGAAGCTCTGGGGCGAGCTGTACTCCATCCGGCAGACCACATCGGCTATCGATAACCCGGGTCGCTCGAGCAGCAGGGCGACGTAGAGCAGCCGCACGGAGACCAGGTAGCGCTTTGGCGAAGGCAGCCCCGCCCGCTGAAAACGCGAGATCAAGGTGGTGATCTGGACCGGCAAGGTGGCCACCATCTGGCGGATCGTCGGGGTGTCGGGCGCTAGCCGGATCATGACCTGGAACAGCAGGCGGGCATCAGGCGGTGCCATGATCAGCTCATCCATGACGGGCGCCAGGATGCGGGCCGCATCCCTGGTGGCCGGATGACCGATGAGCTGGCGCAGCCGCTGCCAACCGGCCGGTGATGAGACGTCGACGACCTGCCGCACGCCGGTGGCGCCGATCTGCAGCAATCGCGCGTTGGACTCCTCATTCACCTGCGAAACCATGGCCACGGTGGTGACACCGGGGAAATCGCGGACCAGGTGCTCCAGTGCCGAAAGCTCACTGCGATCGCAACGATTGACGGAGACCAGGACCGCATCCACCGCCCGCTCCCGGACGACCCGGATAGCCTCCGGGATCGAATCGCGGTGCAGAACCTTGAACCAGCCGCTGCCGGCTGCCTCAAGCCGGGTCCGTTCGCCCGGGAGCACAACTGCGGCCAGTGTGGGGTTGCGCTCGGTGTCCGTCTCTTGGCTCAGGGTCATGCGCCGCTCCTGGTGGCTTGATGCGGCCCCAAGGTGGCGATGACCGATCAACCGAGCTTCAACCCGGTCCCGGACCCCAGCGACGCATGATGTCTCGGATCGCAACCATTTACTCTTCTTATGCGTCAGATTCAAGGGTGTAAACCGGGAGGCTATTGTTCCCGGCGGCGGTGCCCCCCAGCGTTGCAAACCGGACCAGCGACAGGACGACAGGCGTGACGACCATTCGCAGTCCCCTCATGTCCAGCCTGCAGGCCGCCCTCAGCGGTCAATACCGGCTGGAGCGTGAGCTGGGCGCTGGCGGAATGGGAGTGGTCTTCCTGGCCACCGACCTGGCGCTCGATCGGCCAGTGGCGATCAAGGTCATCCATCCCGAGCTTGCCACTCACCCCTCCATTGCCCAGCGATTCCTGGCCGAAGCCCGGATGATTGCGCGGCTCCGCCATCCCAACATCGTGGCGGTGCACGCCGCCGGCGAAGCGACCGGGCTGCTGTACTACGTGATGGACTATGTACCGGGAGAGAGCTTGCGGCAGCGGCTGCAGCGGGAAGGGCGGCTGGATCCTGCCGCGGTGCAGCGCATCGTCATCGACCTGGCCGATGCACTCGATACCGCCGGCAGGGCCAACCTGGTGCACCGGGACGTGAAGCCGGAGAATGTGCTGCTCGACCAGGGTACGGGGCGGGCCCTGCTGGCCGACTTCGGGATTGCCCGGGCCATGGGCGGAGCCGACGACCGGGCCGCCATCACCGGGCAGGGACTGGCTGTCGGCACCCCGACCTACATGAGCCCTGAGCAGGCCGCCGGCGAAACCGTCGACGCTCGCAGCGACCTGTACGGCCTCGGCGTCGTGGCGTACGAACTGCTGGCGGGGCATCCGCCCTTCCGGGGCGCGACGAGCGCGGTGGTGGCCACCAAGCATCTCTGCGAAACCCCGCCTCCGATCGAACGGGTCCGTCCCGAGGTGCCGGCAGCACTTGCCTCGGTGATAATGCGGGCGCTGGTCAAGTCGCCCGACGCGCGCTGGCAGACCGGCGCCGAGATCCGACGGGCCTTGCTCGAGCCGGGTGCGTCCGCGGCCTCCACGCGCCAGCGCCGTCCGCTGATTCACGCCATGTTCGGATTGGCCGCGGTGGTGCTGGTCTCGGTCGGTGCCTGGCTGCTGCGCGGACCGTCCGGGCCCGGTGTCGGAGTCAATCCGCGCCACTCGCTGCTGATCCTGCCGTTCGAGAATCTTCGGGGAGATGCGTCGGTCGACTGGCTGCGTGAAGGCAGCGTCAACATGCTGACGCTCACCTTGTCGCAGTGGAATGACCTGACAGTCGTCGAGCACGAACGGGTGCACGACCTGCTGGCCAAGTCAGGCTACCGGCCGGGTGAACCACTGGGGCTGGACCTGGCCCGCAAGGTGGCCCGGGCGGCGGGGGTCTGGACTGTGGTGCTGGGAGATTTTACCCGGGCCGGCGATTCGCTCAGCCTCTCGGCCCGGATGTTTGATGTGGCCACGGGCCGGCGGGTGGACGTGGCCAGCGTCGACGCGAAGTATCAGGACGATGTGCGGGCGCTGTACGACCAGCTGGCGGCCCGGTTGCTCGACTTGTCGGGAGCTCCTTCCAATCTGCGGGCCCAGCTGGCCGTGAGGACGACCACCTCGCTCGAGGCCTATCGCGCCTACCTGGCAGGCCTGGAGGAGCTGAATCGCTGGGACCTCAGCACCGCGGAACGCGACCTGACCCGCGCGGTGCAGCTCGATTCGACCTTTGCGCTGGCCTACTACAAACTGTCGTTGACCCGTGGCTGGCTATTCGGCCAGTTTGATTCACTGGGCGTTTCGGCGGTCAAGATGGCCAGTCGTCACGCCGATCGGCTCTCGGCTCACGACCAGGTGATGGTCCGGGCCTACCAGGCCTTCATGGAACTCGACTACCCGGGCTCCCGCGCCCAGTACCAGGCGCTGCTCAAGGTCGACTCGACCGACGCCGACGCCTGGTATGCCCTGGGCGATGCCTGGTTCCACGACCCCGATACCGCGGCCATCGATGCCGCCCGTCACAACCAGGAATCATTGCGCGCCTTTCAGCATGCGCTGGTCCTGGATCCCGACTATTACCTGGCCTACGAGCACACCACCTGGATCCTGCGCAACGCCTCGCGACAGCACCCGTTCCTGGTGCTCCTCCCCGGCGATTCCCTCGCCCGTCCGTACGACATGTCTGGCCGGCCGGCGGTTGACAGCACCACCCTGACCGCGGGGATCGCGCGGGCTCGGCGGACCGGACTCCGCGAGTCGCGGGCGTGGTTGAGCCAGCAACCGGATAACCCGCACGCCCAGGACGCACTGATCGAGCAGCTGTTCGTGGCCGGGGATTTTCCGGCGGCCCGGTCGGAGGTCGAGCGGATTCGCAGTGCGCCAGACGGCGCGCGCCGGGGAGACCTGCCCTTCGTCCGGGCCAGGATTGAACTCGCCAGCGGCGATGTGACCGGGGCGGCCGCGGCCGCGACCGCGGCGGAAGATTCGGCGGACGCCGAACAGTTCAACCCCGGCACCATGCCGAGCCAGATCATCCGCGAGGTACTGAGCGGGACCAATGCGCTGATGTATCAGGGGCGGTTGGGTCAGGCCGACAACATCCTCGACCTGGCCAGTGCCATCGAGGAGCGCTGGTATGCCATGCCCAGCATGGTCTACGTCGCCAACCGGAGCGGCAGTCATGCGCTGTATCAGGGCCATTTGTACGGCGCGGGCGGCGGCTCGGCCGCGGACCTGAGCCGGTTGTGGCGTGAAGTGGCCGAAGCGGCCCGCGAAGCGCCTGCACCCCGCCGCGCTGATGTGGCTGGACTCGGATGGCCCGCGGCAATCGGGTTGCTGCTGGGCCAGACTGGAGACGATTCGGCGCTCAGGGAATTTTCGACTCTGGCCGGCACCCCCCTGCCGCCAGAGGTTCAGGCCCTCGAAGCCAGTGCCCACGGCGATACCGCGAGCGCCCGCCGGCTGCTGATATCTAGCCTTCCCGAGTCCGATGCCATGGCCTGGAAGGAGAAGCGCCCGATGTGGTCAGGCTACCGCGGCTACGTCCTGGCGCTGGTCAACTACCAGATCGGACAGTATGACCGGACCCTGGACTTGCTCCGGTCCTATAAGCCTGAATTGCTCGAGACGGAATCAATGGATGTCCGGTGGGGGCTGCTGGGAAGGGCCCGGCTGCTGCGTGGTGCAGTACTGGAGAAGCTTGGCCGCCAGGCGGAGGCGCGGCAGGAGTATCTGGCGGTACTGGCACAGTACGACAATGCCGACCGCGGACTCCAGCCCTATCTCGACCAGGCCCGGCTCGGCCTGGCCCGGCTGTCCGGAGCGGGCTGAGCGCGGCAGTGGTTCGGCCGGTATATTCAGGGCGCACCGGAGAACGGGCCGGGTGCGATGGTCGCGTGGGTAGCGGCGGCTTGCCGCTCTGCCCGCGAGGAAAGTCCGAGCTCCATCGGGTAGACTGCCAGGTAACGCCTGGGCGCCGCAAGGCGACGGACAGGGCAACAGAAAACAGACCGCCCCGACTCCGAGCGCAAGCAAAGAGGAAGGGTAAGGGTGAAACGGTGGGGTAAGAGCCCACCGCGGCGCTGGCAACAGCGACGGCACGGCAACCCCCAGTCGGAGCAAGGCCAAATAAGCGGCGAGGTGCGTCCCGCACCGCCAACCCCGCGTCCGAGCGCAAGCAACGAGGCGGGTAGCCGCGGGTAGGCTGCTCGAGGTGGCCGGCGACGGCCATCCCAGACAGATGACCATCCGTCCGCTTCGGCGGGCGAACAGAACTCGGCTTACGACCCGACCCGTCCTTCGGACCCCCGCCGCTCACCCGGCGGGGGTCCGTTTGTTCCCGGCTTGCTCGCCCGGTGGCTACTCGGTAGAATTGCCTGCCCGTGCCCTGAGTCTGGATGCATCGGCGATGACGCGTACCTCGGCAGCCTACCTTGCACCGAAGCCGTATCCTCCCTCCTGGGATGATTCGGCGGAGATTCGTGTGCTCAAGGCGCCAGCGGAGGAATGGTCCAAGGTCACCGCATGGCGGAACGATCTGGGCCGGCATGGATGGAAACTGCTCCAGCTCACCAGCGATGAGCACGAGATCGTCGCGGTTTTCGGGAAGACCCGCCCGCCTCGCCTGGCCCACGGCTGAGTCCGCCGGCCCGCTCCACCTTCAACGTTACAGGAGTCCCATGTCGCTTCGTCCCTGGCTCATCGCCTCGGCGCTCATCGTTCCGCTCGCCGCATGGGCAGGCCGCCCCACGCCGATGTCGGCCCGGTACAAGATCGGCATCACGACCCAGCAGAAGATCGACCTGTCCGCCCTGGGCCAGGGTGAGCGCAACCAGACCACGCAGACGGTCGGATTCATCTCGGTGACGACCGCCGATTCGGCCGGCGGAACCGTGATCGTGATGCAGGTGGATTCGGTGCGGCTCGACAGTGCGCTGCACGCTCCGGCCGCCGTGCTGGACAGCCTCAAGGGCTCGACCACGCGCAGTTTTTACGGCGCCGACGGCAAGGTGACCCGGCTCAGTCGCGGCAATGCCTCGACCGCGCTGCTGTCCCTGGGACTCGATGGCCTCGGTCGCCGGTTCGTGCCGCCGACCGCGGCCCACCGCAAGACCGGCGCAACCTGGACCGATACCGTCGATGTGGCCGATACCGTGTCAGGCGGCATGGTCTCGACCCGCACCGTGGCCAACTACGCAACCAGTGATGACGCGGTCGACGGCGCCAAGGCGACGAAGATCGCGGCGAGCTTCAGCAGCGCGGTGCAGGGCAGCCAGTCGGGCGATGGTGGTGAAGGTTCCTTCGAAGGCACCGGCACCGGCACCTCCGCCTGGGTCTACGGTGCCGATGCCGCCGCGATCAGCGGCACCATCAAGAGCGTGCAGAACCTCACCTTCACCTCGCCCAACGCCCCTGCCCCGATTCCCATCACGGTGCAGAACGACGTTGCCGTCACCCGGCTCAAGTGAAGTCTCGTCTCTGGCTGGCCGCACTCAGCCTGACCGCCGCCTGCGCGTCGGGCGGCGGCGGCAGCACCGTGCCGGGTGCCCGTCCGACGGTCGATCCGGTACCGGCGCCACCGGTGGTACGGGACCTCAAGCTTCAACTGGATCCCGTCGCCCACTACGCCTTGGCCCGCGTGGACAGCCTCACCGTGGTCATGGCCGGAGCCGACCAGGGACAGGTTCTGGACCGCACCATGTTCCTGACCGTGACTTCAGAACCGGCCCAGGCCGGGCAGACGATCACGATTCTGATCGATTCACTGCAGACTCGAGAAGCTGGACTGGTCTCGCCGTTCGCGCTCGACTCACTGCGTGGCGTGCGATGGACCGGAAGCCTGTCTGCCACAGGACGGATGGGGGCGCTGACTGCCAGCCAGGCGACGCTGCTGGGTGCGCCACTCAGTGGCCAGTTCAGGCTGTTGTTTCCGCTGTTGCCGGCGGACGGCGCTCGACCGGGCGCCACCTGGACCGACTCCACCAGCGACACGATCCAGGTCAGCGCGTTCGGCGGGCGTGACCGGGCCGAGTTGGTCTACCGGGCCAATGATGCCGAGCGGGCGTTGGGGCAGCCGGTGCTCCCAGTCTCGGTGGTGCGGCTCTCGACTATTGCCGGCGCGACCGACCAGAACGGCCAGACCATCTCACTGAGCGGCAAGGACAGTACTCTCGTGAACTACCGCCTTTCCGCCGCCGGCAAGCTGATGGCAGCCAGCGGTTCCAGCAGTGCCGACATGACTATCGCGATCCCAGCAGTGGGCCAGACTCTGCCCGCCCGCGCACGGGCGAACTTTTCGCTCACCCGCCTTCCCTGAAATAGCAACGGTGGCGCGGAAGCGGGTGCTTCGCGCCGCCGCCCGCGTGGCGGCAGTGGCCGGCCTGCTGTTCGGAGGCTGGCTGCTGGCCGTCTGGCCGCCGCCCCGGTGGTACCGGACTCACTGGCCCGCCGAGACGGCGTTCATGTGGATGCGGGGAGCCGGGGGGCAGGCGGGCAGAAGATCCTCGCATCTTCATCCGTCCTCCGGTCGTCTCTACCAGCCCGTTCCTCTCGACTCGATCTCGCCGTTCATTGGAGAACCCGCGCTGATTGGAGAGGACAACGCCTTTCCGACCCACAACGGCATCGACTGGCGCTCGCTGCGCCACGCCATCGGTTATCCCCGTGAGCGCTTCGACTGGTTTGACTCGAAGGACCGCAAGGCGCTCTGGACGGTGCTGCCGAAAGCCTGGCAACGACGGGAAGCGCTACGCGGCGCCAGTACCATCACCCAGCAGCTGGCCAAGAACCTGTATCTCTCACTGTCACGCAATCCGCTGCGCAAGGTCAAAGAGGCGGTGACGGCCTACCGGCTCGAGTCAGCGCTCGGCAAGGACCGGATTCTCGAGCAGTACGTGAATGTGGTGGAACTGGGGGATGGAGTCTGGGGCGGCGAGGCCGCCAGCCAGCTCTACTATCGGCGCTCGGCGCGGAACCTGTCGGTCGACCAGGCGGCGGCGCAGGCAGGCTCGCGGCCCTTTCCGCTGCGGAGCAATCCAGGTTACCGGCCCAGCCGGATGCGGTGGCGGCAGAACCTGATCCTGCGCCGGCTGCAGGGTGAAGCGGTCGAGGTCCCGCCGGACCAGGAGGAGGTGCCGGTGGCGCCGCCCGCCGCCGATTCGAGCGCGCCGGCGGAAGCGGCTCCGCTGGTGGCTGACACCGTTCTCCCGGCGCCCGACGACAGTGTCCGCTCGACTCTCGAAAGCGTTCAGTAGCCAGCCATCAATCCTCGAGCAGATCCTCCCCACGGGCGGTATGCTGCCGCCGCAGTTCTTCACGGGCTTCATGAATCTGCTGAAACACCCGGTCCCGCAGGGCCGGGATGTCCGCGGTCTTGAGCCCGGTTGTTTCCACCGGATCGAGGACCCGGACTTCGGCGATGGCTTTGCCGAAACGCCAGTCATGCTTGCGGAGCGCGGTGCGGGTTCCCGCCAGCGCCAGCGGCAGGATCGGCACACCGGCGTCGACGGCCAGGCGGAAGGCGCCGTCCTTGAATGGCAGCATCTCGCCGTCGACCGAGCGGGTGCCCTCGGGGAAAATCATCACCGATACCTTGCGGCCCAGCACCGCGCGTGACAGCAGCAGCGCCTTGACGGCACTCCGCCGGTTGGCCCGATCGACCGGAATATCCCCCGCCAGCTGCATGTCCCAGCCCAGCACCGGAATCCGCAGGATCTCGATCTTCGACATCCATTTCATTTCCCAGGGCAGCAGACTGATCAGCAGGATATCGCTGAACGATTCGTGATTGGACACCACCACATACGGCCGACGGGGATCCCGGAGCCGGACGCCGGAAGTGCGGAACCGCCAGAGCGGGTTGGCAATGACGGTGACCCGGGCCAGCTGCCTGAAGAAGAGGCCAACCCAGTACCGGCCTGGATCGAAGGGTGCCGTGACCAGACGGATCAATCCCATCAGTGGCAGCCAGAGCAGAATGCTGAGCCCGAGGATCAGCCAGGTCCAGATCGAGGCAATCGAAAGCCAGAGAAGTCGCACGGTCACGGCAGGCTGAGGTGGATGCTGTCGGGCGCCAAGGTGAGCCGTCCGCCCTGCGGAACCTGGATCAGCAGGTCACGCCCCGTCCGGGTCAGCATGGGATAACGGCGGCCGATATCCGAGAGGTACGGCAGCAGGAATCCGTCCGGGATCGGGAAGCCGTTGACGCTCACCGTCTCGAGGTGGAAGCGGGCAGCGAGCGCCCCGGCGGACTGAAGCACGATGGTGGCTGATATCGGTGTGGCGGGATCGAGGAATCCGACCAATGGCCCCAGCTCCGTGCGGGTCTGGGCCGGGAGATCGGCGATCCGGGAGCGCAGGTGGATGGCGGCTGAATCGACCGCGACCACGAAGCCCGGCATCATCGGGATGGGGCGAACACCGAGGCGGGCCATGAGGTAGGCCACCCAGTCGGCGCCGCCGATGGCGCCGGCTGGAATCCGTCGTTCGACGAAGACATCATCCACCACCGCCGTGGCGCGGACGACACCGTCAGCGGTCACCGGGACTCTCACCGGGTCGACGCTCTGGGCAGTCAGCCGGATGGTGGTGATCCCGCTCAGCGCGAGGAGGCCAAGAACTATGAGCCAGCGGGGATCGGTCACGCCGGCTGTTCCGGGGCCTTGTCTTCCCACAGCGCGAAAATATTGTCGTCCGGATCAGCGACCATTGCCATGATGCCGAACGACTGCTGAGTCGGCTCGGTGATGAAGCGGACGCCGTGGGAATGGAGATGCTCGCAGAAGTCGAGCAGGTCGGTGACATGGAAGGTCACGCCGGTGTGCCGCCCAACCAGGTCACGGGCATCCGGATGCACCGCGGGATGGACCCCCAAACGGGTGTCTCCCTGCTGGAATTCGGCGCCGAACGAGCCCTCGCGGGTGCAGGGCAGCCGGAGGGCGTCGCGATAGAACGGCTTGGCCCGGTCGATGTCGGTGACGAAGACGGCGACGGAGAAGAGGGATTGGATCACGGAACTCAGGCGTTAGTCGTTAGTCGTTGGTCATTGGTGCGTCGCAAATATAGGCGAGTTTTGTGCTGGGACCGGCCGTGGTCACTCGCGACTCACGACCAACGACTACTGACCTTTGGCGGCCGCCTGCCAGTTCGATTTCATCTTCTCCAGTCCCCGCCGCTCGAATGGAGTGTCCCCGAACCTTGCCAGGAATTCGACCTCGGTCATTCCCTCAAAGGCATTGGCCCGCCCGGCTGGTGAATTCGGGATCGGCTGGAACTCGGCGACAGATGTTTGGGAGGCGAAGCGCTCGTTCCAGGGACAGACTTCGTTGCAGATGTCGCAACCGAATCCCCAGCCTTGAAGGTGCGGCACCAGTTCGGGCGCGATTGGACCCTGCGTCTCGATGGTCTGATAGGAAATGCAGCGGGTGGCATCGAGCAGGCCAGGCTCCACGAACGCCTCGGTCGGACAGGCGTCGAGGCAGCGACGGCAGGTTCCGCAATGATCAGTCACGAACGGCTGGTCGGCGGGGAGCTCCAGGTCGGTCAGGACCGAGCCGATGAAGAACCACGAGCCAACCCCCGGCCGGATCAACATGCAATTCTTCCCGATCCATCCCAATCCAGCCCGCTGGGCCAGTTCCCGCTCAGGCACCGGCCCGGCGTCGGCAAAGACCCGGGTGTATCCGGCGCCCAGTTGCCGCATCGTGTCGGCAAGGAGCTCCAGTCGCTCTCCGGTGACCTGGTGGTAATCCCGGCCGACGGCGTATCGAGCCACCTTGGGCGCGGAATGACCGGATTTATCGTAGTAGTAGTTGTCCAGAACAACAACAATTGATCGTCCTTCCGGTGCGATCATGGAAGGATCCTTCCGTTTCTTGGCTTGGCGGTGGAGATAGCGCATGGTGCCGCCGTATCCGCTGGCAATCCAGCGGTCGAAATCGGCACCATGGGCTGTGGGAGAGAGGTCACTGATGCCGCAGGCCACAAATCCGATCTCGGCCGCGCGGGCCTTGATGGCCGCGACAAGCGCACTCATGCTGTCGGGGGCCTGGGAGCGATTGCGGGGTGGGAGGCCGTCGGCTCGCCGGTGAGAATCCGGGCCCCGCGCTGGTAGGTCACATACGACCATGCCCACTCGAACAGCACCAGCACCCGGTTGCGGAACCCGATCAGGAAAAAGATGTGGACGAAGATCCAGGCCAACCATGCCAGGAAGCCGCCGAAATGGAGACGCCCGATATCAGCTACCGCGTGCCCGCGACCGATGACCGCCAACTGGCCCTTGTCCCAGTAGCGAAATGGCGCCCGGGCCTGGCCGGCGAGATCGCGCCGGATGGCTCGGCCGGCATACTGGCCCATCTGGATCGCGACGGGGCAGACGCCGGGAAGGGTATTGCCGTCGGCGCCACGAAAGGCGGCGGCGTCTCCGAGGACGAACAGATTGGGATGACCAGGCACGGTACAGTCGGGCTCGACCAGCACGCGACCCTGCGAATCGAGCGGAGCGTTGAGCGTGCGGGTCAGTGGACTGGCGGTATTGCCAGCGGCCCATACCACGGTGCGAGTCGGTATGGTCCATCCAGCCGCCGAGACTGAGTCCGGCCGGATCTGGGTGACCATCGTCTGTTCGCGGACCTCGACTCCAAGCCGGCGCAGCTCGAGCTTGGCGCGGGCACCGAGCTCCGGCGGGTAGCTGGTCAGCAGGCGCGGGCCACCTTCGAGCAGCATGACCGTGGCTTCACGCGGGTCGATGTGCCGAAAATCCCGGCGAAGGGCGTAACTCCGCATCTCGGCCAGGGCACCCGCCACCTCGACGCCGGTCGGTCCACCGCCCACGACGACAAAGGTCAGCAGGGCGTGGCGGCGGGCAGGGTCGGGCTCGCGTTCGGCGGCTTCAAAGGCGAGTAGGACCCGGCGACGGATCTCGTCGGCGTCCTCGAGACTCTTGAGGCCGGGGGCCAGCGGCTCCCATTCGTCATGGCCGAAATATGAGTGACGGGCCCCAGTCGCAACAATGAGGTAGTCGTAAGCCAAACTACCACCATCTTTGAACTCGACCACCCCTTCGGCAGGCCGGATCCTCTCGGCTTCCGCAAGCAGGACATCGGTGTTGCGCTGATCCCTGAGAATCGAACGAATTGGTGAGGCGATATCGCTCTCGGCCAGGCCGGCCGTGGCTACCTGGTAGAGCATGGGCTGGAACAGGTGGTGATTGCGGCGGTCGATCACGGTTACCCGAACGGCGGCGTCGGCCAGTTCCTGGGCGGCGTACAGCCCGGCGAAGCCACCACCGAGGATGACGACGTGGGGGATCGGTTTCGAGGGCAGGGTCACAGGTGCATCGTCTCCCGCCGCCAGCGGGCGAATCCGATGACATCCTGCAGCGGCGGAACGGCGTCTTCGCGTCCGTATGCGGTATACATCCGCCAGCGGATATAGGTCGAATCGGGCAGGGGCAGGAACGGGGCAAGCCGCCACCAGTGCCGGCGCCGAAAAGCCCAGAGCGCCCGGATGAGATCCAGGGCCAGGCGGGGATTCACGATGGCACGCGGCACCAGGGCCAAGACCAATCCGGTCCAGGTGCCGGACGACTGGTCAGGGCCTGCGATGGGAGACATGCCCAAAGATACTCACCCCCGCACCCCGGTCACGACTCCTCGGGAGCGGACTATATTGGGCGCGATGCCGAGCCCCCAGGTGCCCGCCGCCGCTGAGTTGACCGGATACCGGGATCGGTTTCCCATTTTCGAGCACTCGGTCTACCTAAACAGCTGTTCCCTCGGCCCGCTCTCGCGGCAGGGCAGGGCCGCAATCAACGAGTATCTCGATCTATGGGATCAGCGTGGTGCTTCCGCCTGGTATGACACCTGGCTGCCGGCCCTCGATCGGCTGCGGGCCGGCTACGCCGAGGTGATTGGCGCGGCTCCATCGGCCATGGCGCTGCATCCGTCGATCAGTTCCGCGGTGACCGCGGTGGCGGAGTCACTGGACTACAGCCGCCGGCCGGTGGTAGTAACCACCAGTCTCGACTTTCCGACTGTGGCGTATCAGTGGCTGGGCAAGCAGGCCGAGGGGGTCACGGTTCGGGTGGTCGAAAGCGCCGACGGGATCACGGTGCCCACCGAACGGCTGATCGCCGCCATCGATTCCCGGACGGCGCTGGTGGTGACCAGCCATGTTTTCTTCAGCACTGGCGCCATTCACTCCCTGCCTCCGATAGCCGCGGCCTGTCGGGCTCACGGGGCATTGCTGCTGGTCGACGGGTACCAGGCCGTGGGCCAGATTCCGGTGGATGTCGGTCAGGCCGGCGCCGATTTTTACTGCGGTGGCGGGCTCAAGTGGCTACTGGGCGGCAGCGGCACTGCCTTTCTGTATTCCAATCCCGACACCACGGGCTCGCTGATGCCGCGAACCTCGGGATGGTTTGCCCATCAGCGCCCGTTTGATTTCGACCTGGCGTCTCTTGAGTTGCGGGATGACGGCCGCCGGTTCGAGAGTGGCACGCCGCCGGTCGGCTCGGTGTACGCCCAGCTGGCGGGGCTCGACCTGCTGCGGGAAGCGGGGCTGTCGCGGGTACAACTGGCCACTCGTGACCTGGCCGCCGACCTGATCGCCGCCGCCACTGCGGCCGGGCTGGCGCCGCGAGTGGCCAGTGACCCGGCCGAGCGTTCCGCGATTGTCCCGATCCCAAGAGCCGATCCGAAGATGGATGTGGCCCGTCTGGCACGGGCGGGAATCATCGCTGATGCGCGGCCCGGGCTGGTGCGGCTGTCGCCCTATTTCTACAACACGACCGATGACCACCGGTCGGCCCTGGAGATCCTGGCCCATGACTAATCCACCGCTGCAACACAGCGAAAAGGCCCAGCGCGTCACGGCCGACGAGGAAATTCTCGAAAGTCCCAGCGTCCGCGAGCGCCCCGACGCGCTGCGCAAGACCGATCCCTGGCGGGTGCTCCGGATCCTGGGTGAGTTCGTCGAAGGCTTCGAGAAGCTGGGCGATGTGGTGGATGGAGTCACCATATTCGGCTCGGCCCGGACCTCACCCGACGATCCGTACTACGAAAAGGCTGTCGCGGTGGCGCGCGGTCTGGCCGAGGCGGGCTATCCGATCATCACCGGTGGCGGGCCGGGGATCATGGAAGCGGCCAACAAGGGCGCGGTCGAGGGCAACGGCCTCTCGATCGGCTGCAATATCGAGTTGCCTCACGAGCAGGGCACCAACCAGTATGTTCGCCGCAGCATGTTCTTCCGGTTCTTCTTCGTCCGGAAGACGATGTTCCTCAAGTATTCCACCGCCTTTGTGGTCTTTCCCGGTGGATTCGGCACCCTGGACGAACTGTTTGAGGCGCTGACCCTGATCCAGACCGGCAAGGTCCGGCATTTTCCGGTGGTGCTGGTCGGGGAAGCGTACTGGGCGCCGCTGGTGTCATGGCTCCGGCACACGGTGCTGAGCGACCGGAAGATCGACGCCGGCGACCTCAATCTTTTCACCGTCACCGACGATCCGGCGGTGGCGGTCGATGTTATCATTCGGTCCGGCAACCGGCACGCCGAACCCCTGATCTAGTTCCGCCTTCCAACCCACCGGGCCATGACCAGACCTTCAGCCAGCTTCCTGCGCGGTCGCAGGATCGATCCCACTCCGCTCACCGGGAAGGAATCGGCGGCCGACCTGATCGACAACGCCTTTCTGGCCTACAATGCCGGGCGGCTGCGCGAAGGATGCCTGCTGTTCACCCAGCGGATGCTGGCCGATGACTCGACGGTCGGGATGAGCCTGACCGGCGCGATGACTCCGGCCGGACTCGGAATGAGCAGCCTGATCCCGCTGATGGAAGCGGGTTTTGTCGACTGGATGATTTCCACCGGGGCCAACCTGTATCATGATGCCCACTTTGCGCTGGGACTGGCGCTGCACCAGGGCTCTCCCAACGCCGATGACGTGGTGCTGCGGGACAAGGGCGTGGTCAGGATCTACGACATCTTTTTCGACTACTCGGTACTGCTTTCCACTGACGCCTTTGTGCGCGAAGTTTCGGCCCGGCCCGAATTCCAGAAGTCGATGAGTACGGCCGAGTATCACTACCTGCTGGGTGGCTATCTGCGGGAGCGGGAAAAGGCGCTGGGATTGTCCCGCCGGTCAGTGCTGTCGGCGGCGTACGATCTCGAGGTACCGATCTATACCAGCTCTCCCGGCGACTCGTCGATTGGAATGAACGTGGCGGAACAGGCACTGGCCGGCAGCCTGCTGCGATTCGATGTCAGCGCCGACGTCAACGAAACGGCCAGCATCGTGCTCGAGGCCAAGCGGACCGGCGGCAAGAGTGCGGCGCTGATCGTGGGCGGCGGCAGCCCCAAGAATTTCCTGCTGCAGACCGAGCCCCAGATCCAGGAAGTACTCGGGATCGATGAGCGGGGTCACGATTACTTCCTGCAGCTGACTGATGCGCGGCCCGACACCGGCGGTCTGTCCGGCGCCACGCCAAACGAAGCGGTGAGCTGGGGCAAGATCGATCCGGAGATGCTGCCGGGCACGGTGGTCTGCTATCTCGACAACACCGTCGCGATGCCGCTGCTCACTGCCTACGCCCTGGCCCGGCACCCGCCCCGGCCGCTCAAGCGGCTGTATGCCCGCCGGGAAGCCATGATGGAGCGGCTGATCACCGAGTACCGGTCGGCGCTGGCATTCCGCGACCGGCGCGCTGAAGAGTCCAAGGGCGCGGGTGCTGGCGGGCACTGATCGGCTCCATCCGGCCGGCACCCCCCGCCGGCCGGGGAAGTACCTGTGGTACGCGCTGGGTGTGCTCACCGCGGTCAATCTGCTCAGCTACATCAATCGCAACGTCGTCTTTGCCCTGTTCGAGTCGATCGAACGGGACCTCGGCATGTCCGACCTCGACGCCGGGTGGATTGCGTCGGCGTACGTCCTGGTTTTTTCGCTGGCGGCGCTGCCGTTCGGCGTACTCAGCGACCTGCGGTCTCGGCGCGCCGTCATGGCCGGGGGCATCGCGTTATGGAGCGCGTTTAGTTGCCTGGCCGGACTCAGCCAGGGATTCGGCTCGCTGTTCCTGACCCGTGCCCTGGTCGGGGCCGGTGGTGCGGCGGCGGCCGCGGCCGCCGCGTCTTTGGTGGCTGATTATTTCCCCGGCCAGCGGCGGGCGCTGGCGATGGGGATCTACATGTCGGGCATCTCACTCGGTGGGGTGACCGGCATCCTGGTCGGCGGCTCGCTGCAGGCCGTTTATGGCTGGCGGGTGGCGATGATGGCCGTTGGATTTCCGGGTTTTGCGCTGGCGCTGCTGGCCTGGCGGCTCGACGATCCGGGCCGGCCGCCGCTGTCGCTTACCGTGTCCGAGGTGCTGCATGAGCTGGAGCTGGGTGCCCGCGGACTGATCCGGACCATGGCGCCGCTGTTGATCGGCACCGGAGCGGGCGGAGTGGTGGCGTGGTATCTCAACCGCCGCATCAGTCCGGACTCGAAACTCGATACGGCGGCATTGGCGGTGGCCTGCGGACTCGGGTTCGCGATCAATATTTTTGTCTGGGTCCGCCAGGCTCGGCGAGCGCCGCCGCCGGGGCCGGACAACCCACCCGACGTGATGCAGAACGCGCTCGATGAAATCGGGCTGGCGCTCAGGGTGGTGCTCCGGACCCCGACGCTGGTCTACATCTTTGTCGGCGGCGCGCTGATTTCGTTCGGGATGAACGGGCTGGTGGGATGGGCGCCGACGCTGTTGTCCCGCACGCTGGGCTGGTCAGTGCGGCAGGTCTCGACCGTGCTGGGAACGACGGGGCTGGTGGCGGGGCTGGCCGGTACGCTGGCCGGCGGCTGGCTGGCCGATCTGCTGCGGCGGCGCTGGGCGTCATCCCGGGTGCTGGTTGCCGGGGCTGGTTTCGTGCTGGGCGCACCGCTGGCCATCTGGCTGCTGACCATCCGGGATCCGTCGCACTTCGTGCCCGTCTTCTCAGCGGCTTTTTTCTTCCTGACCTGGTACAGCGGCCCATTGACCGCGGCCATCTTCGATGTGGCGCCGGCCCGGCTCAGTGCCACCGTGGTCGGTGCCTATCTGCTGTTCATCCACCTGGCCGGCGATGCCGTCGCCTTTCCGCTGATCGGCATGCTGTCGGATCGGTTCGGACTTGATCGGGCGGCGTACCTGCTGCCGGCCATGTCACTGATCGGCGGACTGGTGGTCCTGGCGTCGAGCCGGACCATTGCGCGGGACATCACGCAGGTGACCAGGGCGACTGGCGAGTGGAAGGTGGTGGGCGGGACTGCGGGAGATGGGAGAGGGTAGAGAGGGGAGGGGAAGAGCGTCTGCGACTAATTTCTCGGAACTCCCTGTGACAGCCTTGGCGCCGTCACGCTATCCACATCGGCATCGGTCTTGAGGATCCTCGGCGTCAGGAAGATGAACAGCTCCGTCCTGTGCTTCTCCTTCTTGGTGGAGCCGAATAGACCGCCGATCAATGGGATACTCGAGAGGATGGGGATGCCGGACGAGCCCTTCACGATCTGCAGGTCACGAAGACCGCCGATCACGATGGTCTGCTGATCCTTCACCAGGACCTGGGTCGAGGCCTCGCGGGTCGAGATAATCGGCGCGTTGAACAGCGCATCACCCGTGGCGTTGTTGACTTCCTGCTGAATGGTCAGCGAGACGTAGCCGTCCTGATTAATGGTCGGCTTCACGGTCAGCTTCGTCCCGACATCCCGGTACTGCACGACCTGTTCGAGATTGTTGTTATCGGTCGGCAGTGAACGGCTGACCTGGACGAAGGGCTGCTGGGTACCGACAAGGAAGCTGGCCTCGGTGTTGTTTGACGCGATCAGGACCGGACGCGAGATGATCTCCACATCCCCCTTGGTCTGCTCGGCGGCGAGGGTTGCGCTGATCTTGGCGTGACCCAAATCCATCAGGTGGATTACGAAGTCCGCCAGGCCGGCCCCGGTGCTGGACACGTCGACGGTGCCCCCGTCCAAGGGACGAGGCGGCAGAGTGGCCGAGGTCCCAAAGCTCTGGGTCAGGTCGTGACGCGCTTCCACGATCATGACCTCGATCAGGACCTGAAGCGGGCGAATGTCGAGCTGGTCGATGGCCTGGGTCAGGACATCGAAATCATCGTGGCTGGCCCGAATCAGGAGGCTGTTGGTTAACTCATCCGGCACGATGGTGACCTGCCCGCCGAACGACGCTCCCGCCGCCGGCGTCGGGGCTTGAGGCTGATTGCCACCGACCGGCGTGGGTGACACCTGCTGTCGGCGCAGCTCCTGAGAGAGGGTTGAAGCCCCGCTCAGGCCGCTGGATCCCGCAAAGGCGCCGCTGCCCCCGAACAGCAGATTGACCGTGGCCGCCACATCGGCGGCACGCGCGTGCTTGAGGCGGATCACGTAGAGCTGGGGGGGAGTCACCGGGGCGGCGGGCCCGCCGGGGGTGCCCGGTGCGGGCGGAGGCGGTGCTTCGACCGGCTTGGGTGCCACCCGGTAGAAAGAGGCCTCCTCGCTGACCTTCAATCCTTGCCCCTCCGCCAGCCCTTGGAGGAGCGGCAGCACTTCTGAACGGGGCACTGCATTGGGTGTCTCCAGCGTCACCTTCACCGCCGGGATCCCATTGGTGAGGACCGGCTTGGTCAGGTAGCCGGCCAGCGCCTGAATCACGGCTCGGAGGTCGGCGTCGACGAAATGGACCGAGACGCTGTCGCTGGTCGGTGCGGACTGCGCCAGAAGGTTCGGCGAGGCGGGCGCCAGGCCAAGCAAAAGCGCCACCAGGGTGCCGAGGGTTCGCCTCACTTGCCCACCTCTCGAATAGTCAACGTCCAGGTCGTATCAAAGCCACTGAGCAGCACCTTGTCCCTCGTCATCAACCGCAGCCGAATGCCACCAGCCGTATCTCCCGGGTGCATCAGACGTGACCCCTCCTGGCCAGGAATACCCTCGATCAACGCCGCCGGCCTTTTCCCCCACAGGATGCCGCTCAGGATAACGAGCGGCTTCGGTGCTGTTGGGGCCGTCGGAGATTGACGCGCGAGCTCGAGCGCCAAGCCGTCGTACGGGTGGGTTGAAGGCACCCGACTACGCCGAAAGGCATCGTGGGCTATGGCCGCGAGCGATCGTTTCTCGCGGACACCGGTTGAGACGGTGTCGTTGGGAATAGTCTGAGCGGCAACCCGGAATCCGGAACCCGGAACCTGCCGCTCAGGCCTGAAGGCCATCACCGCCACTGGCAGTACGCCGACACCGAGTGCGAGCAGGACGACTCGCGCGGCGGCCATGACCCGAGGATGGCTCACTTCGACTCCGTTGTGGCGAGATACCAACCAGTCACTGTCAGTTCGGTCGCGAGCGCCTCGGTGGCAGACGGGGGAGCCCCCGGATCCACAGCTGCAAGCCGTAGTGCCGTGGCGGTAAGCACGACCTGGTCACGCGACAGGGTGTCGAGCAGTGCCAGTACCTCCGCC